>NZ_JBQLIA010000004.1:0-219067 GCF_056034345.1 Marinococcus sp. LNSP9103-4 | reverse complement strand
AGGATCAACTGGACGCCGAAATTCACCGGGACCGCGAGGTCCACGGAAAAAAGCCCCTGCCTCCCGCCCGCCGCGAACCGGGCGGACGGGAGGTCAAACAAAGCACGACGGATCCTGACAGCGGCTATTACGTCAAAGATGAACGGGAGAAAATGTTTGCCTACAGCTGGCACACCGCCTGTGACCGGCATGGGTTTGTCCTCGGAGCGATCGTGACGGGGGGCAATGTTCATGACAGCCGGATCTTTCATGATCTGTTGGCCCAGGTGACGGCCCGGATGGGCCGCCCGTATGCCGTCGCGGTGGATGCCGGGTATAAAACCCCGGCGATTGCTCACCTGCTTCGTGAAGAGGGCATCCGCCCGGTCATGCCTTATACCCGTCCCAAGGGCCCGCCGGGACGTTTGCGTAAACAGGACTTTGTGTATGATGCCTACCTGGATGCGTATCTCTGTCCCGAGCATCAGGCCCTGCGCTACCGCACCACGACTCGGGACGGCTATCAGGAGTATGTCTCGGATCCCGCCATTTGTCAGTCCTGTCCGCTGCTTGAGACCTGCACCCAAAGCCGGGATCACCGGAAGGTGATCCTCCGCCACGTCTGGCAGGACGATCTGGACGAAGCCGAACACCTTCGACACACCCCGTGGAACCGGAGAACCTATGCGGAACGAAAAGAAACCATCGAACGGATTTTTGCGGATCTCAAACAAAAGCATGGCTTGCGTTGGACGCTCCTCGCCGGAGGGGCAAGAAACTCTGCGCAGGCGATGCTTGTTTATGCAGCGATGAATCTCAAAAAACTCGCCACCTGGCGGTGGCGACAAATAGGCGCTTGTCTGTTAGGGCTTCTTTTTTCTTTCGATGGCACAACAAAGGCCTCCGAAATCCATTTTCGGAGGCCTTTGTCTACAATCTGAAGCGCCCGCACACGCGGACGCTTTTTTTGCTTTCTATTAGTTGCCCAATTTCTCTGCCACTTTTGCAACGCGGGCGCCTAAACGGCCGCCCATTGTCAATTCACCCTCGCTTGGCATCCGGGTACCGTCCGGACCAGCAAGCGTAGAGGCACCGTATGGCGTTCCGCCGACAAAGTCACGTTCAGTCATTTCCGGGTTTTCCCCGTATGGAAGACCAACAAAAATGAATCCAAAATGAAGCAGCGGTACGATCGACGTTATAATTGTTGTTTCCTGACCGCCGTGAGCTGTGTTTGTGCTCGTGAAGATTCCTGCTACCTTGCCTTCAAGCGAACCGTTTGCCCACAGGCCGCCAGCTGCGTCCATAAACTGCTTAACCTGAGCCGGCATATTGCCAAAGCGTGTTGGGATACCCCAAACAACGCCGTCAGCCCATACGAGATCGTCTGTTGTAGCTTCAGGAATATCTGCCTGTTTATTCTGCGCCTCTACATACGCTTCCTGCGTAGACATACCTTCCTTAGCCATCTGCGATTCGGGAATTCTTACGACCCTTACTTCTGCACCTGTTTCTTCTGCGCCTTTCGCTACTGCCTTTGCCATTTCATGTATATGTCCATAAGAACTGTAAAACGGTACCAATACTTTACTCATTGAAAAACACTCCTATTACTTATATTTATAAAGTTACTTACTTTTCAAAAGTACATGAAAACATTTGTATTGTCAACTCACCCTTCAAGCTATACCCCAGCCCCTCCTCTACGAAACAATGATTTTGTGGTACTATGTTCATAAAGAGGTGAACTATTATGCAGAAGACTTCCATCTGCCCAAAATATGAATTTGCAGCGGAGCTGCTCGGCAAAAAATGGACGGGCCTCTTAATCCTTGTGCTTCTTCAAGGACCACTCCGCTTCAAAGATATAAAAAGAGAGATTCCGGATATGAGCGACCGGCTGATTACCGAACGGCTAAAAGAGCTTGAAGAAAAAGGGATTGTCGAACGCAGCGTATTTCCGGAAAAGCCTGTGCGCGTCCAGTATCAGCTGACGAGTAAGGGTAAGGATCTCGAACCGGTCATTAATGCCATCCAGGACTGGGCTGAGGCTTGGGTTTAATAAAAAGCAGGTACTTTTCATGCAGGAAAAGCCTGCTTTTTTCGTGATTTAAATACAAAAAAGCGCCTGCCTTCAAGCAGCCGCTTTTCCCTGATTCTTTATTTTTCCAAAAACATCTGCGTCCAATATTGACCGTATTCTCCGCCTTCTTCATAGCCGATCGCAATATGCGTGAAGTCCGGATTGAGGATGTTATCACGGTGACCCGGGGAATCCATCCAAGCATCAACAACGTCCTGCGGCGTATCCTGCCCGGCTGCAATGTTTTCACCAGCGCCCTCATAGCTCACGCCGAATTCCTGCATCATTTCAAAAGGACTGCCGTAGGTCGGACTTTCATGGGCGAAATAATCATTCTCAATCATGTCCTGGGACTTCGCATCTGCTACACTTTGCAGGGAGCTGTCCGCTTCCACCGGTGCAAGTCCATTTTCTGCCCGAACTTCATTCGTCAGACGAACAACTTCCTGTTCAAATTCGGACTCGCTCTGAGAAGAAACTGCATCTGATGTTTCAGCGGAACTGCTTTCTGAAGAAGAGTCACTTTCACTTCCTGGAATAGCAATGCTTTGGCCTACGCTGATTACATCAGGATTTTCAATGCTGCTGTTTTCTTCCATAAGTGCATCAACGCTTACACCGTGATCTTCAGCAATCGTATATAAAGTATCTCCTGACTCTACGGTGTATGTATCCTGCCCCAAAGCAGTTAAAGGGAAAATAAGTGTTGCTGACAGAGCACCGACAACTGCTGTTCTTTTGAATCTCATCTCATTCACCTCTTATAAAAGATAGATAGCTAAATATATAAATGATAACGTTATATTAAAATTTTACCATTAATTTCTTGAAAATAAACATTTCAAAGGAATTTTACAAATTTTTGCGGCTATTGTACTATATTTTACATTAATTAAATCTAAAACTTTCCTTATCGAAATAATTACTATGGTACTCTACCCTCCTTGTTGTTGCCGAAAACTAAGATTATCTATTAAGATAGGAAGAGTGCTTACGAACGCGGGCAGATTATCAGCAAATTTAAACGAAGGATGGATATAACGAATGGCTACATGGAAAAACGAAATCGAATCCCGAAAGACGTTTGCCATTATTTCGCACCCAGACGCCGGGAAAACGACCTTAACGGAAAAGCTTCTGTACTTTGGGGGCGCTATCCGTGAAGCCGGAAGCGTTAAAGGCAAGAAAAACCAGCGTCATGCTACAAGTGACTGGATGGAAATTGAGAAGCAGCGCGGGATCTCTGTCACAAGCTCTGTAATGGAGTTTAATTATCAAGGGCACCGCATCAATATTCTCGATACTCCCGGCCACGAAGACTTCAGTGAAGATACGTACCGTACGCTGACCGCAGCCGATTCGGCAACCATGCTTATTGACGCAGCCAAAGGGGTCGAGGCACAGACCAAAAAGCTCTTCAAAGTCTGCAGCATGAGAGGCATTCCTATCTTCACATTTATTAATAAGCTGGACCGCCAGGGGCGGGACCCGTTCGAGCTGATGGAAGAAATGGAAGACATTTTAGGTATCCGTTCATACCCGGTCAATTGGCCGATTGGTATGGGCCAGGACTTTCACGGCATCTACGACCGCCATGCCAAAAAAGTAGAATGGTTTAACCCGGATTCCCCGTCCCAGACGGAAGTCGTTTACGTAAACGGCACCGACGATCCTAAGCTCAAGGAACGTATCGATCCACAGCTCCTGTCTGCCTTTCAGGAGGAAATTGAACTTCTCGATGTAGCCGGGGATGCGTATGATGAAGAACGCATCAAAAGCGGCGAGCTCACTCCCGTCTTTTTCGGGAGCGCAGTTTCGAACTTTGGGGTGCAGAATTTCCTGGAATATTTCATGGAATGGGCGCCGGCTCCTGTCGGAAGGGAAAGCGATCAGGGATTTGTTTCCCCGCTCAGTGACAATTTCTCCGGGTTTATTTTCAAGATTCAGGCGAACATGAATCCAAAACACCGGGACCGGATCGCCTTTATGAGAATTACTTCAGGCAAGTATTCTCCGGGTATGCAGGTCAATCATGTCCGTATCGGCAAAAACATGAAGCTTCACCAGCCAACGCAGTTTCTTGCCAAGGACCGCAGTATTGTCCAGGAGGCATACGCCGGCGATATTATCGGCCTGTACGATCCGGGGACCTTCCGAATCGGCGACACGCTTGCAGAATCAGGCACATTTTCTTTTGAAGAAATGCCACACTTTTCTCCTGAACACTTTGCTGCCATTTCTGTTAAAGATGCAATGAAGCACAAATCATTTGAAAAAGGACTGCAGCAGTTAACAGAAGAAGGTGCCATCCAGCTGTTTAAAACGTATCAGCGGGTGCCGGAGCAGCAGATTGTCGGCGTTGTCGGCGTGCTTCAGTTTGAAGTACTCGAGCACCGGCTGAATAATGAATATAACGCCCATATTAAAATGGAAAATCTTCCATTGTCAGTCGCCAGGTGGGTCGACGGACCAGCAGAGGCGATGAACACATTCACCAAAAAACAAAAGAATTTGGCTCTCGACCGGAATGGCCGGCTAGTTGCCCTATTTGAAAATGAGTTCCAGTTAAACATGGCCAAAGACAAATATCCTGATATTTCCTTCCACGAAAACTCTTATTTCGTTTCCAGCCAGACGACGTAAAAAGATAGCAAAAACGGACTGCCTTTTCATCAACAGGCAGTCCGTTTTTTATGCTATACAAAGAATTTTTATTTCATGTCTTCACCCGGATTTTTACGCTTTTCTTGATGTCCAGCTCCAGAAGCCAGTGGCGGCAGGTCTCTTCAGCTCTTTTTGCCAAGTGAAAGAACCACTTGGCAAAAGAGCTTCCAGATCCCGCGCCACTACCCGGCTTCTTACGCTTTTCTTCCTGTCCAGCTTCGTCCCGCAGTCGCTTATTCCGTTGGCCGCCCTGGCTTCCTTGGCTCTGGCCAAGTCCAGCCAGGGAACAGGCCAGCCGGATAAGTCTCCTGAAATGCGGGACTACGCTTTTCTTGATGGCTGTAGTTCTTTGATGAATTTTTTGTCGATCCGGTGCTTGATTTTAAACGGTGCTTTGCCTGCACGGGTTTTGTCACCGTAAATCATCAGCCCCTGCTTACTTCCAAGATTTAAAATTGCCATATAATTTTTTTGTGGCGAATACTTGGTCAACTTTTTGCCTTTCAGGGAACGCTTGATGTTTTCAAGAAGCACAGGAGCTTCTTTGACAGCTGATATTCCGTTTTTCGGAATGTCTTCATGTCCCGCGATGGTAACGCAGTCGCCCACTCCGAATATTTGCGGATACGCTACTGACTGCAGGTGTTCGTTTACGAGCAGATACCCTTCGCTATCGACCGGCAGCCGTGAGGCTTCAAACCAGGCTGGTGCTTTCGGGCCGGTCATCCACAGTAGATCTTCATACGGAAAGGAGAGCGAATCCGTTTCCACCGTTCGGTCTGTCACCCGGTGCACTTGTTCATTTTCAAAGTATTCAATCCCTCTTTTATCAAGAAGATCGTACACCTTCTGACGCGTTTCCTCTGTGTCTTCCGGAAGCAGCTTACTCCCGGAAATAATTTTCACCGGAGACAGGAACTTGTTTTTACTTCTCCATGCCTGCGCGGTAAATGCCATCTCGATTCCAGCATAACCACCACCGACAACAACCGGATGATGACTTGTGCGGACACTCTCTATTGCTTCAGAGAAGTTTTCATTGGCTTTTAAAATTTCCGCATGCTTTTGCACATGTGGAATTTCAAGACCTTTCGGCTGGGCGCCAATATCTACGGATAAATAGTCAAAATGCATAACTTTACCTGCATTGGTGAGAACAATATTCTGCTCTGGATCAATGGAAGTAACCTTGGCTGAAACAAACGTGCCGCCGTTTTCATTACAGAACGACCGAAGCGGAACACGAATATCTTCGATGGCGTAGCGTCCTTCCATATAGCCTGAATACATACCTGAATAATACTGGTACTGTCCCGGGGAAATAAGAATCCACTCTACGTTTTTTTTCTTTTTCTTCCATTCTTTTATTACGGAAAGATTGGTGTGGCCTGCTCCGACGAATATTACTCGTTTAGTCACTATATTTCCTCCTCTGTCTCTTCAATTACCGAAACCATGCTACATACTTTTTAAGTACCTTGTTGATGGGGCTGTTAAACAAAGCCTCCCGCCAGTATTCATCCGCTGCTTTTTTCACGATGTCCCCGTGAGCCGGATACGGATACACGACACTTGAAAATGACCGCAGCTTCTTCTTCCACGTTTTTGCTGCAGTGACCTGCTGCATCCAGTCAGCCGCATGGCGTCCGACAGCATGAGCCCCAATAATGTTTCCTTTTTGGTCGGTAATAATTTTTACTAAAGGAACCGGGTCCCCTTCAGCCAGAAAACGGTCCACCTGTTTACCTTCGATGCGGTAAATACGGGCATCTACGCCTTCAAGCTGTTTCGCTTCTTCCTCAGTGACGCCCAGATGAAAAATTTCCGGCTCAGTATAATACGCCCAGGGAAGCGCATTATAATTAATTTTCCGGCGCAGCCCGAAAACAGCGTTGGAAACCACAGTCTGCCCTTCCATACCGGCCGCATGTGTAAACATATATCCTCCGCTTGCGTCACCAACAGCGTAGATATGCGGCACAGACGTCTGCATTGTATTCGAGACGTCGATGCTCCTATCTTTCTTTACCCTCACACCTGCTTTTTCTAATCCTATGTTATTTGTGTTCGGCACACGTCCTGCCGCAAGCAAAAGCGCCTCCGCTTCAATTTTCTGTTCGGCCGCTCCTTCTGTGACAGCATAAACGCGCCCATTTTCTTCTTCGAGTCTTACCACCCGGCTGTTGGGAATAAAATGGATTTCCTTTTCTAATTCTTTCTGCGCCCGTGCAGCAATTTCCTTTTCCTCTTTTGAGAAAATCCGATCCCCCGAATCTACCGCCGTCACAGAAGAGCCGATTCGTGCAAGCGTTTGGGCAAGCTCCATGCCTACCGGGCCGCTTCCGACACACACCAGCTTTTCCGGCAGCTTCTCAGCCTCGAAAATTGTTTCATTCGTGTAGTAAGGCAGAAGCTCCAGATTTTCAATTGGAGGCACATTCGGACTCGAGCCGGTGGCAATGACGATTCTTTTTCCTCCAATGACACTTCCATCTTCAAGATATAAATGATGGGAATCCATAAATTCCCCGTGCCGCATGTACACATCAATCCCGAGCGCTTCGAACTCGCTTACGTCATCAAGCTCCTGCACCTCAGCGACAGCGTCCCGCACTCTTTTTTTCACTTGTTCAAAATTGGCATTTCCATCCAGCTGAAGACCAAATTCTTCCGCTGCCCTTCGTGCGTTCTGGATTTCCCGTCCGACAGTCACAAATGCTTTCGAAGGTATGCAGCCGGCATGCAGACATTCGCCTCCAAGATTTTCCCGGTCATCGACCAAAGCGGTCTTCATGCCAAACTGCGCTGCCCCCGACGCGACGGTCAGTCCGCCGGACCCGCCCCCAAGTACTATTAAATCGTAATCAATCTGCGGCATTCTCATCCTGCTCCTTTAATAATCGTTTTGCTTCCAGCAGCCTCTGCAGGCCGGTAAATGTTTCGACAAATAAAAATAAAGCAATGGAATACAATAAAAAAGCTGGAAAAAGCATCATTAGGGAAAACAAAATAAATCCTTCGGTCCGCTCAGCGAGCCCCGCCTGATAGTAAAATGATTTGACCCCGCTTCGTTCCGACATATTTCCCACTGTTAAAAACACGGTGATCGAAAACAATATGGAGACACTTAACAGAAGAAGCAGCCACATTAAATCCGGATACCGGAAGGCAAGTCCAAGCAGAACGCTCGCTTCCACAAGACGATCAAACGTAATATCAAGCACCGTCCCAAACGCAGAAGGCCTGGTTTTTCTCGCCATTGCCCCGTCTACGGTGTCTAAAAACCCTGATATCCAAAGACAGATAAAGGCTGCCCATGCAGCGTCAAAATAAATGAGCGGCCCTGTAAGCACGCCGATTCCAAATGCCAGAACCGTTACCTGGTTGGCGGTCCAACTCCGGTTCAGAAACCAATCGGCTGTTTTGTCTATAACCGGGTCTGCCCATTTCCGGGCGTGTGTATCAATCATTGCAGTTCCCCATTTATGTTATTTATATTATTTTCATACCCTTTTTTCCGTAAAATGACAACCACGATCAAAAGAGCGGCAAAAACGCTGACAGCGCTCAATATATATCTCCATTCCCCGGTTAACAGCCCCGACCCCAAAAAGCTGTAGCCGACCGCCCCCGGCAGCAGTCCAATAACAGTCGCTGCTGTATAGGAGGACAGGCGCACCCGGGACAGCCCGCATACGTAGCTGACAAGGTCAAAATTCAGGACGGGCAGAAGCCTCATTAAAAGCGTGCCCCGAAAGCCTTCCGCTTCGAGCTTCCTCCGCCACACTTCCATCCGCCCTTTAATTTTTGGCTGAAACAATTCTTTCCCGAGAAGGCGTCCGAGTCCATAGGCTAGCAGGGCCCCGGTGGTCCCGCCAATCATAATGTATATCACGCCTGCAGCCGGACCGAAGGCAAGACCGCCGGCAAGCGACATGATCGAAGCTGGAAATAAAATAAGCGGCCGGAGCATACAGGCCGCTATGTAAATAACTGGAGCCCATGCGCCGAGTAATAGAATTTCATCCCGTACCGCCTGCGGCGAGAACCGGAATACTTCGGCGTTTAGCCAGGCAATGGTCACGACAGCTGTCAAAAAAACCACATATTTTATAATGCTTTTAATACTCATCCGCTGCCCCCTTTTTAAATCCAGGTTATAAATGTTTTTCCTTGAAACGGTTCATTCACAGCAAGGGTAACGGACTGGACTCCCCCAACTCCATAAAATGTCTGAATCCACAGGCCATACTGTTTTTTTACAGGCCCTGCTTCAGCTGCGACATAACCCTTTCCCGCCTCCTTTGTGACCCGCAAAGCTTCGGCCGGGACAAAGCCTTTCTCCGGAAACCACCATCCATCTGCTAGCAGAGAAGCAGTCTCTTGTCGCTCCGGCGCACTCATCAGTTTGTCTCTATTACCTGTTTCTATAACTTCTCCGCCGGCCATCACACTGACACTCTCTCCCATATCGAATGCCTCCTCGCGGTCATGCGTAACAAACATTGAGGTGATGTTTTCCTGCTCCAGTATTCCCTTCACCCAGTGACGCATTGTTTTACGTAAAGAGGCGTCCAGACTCGAAAACGGCTCATCAAGCAGTAATACTTTCGGTGTTGCAGCTATCGCCCGTGCAAGAGCTGCACGCTGCTGCTGGCCTCCGGAGCATTGATACGGATACAGTGCCCCGAGCTCCCCTATCTCCATTTTTTCGAGCAGCTGCCTGCCGGCTTTCGTGCGTTCTTTTCTAGGTATTCGTTTCATCTTCAAACCGTACGTAACGTTTTGCAGAATCGTTAAATGCGGAAAAAGCAGCGGCTGCTGAAACATTAACACGACAGGACGCTTCTCCGCGGGACTTTCGTTTACACTTGCCCCGTCAATCATCACCGTACCGCCTGAAAACGTATCAATACCCGCAATACAGCGTAAAAGCGTTGATTTTCCCGTGCCGGATTTACCGACCAGGCTTCGGTTTTCCCCCTCTTTAAGCTCGAGGTTTATGTTCCGGAGCACCTGATTGTCCTGATAGACCTTGCTTCCGTTCTGAACTGACACATATGACATATTTCCCTACCCCTACCACGATTTTAAAATTTTCGTACTTATTCTGAGTACTCCGTCAGCAGCAAGCGCAGCCGCCGCTGGAAGGGCGGCTGTCATTAATGAAAAGGCACTGACTGCTGACGGCGGCGCACTGTTTGTATACGGATAATACAATACCGCCATGGTCGTAACCGCTCCTCCTCCTATAATAACAGTCAGGGCAAATTGACTGACAGAAATTACGACGGCGAAAAAGACAGCTGTACGCACAGAAGCAGTCATCTGGGGCAGCTCAATCAGCAAAAACCTGGCGGCTGCCCCGCCACCGAGGCTTCGCGATTGTTCATACTGACTTCTTCCTATCCGCTCGTAGCCGGCACGAATGATACGAATCGTGTATGGAAGTGTCGGAAGCAGATGAAAAAAAGCGACCCCGTACCATGTATTTGCGGTACCACTTTGCAGAGCAAAAATGTGCAGACCGACAGCAAGGGCGGTAATCGGAAGAAGCACGGGGACTAAAAGCATGGCATCTATCAGTTCTTTCCCCCTGAATTCCCGGACAACAAGCGCTTTGGCTGCCGGAATGCCGACCACAAGGTTCAGAGCCGCCACGCAGAGGGCAATAAGAATCGTCTGTCCCCAGGCCTCGGCAAGCAGCGGGTCGCCAAATGGTACTCCCCAGCCGTCGAGCGTCCAGGCCGTCGGCCAAACCTCCCCAAACGGCCATTCCGTAGCGAAGCTTTGCACCATGAGCGCAAGCAAAGGGACTGCAAAGCAAAGTGCAAAAGCGGCTGCTGCTGCTTTTCTTTTCATGCTACTCCCCCCTCCATATCCGTATACGCAGCCGGCGGGTATACCACATCAGAAGTGCGCTGAGAGTAATGAATATCACGCCGATCCAGGCCGATACCGCGTAGGCATAGGGGCGCTCCTCCCAGTTTCCGCCGCTGTACCATTCAAAAATAGTAACACCAATCATTTCCGGGCGGGTTGCCCCTACCAGCCCCGGCACTTCAAAGGCACCGAAAACAAACGCAAACAGGATTACTCCTGTTTCCAGGGTTACTGCTTTTAAATAAGGCCATTCCGCGTCTTTAAATTGACGGAACGGCCCACCGCCAAGCGTCGCCACTGCATGTTTTACCGAATTGTTCATCTCAAGGTATACCGGTGCTGTCATCAGCACCACGAAAGGCACCTCTTTCCATACGTAGGATAAAATAATACCGATGCCGCCAGTATCATTTGTCAGGATAGGGAACTCTGTTCTATTGTCGATCCAGCCCATCTGCTGCGTCAGAGAGGCTGCCCATCCGCTTTGCGAAAAAAACCAGATGACAAGATAAGCCCCCACAAAATGGGGGACAGCCATTGGGACCCAGAACAGCGAACCAGCTCCGGCACTCCGCTTTTTACCAAACAATAATTTAGATGCGGTCACTCCAATCCCTAAAGAAAGCACGGTGGAAACGGCCGTCACTCCGAAACTGAAGCTGAGGCTTTCCCAAAAAGCAGGCAGCGAAGCTATCTCATTAAGGATGACTAACGGACGTCCTTCTGCGCCCAGCCGCGTACACAGTACTGCGACCGCGTAAAATGAAAGCCCTGCCGTAACGAGAAGAGCCGGCAAAAGCATAACTATCATGCTTTTACCTTTGAACAATTTCATTTTCCCACCGGTCTTCGGTCCACTCTACATAGCCCGCATCCATTTCCGGCTGATAGGCGTTGTTCAGCACTTCCGTATCCAGCACGGAATCCCCGCGGTCCTGTTCAATAAACTTCTGGCGCATCTCCCCCGAGAGCGTATCCAGATCAAGAACAGTGCTGTCCCCCCACATTGACGGCGCCTGTTTCTGCAGCTGGGCTTCCGGAGACACCAGGTAATTAATCGCAGCCATCGCTCCCGGTACATTAGTGCTGTTAAAAGGTATAGACAGATAATGGGTGTTCCCTATCGAATTGTTATCAAATACAAACGTGTCTGTTGTTTCCGGAAACGTGCCGTCCTGGATCAGGCTTTCCGCCCGAGCTTCATTGTAGCCCATGGTCATAGACACTTCGCCGTCCCGGTACAGCCGGTCCAACTGGCTGAGCGACGATGGATATGTCTCTCCGTTTCTCCATAAATCCGGCTCCATTTCCCGCAGGGTCTCCCACATACTACCGCTTTGCTCATCGATCCATTCTTCATCATAGCCCTGTTCAATAACCTGTTCGGCTTCGACATTGTTATAAATAAAATGACGCAGAAACGCGTTACCAGTAAAATCGGTCGCTTCCGGATACGTAAACTCTCCCGGATTCTCCTTCACCCATGCAGCCAGCTCTTCAATACTGTTCGGAGGCGTCTCAACCTTTTCCGTATCATACATAAAGGTAAACTGTACCGACCCCCACGGCACTTCCATCCCTTCAACCGGCGTACCGAAATCATACGCGTTTGTATCGGCCTCCATATCAATATGATTTTCAACGTTAGGGAGAGCGTCTGCAAAGGAACCGTATAAAAGCTCGTTTTCCTTTGCGTTGCGGAAATTCTCCCCGTTCAGCCAGACGATATCCATCGTCCCTTCTTCTGTGCCCGCTTCTTTTTCAGAATAAAGATTTTGCAGCGCATCTTCGGTTTCAATTGGATTCCGGTTCAGCGTAATGTCATACTGCTCCTCCAGACGCGGGGCCACCCATTCATCTATGTATTCGTTGGTTCCCTGGTCCCCGCCCCACATATGTAATTCCACGGTCGTTCCAGCGGCTTCTTCCTCAATATCCTCCCAATCCTCTTCCTCCCAGGACGTCCCACCTTCCTCTGAATCTCCGGAGCATCCTGCAACGATAAGCATCGTTCCCGTGGCTGCGATTATTTTCCAATTCATCTGCTTCAATTTCTCCCTTCATTTGTGCTTATTCCATGCTTTTTCTTTTCCCTTTTATCAGTATCTCATACATACCATGTTTATCGCCTGCACACAAAAAGACTGCCCTCTGCAGGACAGCCTTTTTAAAAATAAATACTACGCTTCTTCGCGGCGACGTTTCGTTACAGCAATCCCTGCAAGAATGAGCGCCATGCTGCCGGCAGCAATTCCCCACGGGCTCACATTCTGCTCTGAGCCGCCAAGGCCGGTCTGAGGCATTTCTTCCGGCATTGCTTCGTCAGAAGAGCTTTCTTCAAAATTCTCCGGATACTGAGCTACAATGGCGCCGGAAAGACCTTCACTCACGCCGAACATATGGCCGTAAGCTTCGCGTGTATCTTCATAGGCACTGTCGTACTCTCCCATTGTATAGCTGTCAAAAGCTCCGATCAGCTGATCCACGTGCATGCCGAGACCTTCAGAAAGTCCTTCTGCTTCCAGTTCACCTTCGGTAGCCCCTGCCAGGAATTCAGAGAACTCTGTCTGATAGTTTCCGAGGTTGTCGAGCGCTTCCTGCTTTGCTTCCTCGTCTTCTGCACCTGTCGCTTCCACGTAATCAACAAAGTAGCCGATGTGCTCGCTCCACATTTCTTCAAACTGTTCTCCTGCTTCTTCCCCGTACACGGAAGCAATTGTATCAGAGAGCTCCTGTGTATTCTGATTCAGAATTCCTGCCGCTGCTCCAAAATCCTCTGCTCCGGCTCCACCCTTCTGCATCGTCGTTACAGCGAGTGCTGCGTGTTCTGAAAGCAGGAAGTTCAGGTCCGAACGAAGATCAACCGCCGGGGTGTCCGGGGTGGTGTTGTCATACTCTTCCGGGAACTGGGCGGCAATAGCACCTGATAAGCCTTCGCTGACTCCGTACATGTGCTCAATGGCATCGCTTGACATGCTGTAGGCCTGGTCGTAATCGCCTGCAACGTAGCTGTCAAAAGCGCCGATCAGCTGATCCACGTGCATGCCGAGACCTTCTGCAGCTGCATCGGCTTCAAGTCCGCCTTCAGTAGCACTGTCAAGAAACTCTGAAAACTCTGTCTGATAGTTTCCGAGGTTGTCGAGCGCTTCCTGCTTTGCTTCCTCGTCTTCTGCACCTGTCGCTTCCACGTAATCAACAAAGTAGCCGATGTGTTCGCTCCACATTTCTTCAAACTGTGCACCTGCTTCTTCTCCGTAAACGGATGTGATAGTGCTTGTGAGATCCTGTGTATTTGCTTCTAATGCCGCGGCGGATTCTTCAAAATCATCTGCTCCGTCCGCCCCCTTCTGCATCGTCGTTACTGCCAGATAGGCGTGCTCTGAAAGATAGTGGTCCAGCTGGGCCCGGAGGTCCCCGGCCGGCGTGGCTACAGAAGCCATCATTTCCTCTGACATTTCCATATCGTCGTGGCTGTCATGACTGTCGGCTGAAGCGACTCCCGGTGCTGCCGGGATAATAACGGCGGCAGATAACGGCAGGGCTATGACGGTACGTTTCCAGTTGATGTACATGAATGAATCCCCCTTATATTTGGTTTCAGTCAGTTAACGAAACAAATATACAGTTGGATCATATTTTGTGAATTTTTTGTGAATTTTCATTTGATATAATCTCCCATGTCCCCCGGTATGAAAGCAATTCCATATAAAAAAAAGACCGGAAATTTTTTCCGGTCTTTTCGCAGCTTTAGGAAAACGGAGCTTCGAGCACTACTTCACCTTCAGGTGCTTCATTATCCGGCTCTGGTTCTCTCGTAATCGCTACGGCGTTCCAATCTTCGTTCACTGCATCCGATGGGAAGACAAGCGAACCACTTCCGTCTTCATTGGTTGTAAATGATCCGGCCGGAACCATCTGGTTACCGTCACCAACCATCCATACCTGATAGACTTCACTATTATTAAGATTTTCGAGTCCTTCTACGTGTACAGCCATTTCTCCCTGCTGCTCTGTATTAAGAAGCGTGACCGTTCCGCTTCCCTGGGAGTTTTCTGTAGCGGCAAACTCCTGGGACGCAATCACTTCGCCCGTTTCCTGCGAAGAATCTTCAAGCTCGGAAAGAGCCGTTTGCATTTCTCCAAGGTCTCCGGCGAGTTCTTCGCGTTCTTCAGCTGCCTGCTGCCACTGCGTGCCAAGGTAAACGTTCGTGCCTATGGAAGCAAGCAGTACAGCGGCCAGGGCGCCTGCTACAGCGCTCCATTTTCTTTTTGGTTTTGCCGCCGTGATTTTCTCTTCCGGCTCTCTTCCGACGACATGCTCCATAACCCGGTTTTTCATACCGGCCGGCGGGTCCTGCGGTTCGATATGCTGGGGAAGCTCTCCCATAATCGCCTGCATTTCCTCAAGCTCCTGTCTCGTCTCCTCGTTCGTTTCGAGCCAGGCTTCAAACTCCCGCTCTTCTTCTGTGGTCAAAAGACCATTTATATAATCAAACAACCAGTCTTGTTTATTACTCGCCATAATCAACCCTCCGTTCCCTGGAGAGGTGTTCTTTTAATTTCTTTAGGGCTAGCCTGATGCGGCCCTTAACAGTACCGAGCGGTATATCGCAGGACTCTGCAATCTTACGCTGGGACAGCCCCTGAAAATAAAACAGGCGGACAATTTTTTGTTGTTCCTCTGAAAGAAGCGCGATTGCCTGTTCGAGCTCTTCGTTGCTTTCCTTCAGCTCCACCTGCTCTTCCACCCCTGTCGTTTCCTCTTTTGAATCCCTCGGATCCCATTCCACTTCCGGCTTTCTTCTCCGGATGGCATCAATCGAGGCATTGCGTGTAATCGTAAGCAGCCAGGAAGAAAGCGACCCTTTATCTTTCTGGTAGACGGCGCTTCCCTTCCCCTGCCATATTTTCATAAAAACATCCTGCATGATCTCTTCGGCTATTTGCTGATCCCTGGTCATTCGGTAGGCGAATGAATAAAGCAGCCGTTCGTAACGATCATACAGAAGCTCGAGCGCTTCTCTGTCGCGCTCGCGTATGCGCTCATACAAATCGTTATCCGATAACTTCGACATAGGTCTTCTCCTTTTTTCAAAATGCGTGGGAAAAGAGGTATGTACTCAGCTTACGCAACGTACCCCAGTGTTGGATCTCTTTTCCTCGAAAAAATTTGTGTAATTCTATGGTGTATACATCTCCTTTATCTATCGTAAGCGTTTAAATCAATTCTGCCAATAAAAAAATCCCGCCCGAAAGGCGGGGGTTACACCATGTAGGTAAATACATAATGAAGGAAAAAGAGAAACGAAATTGCGTACATTACCGGCGAAACGGCCCGCGGGCTTCCAAGTGCCATCTTCAGCAGCGGATAGGCTATAAAGCCAAAGGCAATGCCGTCGGCAATGGAGTACGTGAGCGGAATAATCCCGATAACCAGATAGGCCGGGAACCATTCGGAGGCATCATCAAAGGAAATATGGCGGATTTCCTGCACCATCATCCCGCCAACAATAATCAAAACAGGAGCAATCGCACTTTCAGGAATAAATCCTAAGAGCGGGGTGAACAGGAGCGCCACCAAAAACAGCAGGCCGGTTACAACCGCCGTCAGCCCTGTTTTTCCTCCTTCTGCCACTCCAGCAGCACTTTCTGCAGCTGGAATTGTCGGCGACGTACCGAGAAAGCCGCTGCCAAACGCCGTGACCGCTGCCGCCTGATAGGAACGGCCAAATTTTTCTTTACGCTCCAGCAGGCCGTGTAACAGTCCCATACTTTCAAACACGATAATCATAGTCAGGGAAAAGACTGCCGTCCAAAACGGAATAGACGACCATGCGGAAAAGTCAGCTGCAGTAAATACCGAGGCATAGGCGCCGGTGGTTTCCGCCGCTTCTCCTGCGCTGCCGCTGCTGATTCCAAACAGTCCTGCGGCAATAGAAATAACAGCAATGCCAATCAAAAAAGCACCCTTCACTTTGCGGACGACAAGCATCAGCATAATGACAAGGCCAAAAAGCGTCAGCATCGCAGCCGGCTCTGTCAGATTGCCAAGAGCCACAAAAGTTTCCGCATCTCTCTGCACGAGCCCGCCCTTCTGCAGGCCGATAAAGGTTAAAAATACCCCGATACCGACTGTAATGCCCTGCTTGAGCGACAGCGGCACCGCTTGTGCCAGCTTTCCTGCAAGCGGCGTCAACGCCGTTATTAAAAACAGCACGCCTGAAAGAAGGACAATCGCAAGTCCCTGCTGCCATGTCCAGCCCATTCCAATCACAAGCGTATACGCGAAAAAGGCGTTCACGCCCATGCCCGGGGTCAAAATGATCGGGGCATTACCCCACAGCCCGATGAGCAGACAACCAAGGGCTGTGACGAGTGCTGTCGCCAGAAGGGCAAATTCGTACGGCATTCCTGTATCAGACAAAATAGCCGGATTAACGATTAATATATAAGCAATGGTAAAGAAGGACGTTAAGCCTGCCGTCCATTCTTTTTTTACCGTCGTCTGATGGTCCTCCAGCTGAAACAATTTTTTTAGCATGATTCATTCTCCTTTATCTTCCCGTATATGATTTTTAACCATAAAAAAGTGCCCCCGCGTGAAGGATCACGCAGAGACACGTAGTCGGGAAAATCGGCTCCCGGTAGAAACATCGAACCCAGTTCGTCCGATTATACGAGTCATTTTTGTTTGTCAGTTTTTCTTCCAATTATGGAGTATAGCTTCTTCCGGCTATTTCGTCAACTATTATTAACTTCCATTTGTCATTTCGTGTTATTCTGAATGTATAATTCGGACGCCACGGGCGTTACATAAGAGGTGACGGGAATGAACGTAGTAGCAATTGATATGGACGGCACTCTTCTCCATTCAAAAAAATATATATCTGAACAGAATGCCAAAGCATTAAAACGGATGCGGGTGGAAGGACATAAGCTCGTCATTGCAACCGGCAGGGGCATTGAAGACGTGGAGCATCTGCTCGAGGATGCCGGCCTTGAAGCTGATGGCATCGTTTCGCTGAACGGAGCCATCGTAAACCAGGGGCGCTCCGTAGTGGATGAAAACGTAATCGAAAAGGACACAGCGCTCCGCGTTGTACAGTCGCTTGAAGACTTTGGCGTTTATTTTCATGTTTACACGAACAAAGGCATGTTTTATATGCCGAAGGGCTGGCAGTATTTTATGGAGGACGCCCATGAGTTCGCAAAAGAAGAGAACGATTATGAGGATCGTATGGCAGAATTCAAGCGCAAGGAGGAATACAATACGGGGCGCTTTCATATGCACCAGCTCCGCTCCCTCGAAGAGATTGAGGGCGAAGACGTGCATATTTACAAATTTTTGATGCTTTCCCCGCTCGAGGATAAGCTTGCTGCTGTCCGAAGCGCGTGGAAAATCCGCCAGGACGTTTCCATTACGTCCTCAGGCCGGGACAATCTGGAATTTATGCACCCAAATACCGAAAAAGGAGCCGGTCTCCATCACCTGCGCATTCAGGCAGGGTGGGAGGAGGCAGTTACGTTTGCGATCGGTGACAACTTTAACGACGTATCCATGTTCCGCTACGCTGATACTGCCATCGCTATGGAAAATTCCGAACAGGAGGTAAAACTGCTTGCCGATGAAGAGACGAGTCATAATGATGATCACGGAGTCGCTCAGGCTGTATATGACTACGTGCTCTCTTCCACGAAACGAAAAGCAGAGCCGCGCTAAAAACATTCAATAAAAAAACCGTCTGCTGCGGCTTTTGCCACAGCAGGCGGTTTTATTTTACGACAAGCACCGGACATTGTACGCGTTTTACCACTTTGTGGCTGACGCTGCCAAGCACCATCGTCTGCACTTGATTCAGCCCCCGGCTGCCGATTACGAGGCAGTCATATGACCCACTGTTCGCGAAAGAGACGATAGTCGGCCCCGGTTCTCCGTGCTCGATATGGACCTCATAAGAAATACCCGCTTCTTTCAGGTCGCTTTCGAGATCTTCAAGCTGCTCCCGGCGCTTCATCTGAATAATTTCTTTGTTTCCGTAATGCAGCACGTCCGATTTGGATTGATCTTTATCAATAATATAAATGACGTCCAAATGCCCGTCCGGCACATTTTTTAATAGCTTTACCGCATGCCCTGAAGCACGACGGGCATGGTCGGATCCATCTGCAGCGAGTAACACTTTTTGGTACACAGACATTCCCCTCTCTATTAACAATTCTTCGTTCTCTATAATTATTTCTTAATGACCGGAAGACATTCCTTCAAGCTTGCGCATTAATTCCGAGCTTTCTTCATTAATGCTTGTAAAGTGTACTTTGGTGCCTTCCTGTTTAAACTTCAGTCTGACTTTTTCAATCGCTTCGACCGCCGAGTCATCCCAAAGGTGGGTTCGTGATAAATCAATTTCCACTCTATCGAATTTCTCTTTGTAATCAAAGCTCTTCACAAAGTCAGTTACCGAAGCGAAAAACAACGGCCCGTCCACGTGGTACACCCGTGTGGTTTCATCCTTAACGGTTTTACTAACATGAACCTTTGAAATTTTAGCTGCAAAGAAAATAGCACTCAAAATAACGCCGGCAACCACACCGATCGCAAGGTTATGCGTGTACACGACTGTAACTACTACGAGAATCATCACCGTAGAGTCGGTTTTTGGCGCCTTGGCTATGGTCGGCAGGGAGCCCCAGTCGAATGTGCTGATCGCTACCATGATCATGACCCCTGCAAGTGCTGCCATTGGAATTTGCACCACAAGACTCTGGAAAACAATGATAAGAAGAAGCAGTACAACCCCTGCCGTAAAAGCAGAAAGCCTGCCTGTCCCACCGGATTTCACATTGATCACGGACTGGCCAAGCATAGCGCAGGCCGCCATACCACCAAAAAAGCCGGTTACAATATTGGAAATCCCCTGGCCGCGGGACTCTGTATTTTTATCACTTTCCGTATCCGTCATGTCGTCGACAATCGTCGCGGTCAGCAGTGATTCAAGCAAACCTACAACAGAAAGCGATAATGCGTATGGAAGGATAATCAGGAGCGTCTCAAAGTTTAACGGAATATCAGGAAACAGAAATACCGGTAAAGATGACGGCAGAGTTCCCATATCGCCTACCGTTTGAGCATTGATGCCTCCAAACACTGCAACTAAACTTACAATAATGATTGCTACAAGCGTAGAAGGCACGGCTCCTGTAAGCTTCGGAAATAAATAAATAATAATAAGAGTAATCCCTGCTAATATAAACGGCCAGTAGCCGTTGCCCTGGAAGTACTCTAATTGGGAGGTGAAAATCATAATCGCCAGGGCGTTGACGAAGCCCACCATTACCGATCTGGGAATAAACTTCATCCAGCGGGCAAGACCGCTGAAGCCTACGATTAATTGGATAATGCCCGTTAAAATTGTTGTTGCAAGCAGATACTGCAGTCCATGATCAGCTATCAGGGTAACCATCAATAATGCCATTGCCCCTGTAGCGGCTGAGATCATGCCCGGCCGTCCCCCTACAATCGCAATCATTACTGCCATACTAAAAGAAGCATAAAGCCCTACTTGAGGGTCTACACCCGCCACGATGGAAAATGCGATTGCTTCCGGAATCAGTGCGAGTGCTACTACAATTCCTGCCAGCACGTCACCCCTAATATTTCCGAGCCACTCCATTTTCAGTTTTGAAAAATCCAAACCTTTTTTCTCCTCTCTTTTTTTATACTCTTTATCCTTGGTGCATGCGGGCATTCCGGCCTGTTGCGCGCCTCACATGCTTTCTTTTTTCAGGCTTTCATCTGTATGAAAACCAACGTCACGAACCATCAAATTGTAGCACATCACACTAACTTTTCAATAGATAACGTGAAAGTTTTTAATGTAAACGCTCTATCATATCGGGCTTTTTTCCATTGATTGAAATTCGGAAAACTCGGGAAAACCAATTAGCGAGATATCTATGAGGAGGAGTCAATATGTACGGTACTTTTGTTTTTGATGTAGATGGCACGCTTATTAATACGGAAGATGCTATTATTAAATCCCTGAGGCGAGCTGTCGAGGAAACTACGGGAGAAGTTATTGAAAACGAAAACCTGCGCCCGCTTCTCGGCATGCCGGAGAAGGACGTTTTGGACCGGCTCGGGCTGCAGGATGATGAACGCCGCACGGTCCAGGAAAAATGGAGCATGTACCTTGAGGACAACCGGTTTTTGATTGATATTTTCCCCGGCATTCAGGAGCTGCTCGAAGGACTGAATATTCAGGGCTACCAGGTTGGTATCGTCACCTCCAAAACCCGTGAAGCCTTTGAACATGAAATGAAACCCTTCGGCCTGCAGCAGTTTGCTTCTTACATTATCAGTGCCGACGACACTACCCATCATAAGCCTTCTCCGGAACCGCTCCGGGCATTCATGGAAAAAAGCGGAGCAGAAGCCTTCAACACTATCTATATCGGCGACACCCAGCATGATAGTGAAAGTGCTGAAAAAGCAGGCACTGCTTTCGGTTTAGCCGGTTGGGGCGCGGTTCACCCGGAAAAAACGTCGCCGACGCTGCGTTTTGAACGTCCCGAAGAAATTTTGGAATATGTCACAAACGCCCCGTCATCCTGATAAATATAGAAAGGGCTGCCCGGACGACCGGACAGCCCTGTTTTTATGCCTTTCTTTCCCATTCACTGTAAAATTCCTCCAGATAACTGACCATAAACCGCTGGCGTTTTGTAGCGATCGATAGGCCCGTATCTGTATTCATCATTCCTTTCAGCCTCAGCAGTTTATCGAAAAAGTGCTGAATCGCGCTGTTCCGTTCGTTCCGGTACTCCGGACGCGGATCATGAAGCGGCTGATGGATGTGTCCAGTATATGCAAATGTACGGGCAATCCCGATCGCACCGAGGGCATCCAGGCGGTCCGCATCCTGCACTACTTTTCCTTCCAGAGTCTCCGGTGCCCGTTCTTTATGGTGCCGGAAGGAAATCGAAGAAATAATCTGCATAATATGATGCTTCAATTCTTCATCGGCTTCATTTTGCTCAAGCCAGCGCATGATTTTTTCTTCTCCGTCTTCCCCCTCTTCGAGAAGCTTTTCATCCCCTATGTCATGAAGCCAGGCTGCGAGAATACATACATCAGGGTCAGCCCCTTCTTTTTCAGCGATGTCCCCTGCAAGCGCAGCCACCCGCTCAGTGTGCCAATAGTCATGTGCGGGATCTGTATGGGCAAAGAACGCCCATGCCTCCTGCTTCGCTTCATGAATCAGCTGCCTGATATCCATAAGAACCTCTCCTTCCGACTATCTCTTTCTTTATATTATACCTTTTGCAATCGTTATTGTATGTACTTTTATTCCCTTATTTCAGGAGTAATATGCTAAAATACGGGCATGGAAAACGTACGGAAGATAGTATTTCCAGCGTTGCAAGGAGGATGAGGATTGGCTTTATTTGTTCCGGAAGCTATACGCCAGATGACCGATGAAACTACATATTTAGAAGGCAAACGCCTGTATGATTTATATAAAATCGCCCATATGACAGAAGAAACCCTGATGCAGACCCGGCATGTGGAAGCAGTCGTAAAGGACACTCCTTTTCCGGAAGACGTTTTTATTGCCGTTGACGGGAGCCATACCATTCAGGAAATGTACTGTTCCTGCGACCGTTTTTATCATTCCTCGTCTGCTCCATGCCGCCATCTTGTTGCCCTGCTGCTCGAAGCTCCTGCCTTCACCAGCCCTCCGGCTTCGCCTGTTTCCGCTGCCTCGGCCGGAAAAGATACAGTGAAAGATCAGTTCCTGGAATACTTTTCGCCCTTTCAGTCAAAGGTAGAGGACATAGGCACGCAGATACATGCTGATTTTTCACTATCTTTTCCTGTAGATAACCGGAGGCCCGACGTTTTATTTCCAGTCGTCCAGGTGAAGATTGGAGAAAACCAGCGATACGCTGTGAAAAACATTTATCAGTTTATTGAAGCAATGAAAAACGAGACCCCCTTCCGCCTGGCTCCTTCTTTAATATTTGATCCTGTCTCCCACTATTTTTCAGAGGAAGATCTTCATGTCCTTCAGCTGCTTGCTTCTGTGCTTCGGCATGAGGAATCGGGGTCTTCCTTTCAGGAGCAGTGGATAGCAAGAAGCGGAACGAAGAGGGAAATCGCGGTGCCGCCTTATGCAGTCGAAAAGCTTTTCAGCCTGCTCGACCTCTGCCCGAATGCCTATATCACAGATACATACGGTGAAAGGCCCTGGAACGTGACAGACAATTGGCCGTATTCTTTTTTTCTCAGTTATGAAAAGGAATCGGATACGCTGATTTTCTCCACCCCACAACAGGAAACGCCGTCTTTTATCAGCGAGAGCATATATTGTTTGTGGAACGGACAGCTGTACTGCCCGGAAAAGGAACTGGCGCGAACCGCAGCTGCCGCCCAGCGAATGCTTATCCAGGCAGCAGGGCAGCGCCTCGTTTTTTCCCGACTGGAGTTTCTCGATACCTTTTTACACTGGGGCGCTCCGTTAATGAATCACCACTGCCTGGAAATGAATGAGAAGCTGGAGGAAAATCTTCACATAGAGCCGCTGCAGACAGCCCTTTACCTTTCAAAAGGTACCGGAGGTAAAATTACCGGAGAGTTAATTTACCGTTACGGATTTAAAGAGTACAGTGCCTTCCGGCCGGACCCTGTGCCGTCTGTCGAAGATTCTTATTTTATGCCCCGGGACCGGCAGCAGGAACACCTGCAGCTCCAACGGCTGCAGAAGAAAGGATTCCTTCAGGAAAATGACCGTTTCGTCCTTGCTTCCCCAAAAAATATTATTGGTTTTTTATCGAAGGAGCTGGCAGCGCTGCGGCCTTATATGGACATCTTCATGAGTGAAGAAGTTGAAAATATGCTTATTCCAGGGGACAGCCTGTCGTTACTTTCTGACATTCATGCCGATGAGGGATGGATGGAGCTGTCGCTTGCCTCGTCTGTAACAGACGCTTTAGAAACACCCGGGGTCTGGAAGGCAATCCAGGAAGGACAGGACTTCTATAAAACAGATGACGACCGGTACCTGCCTCTCGATGATGAGCTGCTGCAGCGCCTCGCCCGCGCCCTACAGCAAATGCCGAAGCCGGACCAGTCCAAAGAAGGCGGTGCAGTGCGTTATCCGGCCCATCAGGCGTTCAATCTGGATAAACACCTTTCCGGCACTCCCCGCTGGCAGACGACCCTTGAGGTCGATGACATGCTTGAAAACATCCGGCGGGCTGCTGAAAGCCATAAATTACTTGCCGAGCCGGCCGGCGTAAAGCTGCGGACGTATCAGCGTGAAGGGATCCAGTGGATGAAGCAGCTGGCCGCCTACCGCTTTGGCGGCATTCTGGCAGACGACATGGGCCTTGGAAAAACGCTGCAGGCGCTGGGCTTTATTGCGACAGAATGCAAAGAGAACCCCGGAGGAGAACCATTTGTTATTATCGCTCCCTCCTCACTTTTATATAATTGGAAAAAAGAAACGGAACGCTTTTTTCCATCTTTAAACACCACAGTTGTTTCCGGAAGCAAAAAAGAACGGGAGCAGCAGATCCAGCAGCAGAGCGATATTTTCATCACCTCCTATCCTCTGATCCGCCGGGACGTTGAATGGTACGGAGAAACATTTTTCCGCGGCATTCTGCTCGATGAGGCCCAGGCGGTCAAAAATGCCGGATCTAAAACAGCAAAGGCCGTAAAGCAGCTCCGGAGTAAATACTGCTTTGCGCTGAGCGGTACCCCGGTGGAAAACAGGCTTGATGAGCTGAGATCGATATTCAGCGTCGTGATGCCCGGGCTCTTTCCAAACAAAAAGCTGTTTTCTTCCTGGAGTCCCGAAGAGGTGAGAGACAGAGCATCTCCTTTTATTATGCGCCGCACGAAAAAAGAAGTGCTCCAGGAGCTCCCTGAAAAGGTTGAAACGACCACTTACTGTGATCTGTTAACGAGTCAGGCGGACATATACAAAAAAACGCTGCAGAACGTGCAGCAGGAGGCAGGCGCTCTCCTTGAAGAAGGAGCGGACTCCAACCGGATGCACCTTCTTTCCCTTTTAACCCGCCTGCGCCAGATCTGCTGCCACCCTTCGCTTGTGGAGCCCGAATATCAAAGCTCATCCGGAAAGCTTGAAGAACTCGTGCGTATCCTTCATGAGGGCACGGCCAATGGCCAGCGGGTACTCGTTTTTTCCCAGTTCACTTCTATGCTGGCTCTTATTAAAAACCGTCTGGCAGAAGAAGGCATCGATTACTATTATCTTGATGGGAGCACTCCAGGAGAGGAACGGGTACGACTTGCTGAAACCTTCAACGAAGAAGAAGGCCCGGACGTCTTCTTGATTTCATTGCGCGCTGGCGGCACCGGTCTTAACCTTACCGGAGCGGACACCGTAGTACTGTATGACCTATGGTGGAATCCGGCGGTGGAAATGCAGGCAGCTGACCGCGCCCACCGTCTCGGCCAGACTAAGACAGTTCAGGTAATCCGGCTTATCACTCATGAAACCATCGAAGAAAAAATTCAGCACATGCAGGAGGAAAAACGACACCTGTATGACCAGGTCATCACTGATGAACAGAACAGCCTGAACACGCTAAGCGAAAATGATATCCGCCTGCTGTTAACCGGAAAAGCGCAGGAAACCTGATTAGCGGTGGATGCTCTGGAGGAGATTGGCCCATATAAATTAAAGAAGCAGAGGCGCCTGATCGGACGCTTCTGCTTCTTTATTTACTGTTATTGTTCCGGAAGATATCCGGCTACCAATTCGACCAGCGGGTGATGAGCAGGAAGCTCAGCGTAATGGCTTAAAGCTCCTTTGTACCCTTCCCGGTCGATCGTGTTCTGAAGCTCTACGGCCTCCCCGTCTTCAGTTACGTTAAACTGAAGAGCGGCGGCGATGACAAAAGCCAGTGCTTCCGGGCGTTCCCCTGCTTCCTGCAGTTCCACCGCAGGACGGACTAAACGATCCTTCGGACCAAGCTTCCGGATCGGCCCGCGGCCTACCCGGGTCACGGGATCGGAAAGATATTCGTTTGAAAATCTTCCTTTGATTTTTGCCTGGTACTCGTTCTGTTCTTTTTCACCGAAGCCATGCTTAATTTGCAGCAGGCGGCCAGTTTCCCGAATCGCCGCTTCAAATGCACCAGCCACCTCCGGGTGATCCATCGCTTCCTTCGTCGTTTCACACCCGTATAAAAAACCGACATAAGCAAGGGCTGCATGGCCGGTATTTACCGTAAACAGCTTCCGCTCAATATACGGGGTCAGGTCATCCACATACGTAACCGCTGGTATATCCGGAGTTTTTCCCTTCAGCGAAGGGGCTTCCACCGCCCATTCCAAAAATGGCTCGACGACCACCTTCAGTCCCTGGCCCTCAGGCTGGTTCGGAACAATGCGGTCTACTGCAGCATTGGCAAATCCGGCAAAATTAGCGGCTTCTGCTTTTTCTTCCTCCGTCAGCTGCTCCCAGATATATTTTTTCAATTCCGCCGTTCCGGCCACCATATTTTCGCAGGCTATAATATTAACCGGGCTGGCGTGCCCTTCAGCAGCTTTTTGTTTTAATGCTTTTGCAATAACGGGAGCTACATGCTTTAATACTGCCGGCCCGACGGCTGTTGTAATCAAATCCGCTTCCGCCAGCTTCTGTACGAGAGCCTCTTCCTCTTTCGCACTGTGAAAAGCCTGAACCCCCGAAATGGTTTTCGCAGAAGCTCCGTCTTCGGCGAGCTCTACCACATATTCCCCTTCGGCCTTCAGCTGATCAATCAAAGTATCATTTACATCTGCAAAATACAGCTCATACCCGGCATCAGAGAGCACCTGCCCAATAAAGCCACGGCCAATGTTACCAGCGCCTATTTGTACTGCTATCATGAGAGTTCAACCTCACCAATCACCTCGAGCAGCTCTTCTTTGGATGAAGCCTGGACCATTTTCTCAATGTTATCTTCATCGGAGCATACAATCGCAATCTTCGATAAAATGTTCAGATGTTCATCGCCTTTGCCAGCAATACCTATCAGAATTCGTACATTGTTGCCGTCAAAGTCCACCCCGTCCGGCACCTGAATGACTGACAAACCGGAATGGTCCACCCATTCGCGCGAGTCTTCCGTACCGTGCGGAATCGCAACGCCGTTCCCCATGAAGGTTGATGTTACTTTTTCGCGCTCGAGCATACTGTCAATGTAGTTTTGCTGCACATATCCATTATCGACAAGAACGCCTCCCGCTTCACGGATGGCTTCTTCCTTTCCTCCGAGCGATACGTTCAATTTTACATTTTCCTGCTGCAGTACTGGTTTAGTCATATGATTTCTCTCCTTCTCCTCAATTTATTTTCCGTTTCAACCATTCCCGAAAAACTTCATCAATATGCTTTTGAATGTCATTTTCTTCCCCACTCCTGAGGACATCCAGCCGATCGGGGTTCATCAGCATCTCTTCACTGATGGTACTCATCAGCTCAAATACTTCTTTTCGTTCCTGTTCCGGTGCAAGCATGACCAAAACACGGTCAACGTCCGTTGTTTTACCATCCATGGCTGTCAGCGCCTGTGGTGCTTCGAGCTCCCACAGCGTCAGAGACGGTTCACTCACCATAGCGCTTCTTGTATGAAATAATGCCACATTGGTTTCGGGAATCGCAAAGCCCTTCGCCTGCTTTTCCCAGATTTCTTCTGCGATACTTCCCGCATCCTGTACGATATTTTCTTTCTTCAGCTCGTCCATGATCCAATGAACTGCCTGTTCTGCGTTCTGTCCGCCCTCTACTTTTCTCATATAAAAGCGGTGATACATCTGTACGGTTAAATCTACGCAAAGCTGTATTTCATATAAACTGAGCGTTGTTTCATGTGCTTCCTTCCGCTTCACTGACACCCCGGCTCTGCTCTGCTGACGGTAGATCGAGTCCGCTGACCGAAGGATTGCTCTCGTATCTTCTTCATTTAGAAAAGGATGAACCACTAAATGTGGAAGCGGCTGCGGATCCAGGGGGATCGTAGAGATAATTAAATCGTAGCCGTCCATATTCATTTCCTCGAGATCGAGCAGACTCACATTTTCGAGATCTCCGAGCACGGGAATTTCTTTTCGCAGCCGGCTTTCAAGCAGCTTCGAGGAGCCGATGCCGCTCGAGCATACGACAAGCGCATGCAGGGGAGCGGCAGCCTCTTCCCGCTCTATTGCCGTTCCGAAATGCAGGACCAGAAAACCAACCTCGGCATCCGGAAGATAGCTTTCCGTAAATACGGTGTCCGCTGCCTGCCGAAGATTTGCGAACAAATCAGCATAATTTTCTTTAATAGATTCCATCAGTGGATTATGGATTCTCATGTTTTCACTAAGCCGGTACAATGCCGGCTCGAGATGGGCAACCAGCCCTTCATACAGGGAATGGTTTTTCTCAAGCGGTTCTCCCGTTAATTTTTCCATCTCGCGAATCAGCGCTTTTGCTTTTAAGGCTACCGGGAGGTGATCCACCTCCAGCTGGTTTTCCACCGGCGTCCGGAGCTTTGCCCCCCGCAGATGCATTGTAATATAGCCAATTTCCGCTTCAGGAATGGACAGTTCAAGCACACGCTCAAGCTTTCGAATGATGGCCTCTGCAATCGCGAACTCTTTTGTGTCACGCAGGTTCTCCATGTAGTCCGCATTAATATCTATGCTTTCTCCTACAGAGATTCGCTCAATCGCTAAAGTTAAATGGACGATCAGTCCGATATAAGCACTGTCGGCAAAATTCTTCGGAAGCTGATCCTGCATGTTTGAAAGCACCTGCTCCACCGTCGACCAGTGGTTTTCTCCAACCATATCGAGCAGACGTTCAGCTACGCGGCCCTGTTCGGTCTGCACATTTCGCTCGTAAATGTGGTGGCGGATCGAGCTGAGCAGTTCCTTTTCTTCCACATTTTCTGCAATCAGGCTGCTCATCGCCCGTCGTTTAGCTGCTTCCGCTCCCTGCACTTCCACCCCGTAGCCTCTGCGTCTCACAAGTGTTAGTGAAAATAGCTCAAGCCAGTCTTTGAGTTTATCCAAATCCTGGCTGATCGTTGCTATAGTTACTTTTAATTCTGCACCGAGCGCCGTTAATTTCACGGGGCCGTCCGATTCAAGAATGAGACAAATCAGCAGGGTACGGCGTTCATCCGGCGTATATTCAATAACAGCGGGACGCTGGAGACGGAGTTTGATTTCTTCGATATCTTCTTCCGTCCCCTTAAGCCGCACTCCGCTTCCTGTCCGTCTTTCGAGTTCAACCTGTTCGCCGGCAAGCCAACCTGCCAGCTTATCAAGGTCCCGATGGATGGTCCGGGAGCTTACATTAATTTCTTCAGCTATTTCAGCCACTGGCTTTAGTTCCTGATGATGCAGAAGGTGCAGCAGTAGTTCGCGCTCCCGGCCTGTGAGGTATTCCATCGGTTTCCCTCCTTATTCTCTTGTTTTTAGATCTTCAACCACTTCGTCGTACTTGTCGCTGCCGAGGAAATTTTCCACCGAAACATGTTCTGCGTCCGGCCGTTTCTGCCGTGCCCGTTCAGTTAAATCCTTGTGCGTAATGATCAGATCCGCGTCGTCCGGAATGTTCGAGATCGATGTGTTCGATACACTGATATCGAGTCCGGCCTTTTTCACCTTGTCCTTCATCACCGACGCTCCCATGGCACTTGAGCCCATACCAGCATCGCAGGCAAAAATGATTTTGTTAACCGGCGGCTTTGCCGCTGCCGCTGTTCCAGCAGAAGAGCTTTCTTCCACACCTTTTTTCTGCTTCAGATCTTCAACCACTTCGTCGTACTTGTCGCTGCCGAGGAAGTTTTCCACCGAAACATGTTCTGCGTCTGGCCGTTTCTGCCGTGCCCGTTCGGTTAAATCCTTGTGCGTAATGATCAGATCCGCGTCGTCTGGGATGTTCGAAATTGACGTGTTCGTTACGCTGATATCGAGCCCGGCCTTTTTCACCTTGTCCTTCATGACGGATGCTCCCATGGCGCTTGATCCCATACCGGCATCGCAGGCAAAGACAATTTTGTTAACGTCTTTATCCAAATAAGCACCGGTGTCTGCTTCAGCCGTACCTGCATTGGAATGAAGCGCAGAAGCTGCAGAGCTTTTCTTCCCTTTCATGCTTTCCATCTTCGCTGTGGATTCTTCAAGTGTTTCTCCTTCATTGGAGCTGAACTTTAGAATCAGGGAAGCGATAATAAAGGATACGGCAGCTGAAAGCACTACGCCCAGTAAGACTCCAATGAAATCTCCAGGGGCTGCAAGGCCGAGTACCGGGAAAATACTTCCTGGTGACGGAACGCTTGTAAGGCCAACGTTGAACAGGGAGAACGTGAATACCCCGGTCATGCCGCCTGCGATAGCTGCAAGAATTGTGAGAGGTTTTGACAATACATACGGGAAGTAAATTTCATGAATACCGCCCAGGAATTGAATAATCATAGCACCCGGAGCGGAAGCTTTCGAAATTCCTGTGCCAAATATTGCAAATGCAAGCAGAATCCCTACACCGGGACCTGGGTTTGGCTCGAGCAGATACAGAATTGATTTTCCGGCGGAAGCCACCTGTTCTGCTGCAATAGGACTAAGAACTCCGTGGTTAATAGCGTTGTTTAAAAACAGCACCTTCGCCGGTTCAATAATAATACTCGTTAACGGCAGCAGGCCTGTGTTGACCAGAAAGTCCACCGCTCCGCTTAAAACGTTCGTTAACCATTCCACGATCGGCCCGATGGCAAGAAGGCCGAAGATAGCCAGAATGAAGCCGATAATTCCTGCGGAAAAGTTGTTTACGAGCATTTCAAAGCCCTGGCGGATTTTCCCTTCAACCAGTCTGTCGAATCCTTTAACGGCAATACCGCCGAGCGGCCCCATTGCCATAGCTCCGAGGAACATTGGAATGTCAGCGCCGGCCACAACGCCTATTGTGGCGACTGCGCCAACGACCCCGCCGCGAACGTCATGGACAATTTTTCCGCCCGTATAACCAATTAAAAGCGGAAGCAGGTAAATGATCATCGGATCTACCAGTGTTGCCAGAGTTTCGTTCGGCAGCCATCCGGATTCGATAAATAATGCCGTAATCAGTCCCCATGCAATAAAAGCACCGATATTCGGCATGATCATGCTGCTTAAAAAGCTTCCGAACTTTTGAATTCTTGAACGGATGCTTTTCTTCTGCGGTGCATTTTCTGTTGATGCACTCATTGTGGTTCCCCCTTTTTTGGTCCAAATATATTGATGACAATAATGAAATGATTTCTTGATGAAGTATGGACCGTTCATTTTTAGTATTCGCTTACATCTTTATTTTATGGGGATTTCTGCACGAACACAATTAAAGGAAAATACAAATACGACAGGAGCGATGTTGACACGATTAAACAAACAGATCCAAATGCTGTAAAGCACCTCTAGCGCACGCAGACTTTTTCATTTATGTATAACTATTCGCTGATCTCTCTCCGGCATCCTTTATTTCATAAAAAATGCCGCGCTTAGCGCAGCATTTTTATTTCTTTATCTGGTCGGCGGGGCCATGAATTCAGGTCCAACCGGGTCTTTTACATGCTTATTTACAATTTCATTCACGGCTTTCATATCCGTCTGATCGAGCTGCCAGTTCATAATTTCCTCAATGCCGTTCATCTGATCCGGGCGGCGGCCGCCCCAAAGGGCTGTGCTCGTACCCGGCTGGTCCAGCACCCAGCGGACAGCTAAATGAATCACGCGCTTGTCATATTTATTTTTCACGTATTGATCGAGTTCATTTACCGCCGCAATATACTGTGGAAAACGGTCTGCCTGAAACTTTGGATCCCCGTTGCGGAGATCATCACCTTCAAATGTCGTATTTTCCGTCATTTTGCCGCTTAACAGCCCGCGGCACAGTGAACCATACAGCAGCGTGGAAATTCCCTGCTTTTCAGCATAAGGCAGAATGTCTTTTTCGATACCCCGTTCAAAAATGTTATACGGCGGCTGTATAACGTGAACCGGTACCGTTTTTTGAAATTCTTCGAGCTGCTCCACAGTGAAATTACTGACCGCTATTGCGCGGATTTTACCAGCATCGAGCACTTCCTTCATGGCTCCTGCCGTTTCGGCCATATCTGCTTTAGGATCCGGCCAGTGCACATGATAAATATCGATATGGTCAGTCTGAAGCCGCTGCAGGGAATCATCAATTTCCCGGTGGATCCGGGCAGCCGTACCGTCCCGGAAGGCACCTTCATCGTTCCAGTTCATGCCGCACTTGCTCGAAAGTACAACGTTTTGCCGTTTATTATCATGTTTTAACGCTTTTCCGACAATTTTTTCTGATTCTCCGAACCCGTAAGCAGGAGCAGTATCCACAAGGGTGATGCCTTTATCAAGTGCTGCATGTATCGTTTCAATCGACTGTTTTTCATCTGTACCGCCCCACTGCGTGCCGCCAATAGCCCACGTTCCGAGCCCTATGCGGGACGGGCGAAGATTCGTGCCGGCAATTGAAGTATGTTCCATGCTGAAAGTCTCCTTTATATGATGCGTAGTTGAACATACTTTTCCTCCAATGCCAGCATTTTAAACCGTGTCGCTTTTTAATTCCTCTACGATAGATGTCCCCTTCTCACTGCTTTCATCCTGCCACTGCCACTGTTCGTGCAGGCGGATTCTTCCGTCTTCCAGCACTTCCGGGACCGAATAGCACCTGCCGCCCCGGAGGCTCCAGTCCTCGTTTACATGATTGTAGCGGAATTCCAGATCTCCATTTGCATACACTTTTCCAATTAGAACACCGGAAACGACTTCACCACCCGAATAGCGGGCCCGAAGCACTGATCCCTCCTGCTCGTAATAAAAAACAGTCTGCCCTGATACCTCTCCGCCTGCGCTGTTCTCTATACCTGCAAACTGTCTGCCATGATAATTCACTGCTTTTCCTCCTTCACTGCCCAAGCGAACGGGCTAATTGGTTTGAAAACATGATGACCGCCAGAAAAAACGGACCGGAGCCTGCCATGATCCAGGCAACGGTCTGTGCCTGCACAAACTGGGTAATAAAAAATGACATGGAGGACGCCATTGTCACAATGACGAAAAAGCCGTCGAGCTGATAGGCGTAGATAATCGATACGCCGTAAAAAATGCCAAGAAAACCGAAAAAAAACGTACCCAGAATTGGATACAGAATATGATACTGATACGGCTCCACGAGCTTAAGAAGAAGCACTCCGACAATCGAACCAAGGTACGTGCATACCGCTAAAAGAAAAGCCAGATTGGGAAAAAGCTGCACCTCCCCCAGTATAATTGTATAAAATATAAATAACAGCAGGGTAACCGTACAGGCGGCTCCGCTGCCCTTTAAATACTCTCTCAGCATATCTGTCGATGTATCCATGCAATCCTCTCCCTGTTTCTTCCTTCTTTTCATATTATATCAGACAAACCCCACCCCTTGGCGTTTCTTTCTTTTTCCTATTATGCTAAGATAGTATCGGTAAATTCCAGGGAGGTGTTCATCGTTGGAGAGGGGTAAACGTTTAGCAATTATGATAGAAACAGCATTCATGGCTGCTCTCTCTTTTATTTTAGGATTTCTTGAATTCGGCGGACCGTGGCTCGCCGGCGGTTCGATTTCTTTTATTATGGTTCCTATTTTTCTAATGGCTTTTCGCCGCGGATGGAAAGCGGGACTTGCCACAGGGTTTTTGGCAGGAATGCTCCAGCTTCTGCAGGGAGCAACTATCGTTCACCCTGTTCAGCTTGTGCTTGAATACCCGATCGCTTACACGGTGCTCGGATTTGCTGCGATTTTTACGACACATGCTGTATTCCGGGAACGGATTCCTTACCTTTTAATGCTTATCGGCATTGTTTTCGGGGCACTGCTTCGCTATATCGACCATTTTGTCTCAGGCGTTATCTGGTTTGGAAGCTACGCTCCGGAAGGTACACCTGTGGTAGCGTATTCGGCACTTTACAACGCTTCGTATTTAATTCCGCAAACCATTATTACCGTTATTATTCTGTTTGTTATCGCAAAATACCGTCCGAAATTTTTTGATCAGCCGAAATGGAAATAGCATGTTAACGCAAAACACTTTAAAGCGGCAGTCATCCTGCCGCTTTTTTCTATGATGGAGACGTTTCCTTTTCCGGTCCCGGGGGAAAAGTTTATTAATAACTTTTGAGGAGGTCGTCAGTCATGCAGCCAATCAATACTGCTATTATCGCTTTTGGTTTTTCAGGGTCTGTGTTTCATACACCTATTATTGAAAAAAGCGATCACTTTAACATCCGTCTCGTTTCATCCTCGAGTCCGGAAAAAGTACATGAACGGCTTCCGGATGTTGAAGTTACCACTGAAGCAGAGGAAGCCTGCCGGCGGGAGGATATTGATCTTGTGGTCATTACGAGCCCAAACACGACGCATTATCCTCTGGCTAAAGCTGCAATTGAAAACGGCAAGCATGTTGTTTTGGAAAAACCATTCGTGCCTACATATGAGGAAGCCGTAGAGCTGACAGAGCTCGCCGAAGCAAATGATGTCGTTTTAAGCGTATATCACAATCGCCGCTGGGACGGCGATTTTTTGACGATCCGTTCCTTACTGGAAGCAGGGGCGCTTGGCGACGTTCACACCTTTCAGGGTACGTGGAACGACTATGCCCCGGAGGTGGAGGGGCTCTGGCGTGAGCAGGACCTGCCAGGCTCGGGAAGCTGGTTTGATTTAGGAGCCCATTTCATTGATCAGGCGCTTGAACTGTTCGGTATGCCGGAAACCATTTTTGCTGACCTTGAAATGCAGCGTCCGAAGACGAATAATACCGATTATTTTCATGCGATTCTTGGGTATCCGAACCAGCGGGTTATTTTACAATCCAGCTTTCTTGCTGTCGGAGAAGTTCCGAGATATATTGTGCATGGAACGAAAGGCAGCTTTGTAAAATACGGCTTTGACCCCCAGGAGGATATGCTGATTAACGGGAAAACACCCGGGGATCAGGGATGGGGCCTGGAAGACGAGACTTACTACGGGACGTATACCGATGCGTATGGAGGCACTGAAAAAATCCCTACGCATCAGGGATCGTACGAATCCTATTACGAAAGGATCGCCCAGGCCATCCAGGAGGACGGTAAAAATCCGGTGACCGCCATTGAAGCAAGCAGAGTCATCCGCCTGCTCGAGCTCGCCGAAAAAAGTGATTGGGAAAAACGTGTCATTCCAGTCTCCTTTAATAAATAATAATGCTTTTCCCGGAGTTCCTCCGTGCTTATGGGTTTTTATCACCCCTGTCTGCATGGGGGATTTTTATTTCCAGGATTGGAACAGTAGAAGTATGTCACTGGTCTCACCACGAATGAACGGAGAAATCCAGGTCCTTCTTTAAGTGGCTTTTCATCAGCGCTTCTGCCTCGTCCTCTTCGTGATTCCGGATCGCTTCAAGTATTGCTTCGTGCTCTTCAATCAGACGGGGCCTCTGGTGATACACCACTGTTCTCCGGAACAAAAAAATAACTGACTGCATCCGTTCAATGGTATCAATTAGTACATCGTTATTGCTCGCACTGACAATAATGTCGTGAAATTCCTTATTTGCTTCCATTATTTCCTCTGTTGTTCCCTGCTTTGCCGTCTCTATACACCTCTGCAGGCCTTCTATCCGGTCAGGACCCATGTAACGGGCAGCCTGGCGGACAGCAAACCCTTCGAGAAGTATCCGCACATCAAACGTATTCATTAAATCTTTAATAGTCGGATTAATCACCCGTTTGTCTTTAATCAAGCCCTCCTCTTCAAGCTTGCGCATTGCATCCCTTACTGGTGTCCGGCTGACCCCAAGTTGGTCTGCCAGTTTTACTTCCGTTAATTTTTCCCCGCGTTCATATTTTTCCTCAAATATGGCATCCCGAATTTTTTCGTATGCCGTATCCGAAGCAGAGTGCTGTTGCTTCATCGTGCCGTCATCCCTTCTGCTGCAATCTTTTGTTTTCATTATACCTATTTTCCAGAAAACAAAAAACCAAACAATTTATTGATATGTGTATACAAAATAATTATAATTGTGTACAATATTTTTATTGAAAGCCTTATCATTAAAAAAGGAGGAACATTTAATTAAATTTGTTGTCGATTAATTCTTTTAATGGGAGTGAAAAACATGGATGGAAGCACACTGATTATCGTATTTATTTTGTCATTAGCTTTTTTATTCTTTCTTATACTAAAAATTAAGCTGGATCCTTTTTTATCCCTTATTGCAATCGCTTTCTTAACTGCCCTTGTTGTTAGACTGCCTCTGGGAGAAATACCCGGAGTTGTTGCAGGAGGTTTTGGAGAAACGCTTACCGGAGTAGGAATTCTTATCGGTCTCGGTGTTATTTTAGGCCAGTTCCTTGCAGCTTCAGGAGCAATAGGGAAAATTGCTGACGCTGTTTTGAAGGTGTTTGGAGTTAAAAAATCCCCTTTAGGGCTCGGCCTTACCGGTACTGCCGTATCTATTTCCGTATTTTTTGACGCGGCTTTTGTGATTTTAAGCGGATTGATTAAAAGCCTATCCCGCCGTACAGGAATATCGGTTATCTCCTTCGTTACTGCTCTTGGTGTAGGTTTAATTGTTTCCCACAGCATAGTGATTCCAACGCCTGGTCCTTTAATTGTTGCCGAAAATACGGGTGCTGAATTAGGTTTATTCATTATATACGGTTTAGCTGCTGCCATTCCTGCAACTATTATCGGAGGTTATGCTTATGGGATGCTTGTAGGAAAGCGTATGAATCATACAGGAGAAACAGCAGAACTTGATACTGAAGAAATCACTGCTCCTAAAAAGCCAATAGGCCTCGGTCTTTCTTTAGGAATTCTACTTCTGCCAATTATACTTATATTGTCGAACACAGTTTTTCAAATCGCTGCTCCAAATCATTCTCTCGCAGGCTTGTTTGGTTTTGTGGGCGATAAAAACGTTGCTTTGTTTATTAGTGTGATTGCTGCTATCATTTTTCTTCGTCCATATATTAGTACATCTAATCAAAAATTGTATACAGATGCGGTTAATTCTGCCGGAATGATTATTTTAATCACTGGAGCCGGCGGTGCGTACGGCGCTGTTATAAATGAAAGCGGCATCGGTGATTATCTAATTGAAATAATGCAAAGCTGGTCCATCCCAATTATCCTGTTGGCATTTATTTTTTCCCAAATTTTGCGTGCTTCTCTTGGGTCAGCCACAGTAGCACTTGTTACCACTTCGAGTATTTTAGGACCGCTGACAAGTGAACTCGGTATTTCTCCTATTCTTTTAGGCCTGGCCATCTGCGCAGGAGCAATTGGACTGTCGCTTCCAAATGATTCCGGCTTCTGGGTAGTGAATCGCTTTGGCCGTTTAACAGTTCCACAAACATTGACAGCCTGGAGCCTTGGCGGCTTCGTTGCAGGTCTATCAGCTCTTGGTGTCGTTTTTATTTTAAGTCTCTTTTCAGGCATACTCCCCGGGTTATAATACATTTAATAGAAAAATAAGGAGTGAAACGATATGAATATCGGACAAATTGGTTTAGGCATTATGGGAGGGCCGATGGCCGAAAATCTTCTGAAGGCCGGTTTTGCACTGAAGGGATTTGATATCCACCCTGCAGCCAGAGAGCGGGTAATGGAAGCAGGCGGGAAAGCTGCTGATTCGGCAGGGGAAGCTGCTGAAAACAGCGACATTATTATCACAATGCTCCCCACCACCGCTATACTCGATGAAGTAATAATTAATGACATTCTGCCAGTCGTGAAAAAGGGAGCCATCGTTATTGATATGAGCTCTGTCTCCCCCGTGGACTCCAAGCGCTGGGCAGAGAGGCTTCAGGAAAAAGAAGCAGCCTTTCTGGATGCCCCGGTAAGCGGCGGTGAACCGAAAGCGATAGACGGTACGCTTTCCATCATGGCTGGCGGCAGCGATTACGCTTTTGCTGCTGCTTATCCAGTGCTGCGGGCTGTTGGCACAGACGTCACACATGTTGGTGAAGTGGGAGCCGGATCCACTACGAAGCTTGCCAATCAAATATTAGTAAATGTCACGATGGCAGCCATGTCGGAAGCCGTTCTTCTCGCTTCCAAAGCAGGAGCGGACATTGATAAAGTATATGAAGCCATCCGCAATGGCCTGGCCGGCAGCAGTGTACTCGATGCAAAAATCCCAAAAATTCTCGAACGGGACTTTACTGCAGGCGGACGCATTGACATTAATTTAAAGGATCTCTCTAACGTGCTTCAAACCGGCAAATCCCTCGGGGTCCCCCTGCCGCTTGCATCGGATGTGGCTGAAATGTATGAATCGATGATTGCGCACGGCAAACAATCCGACGATCACAGCGGCGTGCTTCAGCACTACGAAATGCTTGCGAACTATTCAGTGCCAAAAGGAGGAAAACACGGATGACACAGATAAATAGTTACATTAACTCCCTTCCAGATTACGATGAGAAGAAAGTAGACGCTTTTTTTACGGAAGCAGCCGAAAATATACCTCACAAAATCATCTCCCTCGACGACGATCCTACCGGTGTTCAGACTGTCCACGGCGTGCCGGTGTATACAGACTGGGAGGAGTCGACTATTCGGGAGGCCTTTGAAGACGAGCGGCAGCTCATCTTCATCCTCACAAATTCGCGTTCCTTCTCTGAAGCCGAAACAACGAAAGTCCATACTGACATCGCAGAGCGAATAGCCCGCGTATCTGAAGAAAAAAATCAGCCATTTCTGCTGATCAGCCGGGGAGACTCCACCCTGCGAGGTCACTACCCGCTGGAAACAGAGGTTTTAAAAGATACGCTCGAGGCCCGGACAGGCAAAGCAGTGGACGGAGAAATTCTTATTCCTTTTTTTGAACAGGGCAACCGGCGGACCGCTTTCGACGTCCACTATATTCAGCAGGGGGAAACCTTTGTACCCGTAGCGGAAACAGAATTTGCCCGCGACCGGATGTTTGGATTTGCTTCGAGCCACTTAGGCGAATATATAGAAGAAAAAACAGGCAGCAGATTTAAGAAGGAAGATGTTATTTCCATCTCTCTTGACGAGCTCCGCGCTCTCGACCTCGAAGCGATCGAGGCTAAACTCGAACAGGCCGCTTCCTTTCAAAAGATCATCGTTAACGCTGTCAGCGAAACAGATGTAAAAGTATTCTGCACAGCCCTGTTCCGCGCCGTGCAGAATCGGAAAAACTTTCTCTTCCGGACGGCGGCGACGTTTACTAAAGAAATTGGCGGTATTATCCGCAAACCGTATTTAGACGCGGAGATCCTCTTCGAGCACCAAAGTGACAATGGCGGTCTGATTATTATCGGCTCTCATGTGCAAAAATCGACGGAGCAGCTCGAAGCCCTAAAACAGCTGACCGATATCCAATTCGTGGAATTTTATTGTCCTGCAGTAATGGATGATAATGCCTTCCGTAAGGAAACCCGCCGCGTTCAGCAGGTCGTCAATGACTCTATCGAAGGCGGGACTACGGTATGCGTCTACACTTCCCGGGAGCGCATTGACTTAGGAGCGAACCGAAAAGAAGAAGAGCTGGCTCTATCCGTAAAAATTTCCGATGCAGTAACAAACTTTGTGAAAAATGCTGCTTCACAGCCGGCATTTGTCGTTGCGAAAGGCGGTATTACATCAAGCGATGTTGGCACGAAGGGGCTGCTCGTAAAAAAAGCAGAAGTGCTCGGGCAGATTGCTCCCGGTGTACCCGTCTGGCAGACAGATAAGAAAAGCCGCTTTCCTGGTATTCCCTATGTAATTTTCCCGGGAAATGTAGGAGAAAAAGAAACATTACAGCACGTCGTACAAACCTTACAGAAGCATATATAACATAAAGAACCGGCGGGAAGTTTGTACTGACCCGCCGGTTCATCTATTTTTCCTGTTTTTCTGCCGGCCCATTCAAACGGCTGCGAAGTTCTCTTGCAGCATCTTCCGGCTCGTCTGCCAGACTGATCGCAGAGATCAATGACACTCCGTCAGCTCCGGCCACCACAATATCAGCAGCGTTGGAGGCGTCAATGCCGCCGATACCTACAATTGGAAGAGCAATGCCTTCCGCCCGGAGCCGGCGGATGCCCTCCAGTCCGACTGGTGCTTTGGCATCTTCTTTAGTATCAGTCGCAAACATCGGGCCTACGCCCAGGTAATCCGCCCCGTCTGCAGCCGCCCGGTGTGCTTCTTCAATAGTGCGCACGGATACCCCGATCACCATGCGGGAAGGGCAGCGTTCTTTAACTTTAGAAGCCGGATCATCCTCCTGTCCGATATGAATCCCGTCTGCTTCGAGCCGGATCGCCATATCCACATCGTCATTAACAATAAACGGAACATTAAAGGCAGCACACTGGGCCTTCATCTTCCGGCCGAGCTGCCATTTTTCCTCTTCAGGCAGTCCCCCCTGGCCTTTTTCGCGGAACTGGAAGCACGTAATACCGCCCTGAAGAGCTTCCTGCAGTACCTCTTCCGGGTTTCGTCCACCTGTATTGTTGCTTCCCATAATAAAATACAGCTTCAAAATCTCTTTATCCATGGTTTCAGCTCCCTATGATTCCTGTTTGACGCGGATATAGTGGCGCAGATCCATTTCCTGTGTTGCGTGGAGGGCGTTTAATAATTCAATTTGAAAGGAGCCCGGGCCCTCCCTCGTCGTTAGACTGCCTGCGATTTCTGCTGCTGCCCCGTAATAAGCAAGTGCGGCTGCTACTGCTCCAGCCGAATGCTGAACGGTTAAAAAGGATGCTGCGATCGAACTGAGAAGACAGCCGGTGCCGGTTACTTTGGTCAGCAGCGTATGGCCATTCTGCACGATAAATACTTCGCCCTGATGAGCGACTGCGTCTTCCACTCCGGTCACCGCGGCAATTGCTTCAAACTTTCTTGCAGCTTCTTTGGCAAGCTCCGGGTTATCTGCTTCTCCCGAAGCGTCTACGCCCTGTATATTCCCGCTTTCGCCGAGCAGCGCGGCCATTTCTCCTGCATTTGCCCGGATCAGCGCCACGTCCAGCTCTTCGAGAAGAGCAATCGCCGTTTCGGTCCGGTAAGCCGTCGCGCCTGCCCCTACGGGATCCAGTACAACGGGGATGCCTTTTTCATTGGCTGCTTTGCCGGCGATCCGCATCGCCTTCACCTGTTCGCGGTTCAGCGTACCAATATTGAGTACAAGTGCGTTCGCTGCTTTTGCCATTTCGGCTGCTTCCTCCGGCGCGTTTGCCATAACCGGAGATGCGCCCATCGACAGCAGTCCATTTGCAGTAAAATTGGTTACTACTGTGTTCGTAATATTATGAATCAGCGGCCGTGTTTTTCGTACTTCCTCCAGCAGACCTATAACTTCCTTTGCTTTCATGCCGATCCCTCATTTCTTTATTTTAGTAGTTGATCGAGTGGAACGCGCACTCCCCAGTGGTTGACAGGCCCATTGCCTTTACCGATCTCCAGGGGGTGTGCAATCGCATTGGTAATATATTCTTTGCTTTCCTGCACTGCCAGATAGATGGACTTGCCCCGTGCAAGCTTTGCGGCAATCGCGGCTGATAGTGTACAGCCTGTCCCGTGCGTGTGCTTTGTATCCGTCCGCGGCGAACGGAAATAATGAATTTCTCCATCGACGTACAAAATATCGACTGCGTCTTCTTTCATATGGCCGCCCTTAACAAGCGCTGCCCGGGCCCCTAATTCATCAACAATTTTTTTAGCAGCTGCTTCCATCTCTTCGAGGGTCTGGATTTGAAAGTCCGTCAGGCTTGCTGCCTCAGCCATATTCGGCGTGACGACTGCGGCCAGAGGAAGAAATTCATTTTTCATGACTTCAAGCGTCTCCTTCTCAGACAGAGAATCGCCGCTCGTGGCAACCATCACCGGGTCAATAACCACCGGCAGGTCGTATTTTTTCAGCATGTTCACCGTCGTGCGGATCATATCCGGCGTTGCGATCATTCCGGTTTTTACCGCATCCGGCATAATATCATCAAAGACGGAATCCAGCTGGGCCTGAAGCAGACTGGTGCTCATATGCTCCACCTTTTGGACCCCGGTTGTATTTTGTGCGAGCACGCTCGTAATAGCAGACATCCCGTAGGCTTCACATTCCTGAAATGCTTTCAGGTCAGCCTGGATCCCAGCCCCGCCGGTAGGATCTGTTCCGGCTATGGTTAATACTTTAGGTACTTGTGGCATTCGTTGTATCCTCCTTTAGAAGGAATCCTGCTTTAGGTTCAAAAAAAGCTCACTCCCTGAAAGTAGAGAGTGAGCTTTGGCGTATACGTACGTATTTGTATAAAACGAAGCTCCACTTCCCTACGCTGGTACTACCCAGATCAGGTTCGAAGGGACCAAGAATGGTTCTTGTCTCAGCGCAGGCGCCCCTAGCGGATTCCTTACTATTTTTCTTAATCGTACGTGACGCACAGTCCTAATGTCAATTTTTTTCATCATCGCCGGATTTTTTATTTTTGTCTGAATCCTTCGAGGAACGGTCCCGTTCCTCATTTTGTGAGTTACCGACGATACGTTCGAGAAGGTACAGAATCTCATCCCGCGACAAGTCTTCGCGTTTTTTATCTTCTACATTCTCAGGTTCCTTGCTCTGTTCTGCAGCTTCATTATTCTGCTGGTCTTCATTATTATTCCGTTCTTCCTGTTCTCTCTTTTCCCGTTCCTTTCGCCGTTCTTCTACTTCCCAGCCGTACATGTAGCCCCCGTCCGGCATGGCGAATTTTTTATTCATGCTTCTTGTTTCTTTGGTAAACAAGGTATAGAGCGTTGGAATAATAAACAGCGTCAGGAACGTACTGCTGATGAGACCGCCGATGACTGCAATACCCATCGGCTGCTGAATTTCTGCTCCTTCCCCAAATCCGAGGGCAAGCGGCAGCACCCCAAGGATAGTCGTAGAAGCTGTCATCAGGATAGGGCGTGCCCGCTTTTTCACAGATTCAATAACGGCTTCTCTTACCGGCAGCCCCCGTTCCACCAGCTGATTCGTATAATCAACAAGCACAATCGCGTTGTTAACAACAATACCCGCAAGTACAATCAAGCCGATAAACACTGTGATACTTAGTGGTGTCTGGGTCGCAAACAAGGCAAGCATAACACCGATCACGACCAGCGGTACGCTGAACATTACCACAAACGGATATTTGAATGATTCAAACTGTCCAGCCATTACGAGATAAATGAACACCACCGCCAGCAGGAAGGCAAACACCAGACTCTGAATGCTGTCATCGAGAAGCTCCTGTTCGCCGGAGAAGTTCAATGTAGTCGCCGCTCCGGTATCTACATCGTCAATCGTATCCTCAATTAACGTAGAGGTTTCGTTCAGACTCGTTCCGGAGCCGTATGTGACTGTAAACTCAGTACTCCGCTCCTGGTCAAGCCGGTTAATAACCGCCGGCCCCTCTCCTTCTTCAATATCAGCCACGTCGCTTAAGCTGACGTATTCTCCTTCCGGAGTAGCGAGCTGCAGACTTTCAAGGTCCTCCTGGTTTTCAAGGGAATCCTCTGCATACTGCACGTTCACATTCAGCGGGCCTTCATTATCCGTCTGGATTGTCGACGCCACTTCCCCGCTTGTAGTACTGTTTACCGTCTGCGCGATTTCAGCCGGCGTCAGGCCATTATCCTGCGCATCGTCTTCGTTAATCTGCACCTGAATTTCCGGAGCAGTCTCTTCATCTGACGTTTCTACATTCCGAATCGTGTTTTCACTTTCAAGCTCCGACTGTACTGCGTCTGCATCTTCAGCGAGTCGCTCTTCATTTTCGTTTGAGAGCGTAAATTCCACGGAATTTGCTTCTCCGCCGCCGATGGCTGCAGAAGACGATAACGAAATATCTGCCTGCTCGTCCGTGTTTTCCACATCGGACTCAATTTCTTCAATCATTTCCTCGGTCGATATGTCCCGGTCTTCGAGATCCTCCATTGTAACTGTAATAGAAGCTTCATTGGATCCCGAGCTTCCACCGCCTCCGGCTGCAACTCCACTGCCGCCCGAGCCGACTACCGCCATATAGCTTGCAATCTCATCCTGGTTTTCAAGCACGCTTTCAATTTCGTCGACCGTTTCTCCGGTCGTTTCCAGATTTGTGCCATTTTCTTTTTCAACATTGATCGTGAAAAAGCCCTGATCTGTCGTCGGGATAAAGTTCACCCCGGTCTGGGCAATGCCGCCGGCTCCGCCAAGCAGCAGGAGCAGTGTTAACAGCAGAGCGACAGCGCGATGACCGAGGACCCAGCGGATCGAACGGTCCAGAAATCTCATCGGCCTGGATTTTTCACGCTTTACTTCCCTGTCTTCCGGCAGCGGCTTCAGCACACGGCTTGCAATCATCGGCACAACCGTGACAGCTACAAGCAGAGAAGCAAGCAGACTGAAGGCTACTGATAAAGCAAAGGCCTGGAAAATCTCGCCGACAATACCGGAAATAAAGACGATTGGCAGAAAGACAGCTACTGTCGTCAAGGTCGAAGCTGTAATCGCTCCGGCCACTTCCTTTGTACCGTCTAGAGCTGCCCGCTTAGGGAGTTTTTTCATCGACAGGTGCCTGTATATATTTTCAATAACAACAATCGCATTATCGACAAGCATCCCGATCCCAAGAGCCAGACCGCCCATCGTCATTAAGTTTAAACTCACATCGGTAAAGTAAAGAAATGCAAATGTCACAATTACCGAAAATGGTATCGCAATACCAATAATGAGCGGTGTCGTTAAGTTTCTTAAGAAGAAGAAAAGAACAACCATGGCGAAAACACCGCCGGCAATTAATGCAAGAGCTACGCTGTTAATGGATTGCTGAACGTAATCCCCTTCATCGTAAATAATCGTCGTGTCGAGATCATTGTACTGATCTTCCTCAAGCAGATCGTCCAGCGTATCGTTAAAGTCCGTGGAGACCTGGGCCGTATTGGCATCTGACTCCTTCAGCACGGTCATTTGAATACCGGGCTCCTGGTTCACTTCAGTGTAGGCTGTCTGTTCCTCAGTGGTACGCTCCACTTCTCCTACATCACTGACAGTAACCGTATCCCCGGATTCATCCTGGCCGACCGCCACTTCTTCCAAATCCTCGACTCCGCCAAGTTCATTGACTGTACGGGTCGTCAACGTTTGTTCTCCGGAGGTAATCGTTCCCCCCGGCTGCGTAATATTGTTTGCCTGAACGGCATTAGTGACGTCAGACTGGGTCACGTTGTTGTCTTCAAGCGATTCCTGGTCCAGCGAAATTTCGAATACTTCGTCCAGTCCACCGCTTGTATCAACACTTGCAACTCCTTCAGTGCGTTCAAGCTCGGTTATGATGTCATCCACCTGGCTCTGGGTTTCAGCCAGGCCGTTTCCTTCGGAATAAGCAGCCATTTGAATCATACCCTGCGCATCCGGATCAAACTCGATAAACGAAGGATCTCCCGCATCATCCGGCAGGTTGGCATTGTTCATGGCATTGTTGATTTCCTGCTGCACATCCTCCACTGAAGTGCTCCATGATAGTTCAAGCAGTACAAGGCTTGTGCCTTCCTCTGACTGGGAGGTCATGCGGTCCAGTCCTTCGATAGTGGAGAGCTGCTCTTCCATCGGTTCTGTAACGCTGCTTTCAATTTCTTCCGGGCCGGCGCCCTCATAGTTTGTCGCTACAGCTGCGACCGGTGGTTCAATCTCTGGAAACAGCTGCAAAGGCAGATTCGTCAGCGATACGAAACCCATCATGATAAATAAAATCATGCCGACAATGGTCAGTTTCGGCCGCCGGATAGATGTGCGGGTAATTTTCATGCATCGTTCCTCCATTGGTATGTATATTTCGATAGTTCATCGTCTAAACTGTTAAGTAACTTAACTACACAAACAACCTTAAACGACTGGATGGCTTCCGTCAATGAAGATGCATGGGCGGCCTGCTTCTTTTATTTTTTATACGCGTTATTAATTTCTTCCTCAAGCCGGTGTATAACCTGGGTTGCCTGCTTTAATTCTTCAAGCGGTATTTTGGCAATATACTGATCCACAATATTTTGTTGAAAAATTGTCAATTCTTCTTTCAGCTTCCGGCCTTTCACCCCATATACAAGCTGGGTTTCTCTTTTGTTTTCTTTATTGGAAGCGCGGTAAAGAAGATCTTCTTCTTCGAGACGCTTCATCGCCTGGCTTACCGCACTTTTTGAAATGCGCAGCCGGTGAGCCATCTCTGTGAGCGTCAGACCCTCGTGCCGCAGGTTCATAAAGAACAGCGCTTCCTGGCGGGTCGTTAATTGCAGCTCCCCAAGCATCGGAACCTCCGGCTGCAGCAGTGTACTAATATTTTCAAGTGTATTTACCGCCTGTTCAAACAGCTCTCTGTGTGTATATGGTTCCATTTCGCTCATCTTATTCATCCTTTTCCTTCAGCTTTCTTTGCAGCAATCTGCGGCTGTTCGTGCATATAAGCCCCTACAGCTCCACTGAATTCTCCGTAAGGAAGAAAGCATGGTTCTTTTCCCCGGAGCTTCGTGTAGCCGCCAATAATTTCTTTTAAATTGTCGTGCTTATCAAAGGTTGAACCAATATATACTATGGAATCGGTGTTCAGCCGGTCGGCCATCTGAACGCTCATCGTCGTAATCGTTTCACCGATCATCCGTACAACAGCAGCAATGTAGTCTTTATTTTCATACTCATTGTTTTTCATATTCATAATATTTCCGAAGTTGCTGGCCGTAAGATCCCCGGAAATCGGCGGCTCTTCATCAGTATAAATATCCTTTACCTTGACGTTCAGCGACCGTCCGTCCCCTTCTTTTCCAAGACGCAGTATTTCTTCATACGCTTCAATGCCGGTGAGAAGATAGGAAAGACCGATAAGCGTTCCCCCTCCCATCCCGCTGCCGCCAACGCGTTCGTATTCTTCCGGGCCAGCGAAGTGTATTGAGGTCCCGGTCCCGACGTTTGTAATAATATACGTGTCCCCGTAGGTATCGTCTTCATTAAAACGTTTCCGCAAATACGAAACGCCCCTACATGTGGCTTCAAACTCACTGATAGGCTCTGCAGCCCAGGGCAGGGACTTCCTCAGCGTTTCCGCCTTCCCTCCCGTAATATGAATAACTGGATTATCGACCCGCTCTTCAATCCATGTCTGCACCTGCTCCATGTCGGTGAGGGGTATTTTTTTCAGCTCCCATTCATCGTTCACACGGTAAGCAATTTTAATCAGCGTACCGCCTGCATCAATACCGACTACTTCATTTTTCATTCTTTTCCCCCTGTCCCGCGTTCAAATAGTTATATCTTCTGTCGTCTCTTCGTATTTTATCCTACTTCCTGAATAATTGAAAACGATGCAGCACGCCGCTTCTTCCTGTTTTTCTCAAAATTATAGGTTTCCTGCTTCGCAACGGCTTTAATTTTGTTAAAATAATACTACTGCCTAATACGCAGGTATCTATAAATTTAACAAGGTCCTCCGTTTCAACATAGAGGAAGAATGGGGAAAGCAGATGGGCTTCGAGATATTATCCATTTTCTTAGCAATATTATCGATTTTTAATTTATTTTTCGCCTTTGTCATTATCTTTATTGAAAAAAGAAACGCCACCGCCATCTGGGCCTGGATTATGGTGCTGTTTTTTATCCCTTTTCTGGGATTCGTGCTTTATTTAATTTTCGGGCAGAACCTGACTAGAAAACGGCTGTTTGACTGGGCGGATATCGAAAAAATCGGAATTGAAGAGCTGATTCAGGAGCAGATGCATACACTGCGTAATGGCACTTTTCAGTTTTCAGATTCCGTTTCCTCCAAGCACCGGGACCTGATCTATATGCAGCTTGCAAACGACGGGTCGGTGCTTACGAAGGAAAACGATGTCCGGGTGTATACGGACGGCCACGAAAAGTTCGATAATCTGATTAAGGATATCGAGAAGGCTCAGGATCATATTCACCTGCAGTACTACATTCTTCGAAGCGACAACCTCGGACGACGGGTTATCGAAGCACTAAGGAAAAAAGCAGAAGAGGGAGTGGTCGTCCGGCTGCTCTACGATGACATGGGCTCAAGAAAGATGCGTAAAAAAGCACTCCAGGGCCTTGAGGCAGCCGGCGGAGAAGCAGCGGTCTTCTTCCCGAAGCGTTTGCCGATTATTAATTTACGCCTCAATTACCGCAACCACCGGAAAATTGTTGTGATAGACGGAAAAACCTCCTATGTTGGCGGATTTAATATTGGCGATGAATACCTTGGTCTCAGCAAAAAGTTCGGTTACTGGCGGGACACCCACCTGCGTCTGGAAGGGCAGTCTGTCAAAACAGCGCAGACACGGTTCATTCTCGACTGGAACCAGGCTAATTCCAGAAATCCCATCCATTACGAAGAACGTTATTTTCCCACTCTTGCCGAGCCCGGGGAATGCAGCATGCAGATTGTCTCAAGCGGCCCGGACTCCGAATGGGAGCAGATTAAAAATGGATATATAAAAATGATCAATTCCGCCAAGCATTCAGTGTATATCCAGACTCCCTATTTTATTCCGGACGAGAGTCTGATGGATGCCATCCGGATCGCTTCTTTATCGGGGGTCGACGTCCGCATCATGATCCCGAGCATGCCCGATCATCCGTTTGTTTACTGGGCCACGTATTCCCACGTGGGCATTGTTCTTCGTGCCGGCGCCCGTGTTTATATTTACAACAACGGCTTTATTCATGCCAAAACGATTATGGTGGATGATGAAATCAGTTCGGTGGGCACAGCCAATATCGACGTGCGCAGCTTCCGGCTGAACTTCGAAGTGAACGCTTTTATCTACCATGCGGAAACGACGAAACAGCTGACCGATACCTTCTTGTACGATATGAATACGCACTCCTCCGAGCTCACCCTTGAGGCGTACCGGCAGCGCTCGCTCTGGATCCGTATCAAGGAAGCAGTATCCCACCTTCTATCCCCGATTTTATAAACGATGCAAAAATCCGCTGCTTCTCGTTAAGAAGCAGCGGATTTTTTATGTTTTCCACAAACCGGCGAGACTCCGGGCCCAGTTTTCGATGTAACGGGTGCTTTCCTGCATTGCCTGCTCCAGGGAAACGATGCCCGGCACCATACTGAAAGCAGCATCAATACCCGCTTCATACACCTTTTCATAACCATCGCCGAGCTGGCCGGCAACCGCAACGACCGTACTTCCTTGAGGGGATGCTTTCGCTACTCCAACCGGCGTTTTGCCAAATACGGTCTGAGCATCGATTTTTCCTTCGCCGGTAATAACAAGCGACGCCCCGGCACTTCGCTCAGCGAAGCGGCTCTCTTCAAGCACAATGTCTATGCCCGGCTCAAGCGCAGCATTTAAAAAAGCTATCGCACCGGCCCCCAGGCCTCCCGCTGCCCCAGCTCCCTTTTCCTGAAGCACTGATTTATCCAGATCCCGTTCAATTACTTCCCCAAGCACACGCAGCGCTTCGTCCAGCTCCTGAACAGCTTCAGCCCCCGCCCCCTTCTGCGGGCCATAGACAGCACTTGCTCCCTCCGGCCCAGTCAGTGGATTCGTGACATCGCAGGCAGCACGCACGGCTACTTCATGAATTCTCTTGTCGAGCCCGGCCGTATCAATGCGGTCCAGATGCTTGAGTGCCCTCCCGCCGGACCCAAGATCATTTCCATTCCGGTCCAGAAAACGAACGCCCAGTGCAGCAGCCATCCCGGCCCCGCCGTCATTTGTGGCACTGCCGCCAAGCCCTAAAATAATCCGCTCCGCTCCATGGTTGAGCGCTTTCAAAATCATCTGTCCTGTACCGTAGGAGGTAGCCGTCAGCGGATCCCTGCTCTCTTTAGCCACGAGGCCAATTCCTGAAGCTTCGGCCATTTCAATAACAGCTGTGCGGGATTGCTCAATGTAAACAAATTCAGCCTTCACGGTACTTCCGTCCGGCCCGAGCGCCTCCACTGTATGAAGCTCTCCGCCAAGGCCGTCGCGAAGCGACTGCGTGGTTCCTTCACCACCATCGGCCATCGGTATCAGCTCTGTAACAAGACCCTCCGAGTTTCCAATACCCTGGCGGAATCCCCTTTCGATTGCCTGGGCTGCTTCCATGGCTGTCATGCTTTCCTTGAATGAATCCGGTGCGATCACTACTTTCAATTGTTCCTCCTCCTTTACGCTCTACGACTGGTTGGGATAAATAGAAGATGCGTGCTGCTCCAGCATTTTTTCAAACAGCCACTTTTTTTCCGGCAGCGGCAGCATGCAGTCAAAGTTTGTCATATCTTCGTTTTTAAAAAAACCGAGCGTCCCCTGGCAAAAACCGCAATAGGATGTTTGGTGAGTCAGCGGCTGCTCATCCGGGAACCAGTCGTTTGCCGAAGGCACAAATTCGCCGCTCATATTCCAGCCGGTTCCATCGGCTAACTGGACAGAAGCAAGAAGCTTGTACGCTTTCTCACCTTCTTCTCCGTCTGCAGCTGCCATCTGTACGTAGGAATCCGACACCTGAAGCAGGCGGGGAATTTCATTTTCCCGCAGCTCCCGGAAGGACGGGGTCTCCTGTCCTGTCTGACGCAGGTAGTTCATATGCTCCTTATATCTCGATAAATACAAATGGATAGGCTCCAATTCGTCTCCCCCCTTTTTTCAGTATAGCATGCGTGTTCTTTTGACATAATAAAAGAACACCCCGCTCCGCTGCAGCAGCGGCTCTGAGATGTTCTTCTACTGGTTTTCTTCCCGTGAAGATTGTTCACGGTTGGGATACCGGCGGTTAAAGTCTTTAAACACAAAGTATTTCATCATAAAGAAACTCGCCGTGAACGAAGCCAGCATGGCCAGTCCCTTAGCCAGGTTCTGGCGGATCCAAGTCGGTACTCCAAGTGCCTGAAACAAAGCATTAAATCCTAAAAATACAGCGTTATTAATACCGAGACTGATCAGTCCCTGAATAATAAACACTAACCGCTGGCGGGTACTTCCTTTCGCAGAATCCCGAAACGTAATAAACACGTTCCAGATGTAGCTGTTTGTTACCGCCAGCGCGTAAGCGATCGTATTAAAAAGCGTTAAAGTCATCCGCTCTTCACTTGGAAAAAGAAATAGAAGCAGATTCAACGCCCCTATATCGACTACAGCATTCGTTACACCAATCGCACTAAACTGAAGCGCCTGAAGAGGACCACGCCGCTTTTGATTCTTACCCATAGAACCCCTCTGTTCTTGATGAAATCTACGCTTACTGGCGTTCTTCTGAAACTGTGTCACTATCTTCCGCCGATTTTGAAACCTTCACACCGGCTGCTTCTTTGTATAAATCCCGGATCTGCTCTGCTGCCGCTTCCCATCCAAAGGTAGCAACATCTGTAAAGGCCTGGTCGGCCAGACGTTTACGGAGGGTTTCATCTTCGAAACGGCAGACCGTGTTTTTAAAGTCATCTTTCGTATGCGGATCATACAAAAGGCCATTTCGTTCCGAGGTCAGCTGTTCCTTTGTGGGCCCGCTTTCTGCAGCAACAAGAGGCAGGCCGGAGGCCATTGCCTCCATAATCACAAGCCCCAGCGTCTCCGTCGTGGAAGGAAAGACAAAAACATCGGAGGAGGCAAACGTAGAAGCCAGCTCATCTCCATGCATAAAACCTGTAAATACAGTGTCCGTGCCTTCGAAATGCTTTTCAAGCTCCTCGCGGTGTGGACCGTCTCCTACGATGGCCAGACAAAACTTGTCCGATTCTTCGAGGACGTCGCGGATTTTTTCGATCTCCTTTTCAGCTGCGAGCCGTCCTACATAAAGCAGCAGCGTTCTGTCGCTTTTTCCACCGGAAAGCCGCTCCCGCATCTTTCTACTGTGGTGTCTGGGATGGAACTGCTCGGTATCTACTCCCCGTTTCCACAGATGCATGCGTTCAAACCTTTTTTCCTGAAGCTCTGTCTGCACGGTCTGCGAGGTGCAGAGGTTAATGTCCGCTTTATTATGCAGGCGCCGTACATACCACCACATCAGCCATTTCAGCATGCCCAGATTATAGTAGGACATGTACTGGGTCAGATTTGTATGATAGGAGGCAACCAGCGGCACATCCAGCTTGTTCGCATAGTTAACACCCGAATAGCCTACAACCGCGGGGTTTACGACGTGTACGACGTCAGGCCCGAAATCCTGTATATACTTCTTGACTACCCGGTTCGGGAGAGCGAACTTCTTTGAACGATAAAAAGGGAGGGCGCGCGCAGGCACCCCTTTCACTTCTGCTCCATCAAATTCATACACACCCAGATCCGGGGCTACAATCTGTACTTCATGACCATCACGATGCAGCCAGCGTATGCAGGCTGTTAATCGTGTAACAATTCCATCTGTAGAAGGCAGAAAAGTCTCGGTGATGATCATTATCTTCATAGAAGACAACTCCCCGTTTTTATTTCCAGCTCACACTCGGCAGTACGTTTTCTTCGATTACCCGCTCTTTATGTTCAATCACCGCTTTTAGGATGTGGCGGATAACGTCGTCTGTTAAAAAGTGCGGCTCCAGTCCCAAGTCTAAAAGATTGGTGTTTACCGCTTCAAGGAAATGCTCTTCAAGCTCCACCCGCGGATTTTCCAGATGATCCACATCTACGTGGTAGCCTTCTTCTTCAGCTACCTTTTTCACCCGTTCAGCGAGTTCGAGTACAGAAAAGTCTTCAGTGAACTGATTGAATACACGGAACTCTCCAGGCTCAGCCGGCTTTTCTGCTGCAATTTCCACACAGCGCACTGTATCTTCAAGGTTCAGGAAGCCGCGGGTCTGGCCGCCTTTTCCGTAAACTGTCAAGTTACGTCCGATGGCGGACTGGATGATAAAACGGTTCAGCGCTGTTCCAAAAACCCCGTCGTAGTCCAGGCGGTTGGTAAGCACCGGGTCCATGTTGGTTTCATTCGTATCCAGGCCGTAAACGATGCCCTGGTTTAAGTCAGTAGCCCGGATGCCCCATACTTTGCAGGCAAACATAATGTTATGGCTGTCATGTACTTTTGATAAATGATAGAAGGAGCCCGGCTGTTTTGGAAAAGGAAGGCGGTCTTTGCGGCCCTTATGTTCCACTTCCAGGTACCCTTCTTCAATTGGAATATTCGGCGTGCCGTATTCTCCCATCGTACCAAGCTTAATCAGGTGGCACTCCGGAGCCATTTCTTTAATAGCGTAAAGCACGTTCAAATTCCCCACTACGTTGTTCACCTGCGTGTAGACTGCGTGCTCGCGGTCTATCATCGAATAAGGCGCAGAACGCTGTTCAGCAAAGTGAACGAATGCTTCCGGCTTTTCCTGTTCCATCACCTGCTGCAGGAAATCGTAATGCTGAAGATCCCCTTCGTATGTACGTATTTCTTTTCCTGTCAGCTCTTTCCACTTCGCCACCCTGTCTTCAAGGCTTGCAATCGGGGTAATCGAATTGGAATGAAGCTCATCATCAATTTTTCTGCGTACCATACTGTCGATAATTGATACGTCATGACCCTGCTTTGATAAGTAAAGCGCGGTCGGCCAACCACAAAATCCATCTCCACCTGCAACAATAATTTTCACGTCAGTTACCTCCACATCATTTAATACAATCTGATAATTCAAACAAACATAATTCTATGGGTATCTATAAGGTAATTTCTACCTCGTAGAGTGCAAGTTGCCGTCGTATATGTACGTCCGAGTAGAATTCCCATCGAAACAATACCACTCTCCTTATATTAACGCAACTATTTGTCTATATACCACCGTTATTCTATCATACTAACTAATCATTGCAGCTATCACAGCCATAATTCATAAAAATTACATAAAATTTATAGAAAAACAGAAAGGCGGAGGGTGTTTGGGAACCAGCTTGAACGGCTCGTCGGTTTCAGTCGGCTTGAGACGAAGTCGCAAACGATCTGAAATCACGAATGGATTAAGCTGGTAACACCCGCAGCTGGACATAGAAAAGCGGAGGAAGCCTGTTTAGCGGCGCGGGCCCTGGAAGAGCTTTGGATAAAGGGGCTTTTTCCCTTTACCAAAGATCTGAAGGGACACGCCGCCGCTGGCTTCTGGAGCTGGACAGATAGAAAAGCCAAGGAGCCTTGTTCAACCGCGACAGGTACTTCCCAGACGTGCAGGGCAGCCTGCTGCCCAGAACCGGATGGAAAGTAACCCCGAGCGGTTAGGCTCCGCAGCTGGACATAGAAAAGCGGAGGAAGCCTGTTTAGCGGCGCGGGCCCCAAAGCTGAACAAAATCCGGAAAAGATTCACTTGTCAAAAGAGAATTTTTCCGGATCTTCATCCACGGCAATTAGTATATTATGTTCCTTCAGCTGTTCACTCAGATCCCGGGCTTCTTTATCACCGTATCCAAGCTTTATTAATCGTTCATAAATATCGGACGCACCGTTGCGGAAGAACTGTTTCACGAACTCCACCGGACTTTTAACGTCTGCCTCTGTATCACTGACTTTCAATTCTTTTGCAGTCGCTTTTTCCGCCTCCAGAGCCAAAGCATAAATCTGTTCCCTTTGGATGCCCTGCATCTTTAATTTATCTACAGCCTTTTGTGCTTCTTCTACGGTTACAAAAATACGAGCGGTAGGCAATAGTTCCCCCTCCTTGCAAGGAATATTACCACTCCGCCCGTAAAATGAAACAAGGAATATTTATCCTCCAATATATCTCTGGTATAACGATCTTGCTTCTACTTCCCCAGAAACGCCGTGAATGATGGCTCTTCCGTCTTTAAAAAGCACCAGCCGCTTATTTTCAATATTTAACACCAGCAGATGCCGATTCGCTTTGGAGACGTGCTGCTTATGAACGTCCGCCGTCCGCTCGAGCGATACCTGCATGTCTGGAAGAGGCTTCACCTGCACCGCATCTCTGCCGCACAGCGTTTCCGCCTTGCTTCTCCCACTCCATGCGAGCGCGGGATAAGCTGGCGATTCCCCGCAGGAAGGACAATGCTTATCCTGCAGCGAGTTCACATGAATGGAAGAGCTTTCGTTCGACCATACATCAAACGACCACAGTGTCCCGCGGAGCTGATCAAAGGAATGGGTAAGCAGCTTCATCGCTTCGGTCACCTGAGTGGCGCTTACGAATTGAACAGCCGGAGCTATAATTCCCACCGTATCACACGTTTCTCCTTCCATCGCAATGCCCTTCATCAGGCAGCGCAGGCACGGCCCTTGCCCCGGCCTTACGGTATAGCTCAGTCCGTAGGCGCCCACACAGGCTCCGTAAATCCACGGAATCCGGTGCTTCAACGCTGTATCATTAATCATCAGCCGTGTCTCCATATTATCGAGTCCGTCAATAATAAGGTCTGCAGGCATACAATTTTCGAGCAGGGCCGGATCTGCTTCTCCCACAATGATTTCAATAGAAGCATCACTCTGAATATCAAGCAGTCGTTTTTTCGCCGCCTCTGCTTTTGGCGTATAGGTCGCTGCGTCCGCTTCCGTATAAAGCTGCTGACGCTGAAGATTGCTTTCCTCCACATAGTCACGGTCAATCAACGTTAATTTTCCGATCCCCGCGCGTATGAGAGTTTCGGCTGTTAAACTCCCGAGAGCTCCGGCACCTACTACTATGACGTGGGCCTCCTGCAGCCTTTTCTGTCCCCTTCGGCCGATTCCGTGAAATAACCGCTGCCGGGAAAAACGTTCTTCCGTATTCAAATACTGAGGCCTCCTAAAGGGCTGCTCGCCTGGGCGTAGAATTTTTTATCTATGCGCCCTGCTTCTGCGCCAAGCGCTCCGGCCCTCACTGCCAATTTCATCGCTTCTGCCATTTTTACAGGATCGCCCGCGCCCGAAACGGCCGTATTCAGCAGGACACCATCAGCGCCGAGCTCCATAGCATAAGCAGCATCCTTCGGACTCCCAATACCTGCATCTACAATCACCGGGACTTCCGCCTGTTCAATAATGTGGGACAGGTTGTATGGGTTAATGATCCCAAGCCCCGTGCCTATAGGGGAGGCTCCCGGCATCACTGCATGAACCCCAAGCTCCTGAAGCTTTCTGGCGAGCACAACGTCATCGGACGTATAGGCAAGGACAGTAAACCCTTCGTTCAGCAGCTGTTCTGAGGCCCGGAGCGTTTCCACCGGATCCGGCAGAAGCGTTTTATCGCAGCCGATCACTTCTACTTTAATCATGTCACACATGTTGGCCGCCTCTGCCAGCTTCGCAGTGCGCACAGCTCCTTCAGCTGTTTTGGCCCCGGCTGTATTTGGCAGCAGCCGGTACTTTGAGACGTCCATCTGTTCAAATGGATCAGGCTGGCTGCTGTCAAACAGGTTCATTCTGCGAACGGCAAAGGTCAGTACCTCTGTTTCCGATGCTTCTACAGCCTGCAGCTGCGTCCTGGCGTCTTTATATTTCCCGGTGCCGAGAAATAAATTCGATTCAAACGTCATATTGCCGATACTAAGCATTTGTTCATCCGCCTCCTACAAAATGAGTGATTTCGATTCTATCCCCGTCCATTAAACCTTCCTGCTGGTGAAATTCTTCAATTACAATAGTGCCGTTGCGCTCCACCACTGTTTTTTTGTGGGCGATCTGAAGCTCTTCAAGTAAATCGGCTACCGTGGTACTGTTCTCAATATTCTGTAATTGACCATTAAGCGTGATCTGCATGAATAATTCCTCCCTTTCGTATTTGAGGATCTACGGCAAACAGGTGCTTCCAGTCCTCGCGAACGCTTTTCCCCTCGATCCGGTCAGCCATCCAGCTTCCGCTCAGTGCTGAAAGCAAAATACCGTTTCTGTAATGTCCGGTCATTACCCACAAACCCCGTTCGGTCTGTCCCATATATGGCAGCCCGTCTCCTGTCTGCGGCCGGACACCGCTCCAAAGCCTTTCAACATTCGCATGCTTCAGCCCCGGCACTAAATGCACAGCTGCTTTCATCAGCTCCTGTACCGAAGCTACAGTGACCCCTGTACTCGAGTCACCGGGTTTTTCTGAAGCGCCTATAAAGATTTCCCCGTCCTTTTTCGGAACAATATACACCTGCGGAGTGTGGAGGGTGTGTCTCAAATTCTCCCGGGGCATGCGTATGGACAAACACTCCCCTTTCACCGGATAGAGGGTGAACTCCTTCTCATCCAACAGCTCCGCCCCGGCACTTCCCCCGGTAAAAACAACTTCTTCCGCTTCAACAACTCCTTCACTTGTTTTCGCACCGTAAACGCGGCCGTCAGCTTCCAAAAGACGATCCACTGAAGTATTTTCCCGTACCATTGTCCCGCGGGCCTTTGCTGCTTTGGCAAGAGCCATTGTCCATTCATAGGCACGAAGCTGGCCGTCTTTTGGAATGGACCAGGCGCCCCGGATATTTTCGGAAAGCGCCGGCTCCCTGCGCAGTGCTTCATATGGCGAAAGCCACTCCGAGCCGTAGCTGCTTCCTGCAGCGCGCTGGTATTTTTTTTCGCCCGCCTTATCCCATACAGGCTTCAGCATTCCGTTGTTCACGTAGGAAACGTCCATTCCGCTAAGCGCTTCCACTTCAGGGACCAGTTCTTTAAACAGCTCCCGGCTTTCCAGGGCGAATTCCTGAAAAAGGCCAGGCCCCTCCCATTCAGACTGGGCTCCGAGCATACCGGCAGCCGCTTTTGATGCTCCGGAAGCGATGGTTTCTTTTTCGATGACCATCACACGACGCCCCCGTTTGCTTAACTGATACGCAAGCGAGCATCCCTGTACCCCTGCGCCCACAATAAGAACTTCTGTATCAGCCTTCATTGTCATCACTCCTTAACCGGATTCTGAGCTCTTCGGCTGCTTTCCCGGGTTCTGCCGCATCATAAAAATATGCAATGGCTGCCACCCCGGACGCTCCGCAGTTTATACCTTCTGCTGCCTTGTCAGCATCAATTCCTCCGATGGCAATCACGGGGATGCGGACGCTTTCCGCCACAGCTTTCAACGCCCGGACTCCGCGCGGCGGCTTTCCAGGTTTACTGTCTGAGGCAAACACATGACCAAAATACAGCCATGATGCTCCCTCCTGTTCACTTCTTTTCGCTGCCTCTATAGAGTGTATCGACTGCCCCCAGCTTACAGATGCCGGATAGATTGCACGACGCTCCGGCAGGTGGGTACCGGCCAGCCCATATGCAGCAGCAAGCTCCGGTTCATCATTTATGATCAGCTGCGCGGGGGCGGTTCCTTCTTTTAATGCCAGCTCGACGGCCCTTTCCTTTTCACGCTTTGTCCATTCAGGCGCACGTATATGCACGTAATCGACGATTCCTGTGAGCTCCCTCGTTTTTTCGCTCCACGCCCCCACTGTTATATCCGGCGGCGATACCGCATGTATACATGGCTTCGGTTTGTAATCCATAAAAAAGCCTCCTTCCAGAAGGAAGGAGGCTGCCTGTTAAAAGGTTCAACATGGCTGCTTCCCTCCGCTGGCTCTCCAGATCAGGTTCAAAGGGTTCCGGATAGTTCTCCGGTCTCAGCCTCAGCAGGCACCCCCAGCAAATATAATATTTTCCACAAAAAACCCCGCTTTCATTTAGAAAGCGGGGGAGATAGTCGTATTGGCATCTCTTCCCCACTTCCCTCCGCTGGTATAATCCAGATCAGGTTCAAAGGGATCAGCTTTACGCTGTCTCAGCCAACAGGCACCCCTAGTGGTTAATATTATTTATATCATAACGCGGTACTCTTCTTCCGTCAATTCGATGCGGAATTTTATGCCTGGAAAATCGACAGCACCACCCACAGGGAAGGAACGCTTAAAATAGTCGTCACCAGTGTAATACTCGAAACAAGCTGGGGGTTGGAATCAAATTGTACAGAAATCATTGCCATGGTTGCTGCACTCGGCATCGCTGTTGAAACAACCAGCACGGTCGTTAACGTGTCGCTGGTCTGCAGCAGCAGGGCAATTACGTAAGCGAGAGCCGGCGCGAATACAAGCCGTAAAAACGTACCTGCACTAACAAGCTTCCAATCCATGCTTTTGACGGATATGCGTGCAAGCTGCATCCCCAGGATAATCATAACCACCGGTATTGCAGCGCTCGCGAGCATATCGAGGGCTTCATAATAGGTCGCTCCGACCGGTATCCCGGTCAGCTGGAAGACAATACCGGCGAGCAGTGCATAAAATACCGGCATCCGCAGTACCGTCCGGAACGCGTCAGCCGCATCCATATTGGCACTGTTTGCGATATAGACGCCTACAGTATTCATCAGCATCGTCTGAATGACCATAAAAACGATAGAGTAGGCAAAGGCTGTATCACCAAACGCAAAAGCAATTAACGGAGCACCGTAATTGCCCGCATTCATAAACACGGTAGAGAGCATCATGCCGGTTTCGTTAGCTTTCGGCCATTTACGCACGTAGGACACTAATTTGATCAGCCCGGTCATAACCGCTAAAAATACCAGGGAAAACAGAGCCATCGAAAGCATATCGCTGTTCAGCTCTCTTTCATAGAATGTCCGGAAAACAAGCGCAGGCGTCAATACATAAAGAGCGACAGCCGACACCGGCCGAATATCCACTGCCTGTCTTTTCTGCAGCAAATAGCCAATCGTAAATATTAAAATGATTGGGATCAATACATTGATCAGCACACCCATGCGGAGCCCTTCCTTCTTTCCTCAAATTTAATGCCTCTTAACGCTGGCCGCTTTTTCTCAGTAATCGTGCTGGAGCATCTGCTTTAAAATACGTTTTTCTTTACGTGATACAAGAATATACAAATAATCACCGGCCTGGATTATTGTCTCACCAACCGGAGTGACCAGTTCATCGTCCCGAACAATCGCGCTGATCAGCGCAGATGCGGGAAATTCAATGCTTTGGAGCGTCTGTCCGACAATCGGCGTCGCTTCATTCGTTTGAAATTCCATAATTTCTGCGTTCGCTTTTCCGAGTGACACCAGCTCCAGGGAATGAGTTGGCGCTTCGCGGAGCGGACCGGATAAGTGAAGCCATTTCGCTAATGGAGCGATGGTCGCCCCCTGGATCAGCGCAGACGTCAGCACGATAAAGAAGACGACATTAAAAATTTGGCTGCCCGACTCCACACCAGCAACAATCGGGTATGTAGCCAAAATAATCGGCACCGCCCCGCGCAGACCTGCCCAGGATAAAAATATATTCTGCTTTGGTTTATAGCCGAAAAAGGAAGTCGACAAAAATGTGGCAAGGGGCCGTGCCACAAACATTAAAACTGCCGACAAAGCGAGCCCCATGGTGATGTTTGACCAGGTCAAAATATCTCTTGGGAAAGCAAGCAATCCCAGGATGATAAACATGCTTATTTGGGACATCCACGCCATGCCCTCGTTGAACCGGTAAATCGGCTGGCGGTAAATCAAATCGGAGTTACCTATTAAAAGCGCTGCTACATATACTGCCAAAAACCCGCTTGCGCTCATGCTTGAGGTCACACTGTAGGTTAACAGCGCGAAAGCGATCGCAAACAGAGGATAGAGTCCACTAGAATCCAGGTTAATACGGTTAATGGTCCATGAGGCTGCCCATCCGAACAACCCGCCCATCGCAAGACCGGCGCCCATCTGCCAGAAAAATGCACCGGATAGCAGCCAGACGTTTGGCGAATCTGCCAATATTAATTCAATAAAGAAGAGCGTTAAAAACACCGCCATTGGGTCGTTACTCCCCGATTCCGCTTCGAGGGTGGACCCCATTTTTTTATCAATGCTCCGTCCCTTCAAAGCGGCAAAGACGGCAGCGGCGTCTGTCGAACCGACTGTAGCTCCGAGAAGCATCGCTTCGAGCCAGGTCAGATCAAGCAGCTGCTTTGCCACCAGCCCCATTAGGGCAGCCGTAAACAGAACGCCAAACGTGGCGAGCGTTACGGAAGGCCCCACCACCGGTCTAATATCGCGCCACCTTGTCTGGGTGCCCCCTTCAAATAAAATAATGATCAGGGCTATAATTCCGACGGTCTGGGCAAGCTGGACATTTTCGAACTCAATAATGCCAAAACCATCATTTCCCATCAGCATACCTAGAATAATAAACAAAATAAGTGAGGGCACGCCGAGCCGTGTCGAAAATTTCGTTACGATGACACCTAAAATAAGCAGAAGTGCCCCTAATAATATAAATGAATCCACATTCGCGTTCCCTTCAAACAATGCCCGCTTCCTCCTTTCACCTGCCGCAGTTGTACCCCTGGCTTCTTTATGTATTACTTGCATGATACATGTAATTTTCGTTTAAAAAATAATGGTATTCAGGCCATCTGGTCTATCCCTTCTATACCCAAAAATGCCCGCATATAAAAAAGCATGCTGTTTTGCAGCATGCTCTTTGTATTACCCAATCACATCGTAGCCGATGGACAGGATAATTGCGAATAAAATGATCCATATAATCCAGAACATAGCGTGTTTTCTCCCTGCCCGCCGACGCACAAACATCATTTCCATTACCCCGATAAATATAAGGGCCAACACACCTTTAATAATGGAAAGGAGCGGGAAGCCATACAGCGCCACCATACCTGCGCCAGAAAGAATCATGATAACCACGAACAGCCGCTCAATCATCATTGTTACTTTTTGTTTTGGGAAAAGGTAGCTGATCAAAAAGAAAATGATCAAAAACGCCCATGAACCGGAATGTGCTTCGTATAAAATACTTTGAAGATCCATATGTTTTCCTCCTTTCAGTCTTTATTAAGTTTCTACTCCAAATGTTTCACCTGATTGTAACTATAATCAAAATAAAGCCTGCGCTCAAGCCGTAGCAATTTTTGTTTTTGAACGTTTTATGGCGCTATCAGCTTTAGACCTACAACCGAAGCAAGGATCACCGCAATACTTATAAGCCTGCCCGTATTTGCAGGCTCTTTATACCAAAGCATCCCGAACAGTGCGCTCCCTGCTGCCCCTATACCCGTCCAGACAGCGTACGCAGTGCCCATCGGGAGAGTCTGCATCGCCAGCGAAAGGAGAAAAAAGCTTGCTCCAAACCCGGCAGCAATCATGAACAGCGGCCAGATGACCCGTTTTTGAATCCATTCGTTAATCATAGAAACACCAATCATCTCAAAAATACCTGCACCGATCAAATACAGCCATGTCATCACTGTCCACTGCTCCCTTCATTTACTCTTGCCCGGCCGGAAGCTGTATGCAGCCCGGCAATTCCGGCAATCAGCATGAAAATAAAGACCAGCTTGATCCATGCGAACGGCTGTCCGAAAAAGATCATATCAAGGACCGTCGTTCCGATCGTCCCAATGCCGACAAAGGCCACATACGATGTGCCTACCGGAAGATGCTCGCCTGCCCGAATTAAAAAGAGAAAGCTCAGTACGATAGCTACTAGTGTTCCTGCCCATTCCCATCCGGCCGATGCATGCTTCAAACCGATGACCCAGAGAATTTCAAATGCTGCTGCCACAGCGACGTTAATCCATCCCATTACAGCCCCTCCTTGCCGGCGCTTGCTTAATTATTTCCCGGAAATATTCATTTCAGCTTTCAGCCGCGAAAAAACCCGGGAAGTCTTCGCAGCGAAGATCTCCCGGGTTTTTATCCCTCCGTGGCGCAAACTATTTGTTTGCGGGTTTTCTCTCGGACCAGACCGGCTCTGCCGCGGAACCCTAGAAAACATTCTGCCCCTCAGTATATCAAATTTCGGGATATTGTCTACGAGGAGGCATTGTCTTTAGATGGAAACACAAATTCCACACCATTTTCTTTTCGTTTTAATTTGGCGTCAAACGGCTTTTTTCCTTTAAACCCTTTGATCACCTGCGTTTCTCCTTTTTCACACAGCTTTTTAACCTGAGCCTGAGTAATTTTTTTCTTCAGTAACGTTTTTGGCACGGTGAATTTACAGCCGTTGGCATACTCACTGCAGCCGTAGAAGGACTTCCGCTCCATCAGCTGTCCCTTTTGGCATACGGGACAGAGAGCGATTGGCTCTGCGCGCTGCGGCTGTTTTTTAGACGTGGCTACCTGCTCCGGATTTGTCTGCATATTCGTTATGCCGGCAGGCGCTTCTTCGACCAGTTTTTTCGTAAAAGCCTCTGTCTGCTTTAAAAAAGCTTCCTTATCCGCTTCCCCGCTTCCGATCTGCTTTAAAAAAGCTTCCCACTTCGCGGTCAGCAGCGGCTTGGACAAAAGTGTTCCTTCTACTACTTCGCACAGCGCCCGCCCTTTAGCGGTCACTTCCACAATGTTCTTTTGAATCCGGATATATTCCTGCTTTTGCAGTGTTTGAATAATGGTACTGCGCGTCGCTTCGGTCCCGAGACCCTCCGTTTCCTGCAGTACTTTTTTGGATGTTTCATCATCCTCGATCCATTTGCCGCAGGACTTCATCATGTTGATCAGCTGTCCTTCGGTATAAGGCTTGGGCGGCTGGGTTTCCTTTTCAGCTGCCTGGACATACGCCTCCACCTGCTCTCCCCTGGTTAATGGAGGGAGGGTGTTGTCCTCCTGGTCTTTCTTCTTTTTTGGTCCCGGAAAGAGCTCCTTCCAGCCCAGCTGCTTGTCCACCCGGCCCTTGCTTTCAAAAATAAGTCCCTGGACGTCGGTTTCAACAGTTGTTTCTTCATACATATAGTTGCGGTGAAATATAGCGAGCACGCTGTTCATAACTTCTTTGTACACCTGCTGCTGGGCCCGGTTCAGCTTTTCAAACTGCGTCTGGCTCAGCACTTTTTTGGTCGGAATGATCGCATGGTGCTCCTGGACTTTGCTGCCGTCTACAAACCGCTTCGAAGGCGTAGTGGACGCCGGTTCAAAGGAGACGTTCATGCACTCCTGCATCCGGGACAGGTTCCCCTTCAAGTAGTTAAATTCCCCTGACGTGATATGGCGGGTATCCGTTCTCGGATAGGAAACAGCTTTTAATGGTTCATCGTACAGGCTCTGTACCGTTTTAAGCACGGCCGACGGACTCATTTTATACTTTTTGTTCATCGTCGTCTGCAGGCTCGACAGCGAATGAAGAAGCGGGGGCTTTTCCTGCTTCTCCTCTTTTTTTATGCTGCTGATCGTGCCTTCGGTATCCTTTTTCAATCCATGCTCCTTCCAGATACGGAGCACCTCTTCCTTCGAGCCGAAGCGCTTTTTATACTTTCCTTTATACTCCCCCGCTTCCGCACGGAAGGTTCCTTCAAGCTCCCAGTAAGGCTCGGGCTCAAATGCCTCAATTTCCTTCTGCCGGTCGTAAATAAGCTTGAGTGTTGGCGTCTGGACTCTGCCGACACTGAACACTTCATTGATGCCCTTCTGCTTTAACAGCAGCGTATACAGACGGCTCGCGTTCATGCCGACAATCCAGTCGGAAAATTGGCGGGCCCGCGCCTCCTCATAAAGAGGGAGATAGTCTGCTCCCTCCCGCAGCTGCTCAAACCCTTTATACACTTCATCCTTTTCCAGACTGTTGATCCAAAGGCGCCGGGTCGGTTTATGGGAGGTTTTCGTATAGTCGATGACGCTTCGCGCAATGTTTTCACCCTCCCGGTCGCAGTCGGTCGCAATAATAATGCTGTCGGCCTCCTGAAGCATCTGCTTGACGATCTTCAGCTGCTTGAACGCCCGCGGGTTAGGCTTAAAGCGAAAATGGGCGGGAAGCATCGGGAGAGTGTCGAGCGACCATTTTTTCCAGGAAGATTCGTAATCGGCCGGAGCGCGGAGCTCGAGCAGATGGCCAAACCCCCAGGTAAGCACTGCCCCGTCCGGAAACAGACTGCACGGCTTCAGCCTCATATATCCGTCTTTTTTCTCCTGTATTTGAAACGCGGCCGCATAGGCTTTTGCCTGGGACGGCTTCTCCGCTAAGATCACTGGCATAAAGAAATTCCTCTCTTCGCTGATTTCTTTGAATTCAAGAACATTTGTTCTTTAATTATAATGAATCTGTCACAAAAACGAAAGATGAAGCCTGCCTTTCATATACTCAACTTCGGCCGGGCGTGATACACTAGCATTTGTGAAAACAATGGAAGGACGCTTCCACTCGAAGAAACCACCATTCGGGAGGAGAAATAGACAAATGAAGCCTTTAAAACAGCAGGGATACGAATATTATGATTTAGCCGATATACTGCATGACAGCTACAGCGACGAAGACCTTGCTGCTCTCACCGCAGCCTTTGACGATCTTCCGGCAGATGACTACGCTCCGGATCTGAATCGTTACCGGCAGTACGGCCGTGCCGTTATTTTTCCGGGCACCCACCGAATCGAATGGCTGCCGGAAACAGTTAAAAACGGCAAAAGCTACTACGATTATTTTCAGGGATCGTTCAATCCGGAATATCCCGATGCGAGCCGCCGCTTCCCTGCAATTCCCGGACACGTCAGGCACAACCGGCTGCTTGAAGCACTGATCGCCTTTAATTTCCGCCAGACCTTCTGGACGCGCGAAGATGCGCTGATGCCTTTTCATGCGGGCGTCCACTTTGTGAAGCTTCATGTTGAATCGGGAGAGGACGAAGCTTTTTCCTCACCAAACACACTGCACCAGGACGGCGAGCCGTTCACGTTTGCCCACCTGATCCGCCGGCGTAATATCGAAGGTGCCCGGAACGTCATTTCTGTGCCGGAGGTCCGCGGACGGATGCCGGAGGACGTTGAAAAGGAAAAAATTACTGACTCCTTTTACATGACCCGTCCGCTTGAATCCTACGGGGTGTATGATCCGCTGGTCACTCATTACGTCGGCTCTGTCCGTAAGGGACCGGAGGACGGACCTGGAGAGCGTTCTGCTATTTTAATTGACTATCAGCCGACCGTCGTTGCCAATCCGGATGAAATCCGCAGCATGCACGGCGACACAAACAATATGGATTATGTATAAACCGAACCCCCGGCGCCTGCTGCCCCGGGGGTTTACTATTTATCTGCTTAGTTCACAGAGGTTAATGACACAAGCTCGTATTCAATTGTGGTGCGGTGGGATTCCCATTCCACCCGGTGAATAACCGCCTTGCCAAAAGGTACTTTTTCGGCAAAGGTATGAATTGGAAGCGGGTGATCGAGCGGAAACATTTGATAATTATCTTTAATCAGCCGAAAATTTTTCTCATCAAGGCGCTCGGCCTGCTTATTCGTAATAATTTCCCAGTTCATTTCTACAGAAAAACCCATATTCGTCCCTCCTGCTCCCTTGTCTCTATAATAATAACGCTTACTTATCTATTTCCATTATGGCAGATTTTTAAGCGATTGTACGATTAAATCCCAAAATTTATCATTATCGACTGCTGTTGCGACCTGCACCGGCCCTTCTGCAGTGGAAGTATCAATGACTGTTTCCCCATACGTATGCTTTCCCACTGTTTCAACCTTTACCTCGGCCGATTCAAATGTAAACAGGGACGGCTGCAGGCATACTGCCACCGCGCAAGGGTCATGAACCGGTGGAAGCGTCAGCTGAAAATGCTCCTCGTAGGCACGCTGGAAGTGATCAAGAAGTTCATAGGTAAACTGGGCCGCCATTGTTGGTATCTCTTTAATCCTTTCCACCACGGCCTCGGAGGATAACGCCTGATGAGTAACATCGAGGCCGCACATCGTGATTGGAATACCGCTTGTAAAAACGATCTCTGCCGCTTCGGCATCCGCATAAATATTAAATTCTGCTGCAGGTGTCCAATTGCCAAATGTGCCGCCGCCCATAATCGACAGATGGCGGATACGACCAGCTGCCTTCGGATTTTTCCGGCACAGTAGTGCAATATTGGTAAGCGGGCCGGTCGCAATAACAGTAATTTCTTCCTCTGAATGAAGCAGTATATCTTCCATTACATCCACCGCATGTCGTTCCTCCACCATATGTTTCGGCGCTGGAAGCTCCGGTCCGTCGAGGCCGGATTCCCCGTGAATAGAAGGAGCGTGCTCCGGCGTACGGACCAGGGGCCTCCCCGCTCCTTCCGCCACTGGCACTCCACTCAGTCCTGCAGTATCAGAGGCCACTAAAGCGTTTCTTGTTGTCTTTCCTATATCAGCATTTCCTGAAACAGTCGTCACAGCCCGGATATCCATGTCCGGATGACCGGCTGCGAGAAATAATGCGATTACGTCGTCGTGTCCCGGGTCCATATCCATAATTACTGGTGTTTTCATCTGCTGCTTCCTTTCTCTGCATAACTGTATGTTTATTCAAACCAAAAGCACCGCCGACCGGCGGTGCTTTCCTGCTTCGGACTCTGGCGCTTAAAGTCCTGCTTCGTAGTTCAATTTTTTCGACATTTCCCGGAACTGCTGCTCGTCAAATCCCGGCGCAAATTCTTCCGGAATATGGTCGAGGTTCGGAATTTCCCCGCCCTCCGGTGTCGGCATGTCGCTGACTACTTCGAGTTCACCCGGTGGTCCGACCGGTGTCGGTCCATTCCAGATCCGGTCAAGCATTGTGTAATCGTTATCGCTGAAACGATAGAGCTTACGGTGCGCGCCCTTCGCTTCATATTTCTGGGCGTGGTCATATTTACTGTTATCAAGGTCCGGCACCGGTAGCATTTTCGTTACATCCACGCCTGTTAATTTCTCCAGCGCTTTAGCATAGGCCACTACGTGCACTCCGCCGCGCACAAGCAGGTAGCCGCACAATTCACGGGCTGTTTCATTGTCGGTCATTTGATATACCCGCATCTTGTGCGTTCTTGCTCCGCATTCCAGGTAAAAATTGTGAAGCAGATCGTTGACGAGGTTACCGCTTGTAAAAACATTGTCCCCTGTCCACGGCGCTCCCATCGAATCCTTCGGTACAGCGTTTTGACCGGCAAAAATAAAGCTTTGTGGATTTCTTGCATCCATAGCTTCACTGAGCGGTGTGCTGTCCGGATTGGCCGGGTCCTGGCCGCTTTGGCTTGTGGAACCCTGCAGACATAAATTTATTGTATTGGCAACCAGCTCTACGTGTCCGAGTTCCTCAGCTGTAATGCTTGCAACTAAATCATAAAATGGGCGTAGCTGTTTTTTGCTGCGAAAATTAAACGACTGGAATAAATAGTTATTGAGCGTTGACATTTCACCGAATTTTCCACCTAAAAGCTCCTGTACCACGTTGGCTGAATTAGCGTCTGGATTACTGGGCGTTGGGAGGTCGATCTGCAGTTTATCAATTCTCTTAAACACAATGATTCCTCCTATAGGTTTAAATTCGTATTTCGCTAGCAAAATACATTAACCTATAACCTTTCCTGCCATAAAGCAAACACTCGATTTCTTTATATTAACAATATTCATTCTTTTTACACAATTACTATTGTATGCAGAATTCACTGCCCTTCCGGCTTTGAACCCATGTTTAAAAGTAAGGGGCGGCAGGAATAATGATAATTAGTTTCACTACGAAAGGAAGGATTACCCATGGATAAAAACGAAGCAAAGAGACACGCACTCGATATCATTGACAGCAACAAAGTAGGCGTACTTGCTACGATTGAAGGCAACAAGCCCCACTCCCGCTATATGACGTTTTACAATGATAATTTCACCCTTCTCACACCGACGAGCAGCAAGACCCACAAGGCAGAGGAAATCGAAAAGAATTCCAACGTCCATATTCTGCTCGGCTACGACGGTGAAGGATACGGAGACGCTTTTGTTGAAATTTCCGGCAAAGCAGTAATCCGTCATGACCAGGAGACGAAGGAAAAGGTTTGGACTGACAGTGTGCAATCCTGGCTCGGTTCCCCGGACAACCCGGAATATATTGTCCTCGAAATCCAGCCGGACTCTATCCGCCTGATGAACTCCAAAGGAGACACTCCTGAGGAAATCGATTTTTCTTCTTAAGTCAATAATAGCCCCCGCCGGCACCAGTCCGGCGGGGGTTATTTTTATAAAGCCTTCCAGGCTTCTTGAATATCCGTGTCTCCTGCAAGCAGTTCGACCGTTTGTCCCCGGGCGTTCTCAATGTCGAGGGCTGCGATCATCGTGCGGGCAACGTCCTCCCTGGAAATATCTCTTTGTTCGGGGTTGGAAAGCTTTTCTGCAAGCTCAATTTTCCCTGTCCCCTTATCAAACGTAAGCTTTCCCGGACGAACAATCGTATATGGCAGTCCGCTGCTCTGCAGATGCTTATCTGCGTTCAGCTTTGCTTCTGCATAATGCTTAATAGGTCCCTGCGGATTGTCGACACCAATTCCGCTCAGCATAACGTAATGCTTCACGTCCTGCACTCTTGCCGAATCAATGGTTTTTTTTGCCCCCTGCTGATCTACGCTCACTGTTTTTTCAGGCCCGGTTGAAGAGCCGGAGCCAGCGGCGAACATAACAGCATCCATGCCCTTCAAAGCGGCCGCCGTATTTTCTTCAAGGTCTGCAAGAATCGTGGATGCCGCACCCAGTTTTTTCAGCGCATCTGCCTGGGAGACTTCACGCACCATAGCATGCGGTGTATGCTCCGGATGGGCTGCAAGCTGCTCCACCAGCAAACGGCCCGTATGTCCGTTCGCTCCTATGACTAATACATCCATTTTAGTGCCTCCTTTTTTTACATTTGTTCCCTGCAGTCCTCAGTTTAAACGTCTTCCCCCGGCTTCTTACCCCACTCGTTTCGTGTTTCTCCCGGGCTCTCTCTACGTTTTTTTCGGAATTTCCCCGGTCTTGAATAGATAGAAAGAATCACCGCGGAAAAAATAAGAAAGATACCAAGTCCCTGCCAGCTGCTCAGCCTGTCCCCAAAAGCGAATACACCGATCACAATGGCCACCATCGGCTCCACAGTTGATAAAATCGCCGCTTTACCCGACTCAATATATTTCAGCCCGATCGTAAACAGTATATACGCAGCAATAGTGGAAAGAAGAATGCCTCCAAGACCGTACATCCACATCATCGGCTCCTGTATGGCTTCTTCGTTTGCCAGAAGGCCGCTGAAAGGAACCATCACCAACCCTCCGGCAAGCATCGTGTAGGCAGTGATCGTAATGGAATGGTACTTCGGCGTTACAAATTTACCGAGAATACTGTACAGGCCACAGCATAAACCAGAAAGCAAACCGATCATAAGAATCGGCAGCGACATCCCGCCTGCTCCACCCGGAAGCAGGCCGGCCACCAGCGCACAGCCGGCGATGGTAAGCAAAATAGCCGCCAGCTTGTGCATTGTTATTTTTTCTTTAAATACAAACCTTGAAATGAGGGCTACAAACACCGGGCTTGTGTAAAGAAGCACCACTGCAATCGAAAGCGAGGCTTCATTCATCACAGTGAAATAACACCAGTTAAAGAGGGCTATACTGCCGACGCCGAGCCCGATAAAGTGCGGCAGATCATACCACCGGACCTTTAGAAGATACGGACGGATCAGGGCTACAGCCAAAAAAAGAATCAGAGCTGAACCCGCCATGCGCAGAGCCACTACCTGGTCGGGTTCGATATTGTACCTGTACATATTCTGCACGAATAACCCCGTAAACCCCCAGAACGAAGCACCGGCGACAGCAAATAAATAAGCAGTGGATGGTTTCATAGCTGCTCCCCCTTGTATAAATCTTTTTCCTTCAGCTCCGCTATCATCTCAAATTTCCCTGGCCGCTTTCTATATATTTTTAATTATTCTTAAATAGTATTGACCTTCCCTGATCTTAAATGTTTGAAAAAATACAGCGTGAGGTATATTATACATTGCTACCGGGTATTATCCGGTAATTATGAAAGGATGGTTGCTATGCATACCGATTTTACAAAGCAGTATATAAACGGCTCCTGGGTGAGCGGCTCATCCAGCAAAACAATTGAAAATACTAATCCTTATAACGGCGAATCACTGGGAACAATAGCTTCCGCAGACGCCAATGACCTTGACCGCGCTTATCAGTCGGCCAATGATTATCAGAAAACCTGGGACGCTCACAGCCCAGCCGAAAAACAACAGTATATCCACCGGCTGTACGATGTTATGCAGAAACAGAAGGAAACCATTGTGGAATGGCTTATCAAGGAATCCGGGAGCAGCAGACTGAAGGCAGAAACTGAGTTCAACACAGCTTCCAACATTGTTTTTGAATCTGCGTCCTTCCCTAACCGGGTTCACGGAACGACTGCTCCTTCAAACACTCCCGGCAAAGAAAACTACACCTTCCGGTCGGGCAAAGGAGTTATTGGTGTTATCGGCCCATGGAACTTCCCGTTCCATCTTGCAATGAGAACAATTGCACCAGCAGTGGCAACAGGTAATACCGTCGTTGTTAAGCCAGCCTCCGACACACCGGTTACATCCGGACTGCTGATTGCAGCATTGTTTGAAGAAGCCGGATTTCCAGCAGGCGTCATTCACGTCACTGCCGGACGCGGCTCTGAAATTGGCGATGCCTTCGTCACTCATGAAGTACCAGCTCTGTTATCGTTCACCGGCTCCACGGAAGTCGGCACCCATATTGCTGAGCTTGCGGCGAAAAACTTAAAAGAAACCGCTCTTGAGCTTGGCGGCAACAATGCCATGGTCGTTCTTCAGGACGCCGAGGTGAAAAAAGCTGCCAAAGCAGCAGTATTCGGGTCCTTCCTTCACCAGGGACAGATTTGTCTCGCATTGAACCGCGTCATTGTTCATGATGACATTTACGACGAATTTGTCGAAGAGTTCACCCGTGTGGCAAAAACGTTAAAAGCTGGTGACCCTTCGGATGAAAATGTCATCGTCGGCCCGATCATTAATGAAGAACAGGTCAACAATATTGAGAACCTGGTTCAGGGTACAATTGATGCCGGAGCTAAACTTCAGACAGAGTTTGAAATCAACGGCCAGGTTATACCGCCGGTGGTCCTTTCCGAAGTAACTAATGACATGCCGGCAGCAAAGGATGAAGTCTTCGGCCCTGTTGCAACGTTAATCCGGGCATCGAGTGAGGACGAAGCCATCCGTATCGCAAACGATTCTCCTTACGGCTTGAGCGGATCGGTCTTCACTCAGGACCGTTACCGGGGCATGCAGGCAGCTCGGCGTATTAATTCCGGCATGGTTCACGTAAACGACCAGTCTGTAAACGATGAAGCGCACCTGCCGTTTGGTGGCGAGAAGCAATCCGGTATCGGACGCTTTAACGGCGAATGGGTTTTAGATGAATTTACAACCGAGCAGTGGATCAGCGTACAGGCGCAGGACCGCCCTTATCCATTGTAAATTCTCCGGAAACCTGAAGATGAATTTGTTCTGTTTCCTTTTATTACCTTGCGGCCTGCCCTAAAATTGATTACTCTGTAAAGAGAGGGGTAAGGAGGTTTGGAAGTGGAACAAGAAAAAGACGTAAAAATATTTGATAAAGACGAACTTTTGTATTTTGATGGAAAAGAGTGTCGGATGATCGCAGAATATGAACGTACAATTTGTGTTGAATACGTTCATTACCCGTTCGCCGGCCAGGAGGAAGAATTTCCGTATCCACGCGTTATTCTCCGCAAAGGAGAAGTCGAGCGCTCGGCGGTCTAAACGAAAAGTTTGCTTTAAAATAACAGCAAAAACAGGGACTGTCCTTTTCCGGGGCAGTTCCTGTTTTTATGTTTCTTCACCTTCGGAGGGAAGGGCAGAAGGTTTTTATTTTTTTGTCTGAAGCCACTCTGGACTTCTGGCAAAACGTTGATAAGCCTTAAAGATGTCCTGCTTTTGATCCCCTTCCGCTGCCGCGAGCCGGAATGCTTTTTTCATTTGCTTCTTTTGTTCTTCCCGGGTGCTGTTGTTGTCAATAAAATGAGCGGATACCATCGCACCCCAGGCTTCCGGTGAACGCCGGTGTCCTCTTTGGCTCTTCCATAAAACAGCAAAAATCCCCACCGCCATTACTGCGGCTGTCTTTTTTAAGTAGCGGCGCCGGCATTCACCTATATAGGTATCTCGCATAAAAATCTCCCTTTCCTTAACTATTAAAAGCTGCTGTCTAAATTTTAACATTCCCATGCGTTTATCCATCTCTAAAAATATTTTTACCAAAATAAGTTGACATGTTCTCCAATCTATTTTAAAGTATTTATATACCCACCGGGGTAATAAATCAAAGAACGGGTAAATATCAATGAGAGTTTACGAAAAATTTTTCATTATTTTTATACCCCAACCCGTAAATGTATTTAACTTAAGGAGAGATTAGATGCAGGAAACCAAAAAGACCACCATTGTATTATTCAGCGGCGACTACGACAAAGCCATGGCAGCCTACATTATCGCCAACGGCGCCGCTGCGTACGATCACGAGGTCACCATTTTTCACACGTTCTGGGGATTGAATGCCCTCCGCAAACCGGAAAAGCAAAGCATCGTTAAAGGAAAACTCGAAGCGATGTTCGGCAAAATGATGCCCCGGGGAGCCGATCGCATGGGTCTTTCCAACATGAACTTTCTTGGCATTGGGCCAAAACTGATTAAGAAAGTCATGAAAAAACACAATGCCATGCCGCTGCCGGAGCTGATCGATATGGCCCGGGAACAGGACGTACGGCTGATCGGCTGTACCATGACCATGGATCTGCTCGGGCTTGATGAAAAAGAGCTGCGCGATGACATTGAATACGCCGGCGTTGCGGCCTATCTGGGCGAAGCGTCTGAAGGTCATGTGAATTTATTCATTTAAACTTCATTTTCTGGATGACTTCCTGGTACGAATCAAAAATTTAATTTAAAGGAGAAATAATAAATGGAACCAAAAACAACAATTGATGCTAAAGGACTTGCCTGCCCACAGCCGATTTTGAAAACCAAAAAAGCTATTAAAGACATGGAGAGCGGTGAGGTGCTTGAGCTGCACGCGACCGACAAAGGAGCGCAGAGCGACTTAACGGCCTGGACGAAAGCCGGCGGCCACGAACTGCTCGACCACAGCGAAGACAATGGCGTCTATAAATTCTGGATTCAAAAAGGCTAACAATATCGTCACCCGAGGAAGCCATGGATGTGCTTCCCCTCAAGGGAGGTTTTTCCATTGTCACTGCTGTTTATCGTCGTGATTTTCCTCCTGGGGTTTGTCGGTTCCTTTGTTTCCGGCATGGTTGGGATCGGCGGCTCGATCATCAAATACCCCATGCTGTTATACATTCCCCCGCTGCTCGGGGTAGCGGCCTTTTCCGCCCATGAAGTGTCCGGCATCAGTGCCGTTCAGGTCTTTTTTGCCACCATCGGCGGCGTCTGGGCGTACCGCAAAGGCGGCTATCTGAACGGCCAGCTGATTCTGTATATGGGCGGAAGTATTCTGATCGGCAGCTTTATCGGCGCCTATGCCTCGAATTTCTTCAGCGAAGCTGGCGTCAACATGGTGTATGCCCTGCTTGCGACCATCGCCGTGGTGATGATGTTTGTACCGAAAAAAGGCCTGGACGACCAGGACCTTACACGGATTACGTTCCATAAGCCTCTCGCCGCTGGATTGTCCTTCGTGGTCGGGATCGGGTCCGGGATCGTCGGGGCCGCCGGCGCATTTATCCTCGTGCCCATCATGCTCGTCGTATTAAAAATCCCGACCCGGATGACGATCGCGACGTCGCTTGCCGTCACCCTGATCTCGTCCATCGGAGCGACCGTTGGCAAGGTGGCGACCGGCCAGGTGCTGTACGGCCCGGCCCTGATCATGATTGCTGCCAGCCTGATCGCAGCACCGCTCGGGGCCCAAGCCGGCCAGAAGGTCAACACGAAGCTTCTGCAAAGTATATTGGCCGTGATCATTTTAGCGACCGCTGTTCAAATATGGATCCAGATTATTAATGGATAAAACGTTTGCCACTATACAGTGCCGGGTATTCGTCAGTATAGAGAACGCACAAGGAGGCATTTCTATGTTTCATTATACCGTCACCACCTCGAAGTCTGTCCGTACAGCCATTGAGGATCTTGAAGCCAACCTGAAAGAAATTGGTTTTGGCGTGCTTTGGCATTTGGATCTGCAGGGCAAATTACAGGACAAAGGCATCGACTTTCCGGACCAGCACCGGGTACTTGAAGTGTGCAATCCGAAAGAAGCGGAGCAGGTCTTAAACCAAAATAAGCTGATCGGCAATTTTCTGCCATGTAAAATCACTGTGTACGAAGAAGCAGGATCCACGTATATCAGCATGCCCCGCCCCTCTGTATTGATGGAACTGGCCGAAGAACCAGCATTAACAGCGACAGCCGAGGATATCGAACAGCGCTTGAAGCAGGGCATCGATCAGACCGTGTAAAATTTTTTAGAAGCCTATATACCCTAATAGGTATTATGAACAGATAATTATTCGATCCACAAAGCAATAATCAAAATATGAGGTGATCCCCTATGACAGAAGAAAAACGCATCAAAGAAGTACAGCCAAAAGACGTTCAGCAGGAACTCGAACAAGGCAGCGGCGTCCAGGTGATTGACGTCCGGGAGGACGAAGAACTCGACGAAGGACGCATTCCTGAATCGGTTCATATCCCTGTGGGAGATATCTCCTCGCGGATGAACGAACTCGATCCCACACAGTCCTATGTCACCGTCTGCCGCTCCGGGAAACGCAGTGCCCGGGCAGCCGAAGCCCTCCAGGACCATGGCTTTAACGTCCGCAGCATGGCGGGCGGCATGAACGAATGGACCGGAAAAACCGAGTAACATCTATTCTACCTTGAAGGAGCGATGATTCATGTATTTGAAATATTTTTATGACACGTCACTGGCCCAGGCATCCTATATGATCGGCTGCCAGGCGACCGGCGAGGCAGCCGTGATCGACCCGTCCCGTAACATTGAAGACTATCTGCAGATCGCCCGCGAACAGGGCTTCCGTATTACCGGAGCATTTGAGACCCATATTCATGCGGACTTTGTTTCCGGCGTGACCGAGCTTGCCCGCCGGACCGGCGCCACCATCTATTATTCCACCGAAGGCGCTGACAACGGCGGCTATGAATGGGATCAGGACCTGCCACTGCACGGCTTGACCCATGGGGACGAGATTTATGTCGGCAACATCAAACTGAGAGCTCTGCACACGCCGGGCCATACCCCGGAGCACGTTTCCTATGAGCTCACCGACGGAGCCGCCACCGATCATCCGATGGGCGTATTTACCGGCGATTTTGTCTTCGTCGGCGATGTTGGCCGTCCGGATCTGCTTGAAAAATCCGTCGGCGTGAAGGATTCCGCGGATAAAGGGGCCCGCCAGATGTTCGAGTCCCTTCAGCAGTTCAAGGAATACGGGGATTATATGCAGATCTGGCCGGGCCACGGTGCCGGCAGCGCCTGCGGCAAAGCGCTCGGCGCCGTCCCAACGAGCACCGTCGGCTACGAGCGGATGACCAATCCCGCGTTTCAGCCGAACGACGAGCAGGCCTTCGTGGACTTTCTCCTCGACGGCCAGAGCGAGCCGCCAACGTATTTTGCCAAAATGAAAGAAGTAAACAAGCAGGCTATGACCCCGCTCGCTGAGATCCCGGCGGCGGTGGAAATGCAGGGCACCGGCGATGACGTGGCCGCCCTGGCCGAGCAAGACCATACGATGGTCGTCGATACCCGCAGCGCCGCCGCCTTCGCGATGGGAAGCATTCCGGGCACCATCAACCTGCCGTACCCCGGCTCCTTCGCCGAATGGATGGGCCGGCTGGCCGATTATGAGGCGGACATTTACCTGATCGCTGATCCAGCCGACTACCACGAGCTGCGCCGGATTCTCACCGGCATGGGCATGGACCGCCTGAAGGGGTTCTTTGCCACTTCGATCGTAGCCAGCGCCTCGAACCTGCGCACGTACGTGAACGAAACGCCGAAGCAGGTCGAAGAGCGCCGCCGCCACCAGGACGTGCAGATTCTCGACGTCCGTTACCAGGACGAATGGAATCAGTCGCACGTGCCGGACGCGGTCCATGTGTCGCTCCAGCAGCTGCCAGACCGTACGAACGAACTTTCCACGGAGCAGCCGGTCGCGGTGCATTGTGCCTCGGGCAAACGCTCCGCGATCGCCGCCAGCATTCTCCAGAATCACGGCTTTGACGTGATCAACGTGGAGGGCGGTTTCATGAAATGGAAAAAAGATCAGCTCGAAACGACCAGCTGAGCGTAAAAACCGGCAATTAAAATATTGGGGGCTCTGTATAATGCAGGGCCCCCTTCCAATGTTCAAGGAGGAACGGATATGAGTCACCGCTTTGACCCCGCCAAGTCCAAAAAGCTATGGAGCGAAGAACGACAGCAGGCCCTTCCGATGTCGAAGCTGCTGCCGCTTATGAATATTCAGAAGACGGATGTGATCGCGGATATCGGTGCCGGGAATGGCTACTTCACCCTTCCGATGGCCGAACAGGCCCGCCACGTATACGCGGTCGATATCGAAGACCAGATGTTAACCGAATTGAAGGCCTATGCCGAAGAAGCCCGCGCCTCCAATATCACGCTTCTTTTATCCAGCCTGGAAAAACTTGCCTTATCAGAGGACCAGGTCCAAAAAATCGTTGTGGCCTTTGTGATGCACGAAATCGACGACATGGACCAGGTCTTCGCAGAACTCCGGCGCGTGCTGCAGCCCGGAGGCACCATTTTCTTTTACGAATGGGAAGCCGCCCCCACCGACTCCGGTCCGCCACTGGAAATCCGGCTGCCATCCGCCTCTTTTGCTCAAACGGTAGCGTCCTATGGTTTTACCACCACAACGCATGTTATCAACGACAGCCATTACATGGTAGAAGCTGTTGAAAGGTGAAGCTTTCCGCAAAAACTTTGGTGGAGAACGCTCTCATTCCAAGTTTACGGCTAAAACATTAAAGTCTTTACAGGAAAGATCCCGCAGATACCCCATTAATTATTAAGAAAGGAGGGGAAACGATGAAGACTACGACTTCTGCCATCGGAATTGTTGAAAATCGGCTTCCTTTTTTTCTATTGGTGCTGATCAACGTCTTTGTCGGCTCCATGGTGGGACTAGAGCGTACCGTTCTTCCGTTAATAGGCGAGGAACTGTTTGGCCTCGCCTCGGTCAGTGCTGCCCTGTCCTTTATTGTCAGCTTTGGGTTTTCTAAAGCCCTGGTCAACCTTCTGGCCGGTACGCTTGCCGACCACTTTGGACGCAAGCAGATATTACTGGCTGGATGGGCTGCCGGTTTTTTTGTGCCCCTTCTGATTATTTTTGCCTCTTCCTGGTGGATGATTATCGTCGCCAATATCTTCTTAGGCATCAACCAGGGACTGACCTGGTCGATGACCGTGAATATGAAGGTGGATCTGGCGAAACCGACCCAGCGTGGGACAGCTGTTGGCCTGAATGAATTTGCCGGTTATATGGGCCTTTCCGTGATGGCCGCCGTTTCCGGCTATGTTGCTTCCACAACCTCGCTGCGTCCCGAACCCTTTCTTCTCGGCTTCGGTATCGTCGGTATAGGATTACTGCTTTCGCTGTTCGTTCCTGATACGAGCAGACAGGTGGCACGCCAGACGGCTTCCGGAGAAGTCTCTCTGTCCTTTTGGCAGGCCTTTTCCCAAACCACCTGGAAGCAGCCGGCCCTGTCGAGCTTCAGCTTTGCCGGACTGACGACCAATCTTAAGGATGGCATGGCCTGGGGCTTGTTTCCTCTTTTCTTTGCGTCTGGCGGGTTACCTGTCAGTCAGATTGGCATTATTGTGGCAGCATACCCCCTCGCCTGGGGGATCGCCCAATTGGTTACCGGTCCCTGGAGCGATGTGATCGGCCGCAAGCGCTTGATTGTTGGCGGTCTCTGGCTTCAGGCCTTTTCCCTTTGGGCCCTGCTTGCCGGTTCTTCCTACGGATGGTGGCTCGGAAGCTCCGTGCTGCTCGGTCTCGGGACGGCGATGGTGTATCCGGTCCTCATCGCCGCAGTCAGCGACACAGCTCCCGCTCCCTGGCGGGACAGCGGGTATGCCTTCGGTGCCTTGCTCGCCGGCCTGTTCGTAGACACGCTGAACGCTTCATGGGCGATTGGCCTGGTGGCAATTCTTCCATTTGCCGCCGGCTTCGTAACACTTATACGCATGCAGGAATCATTAAACAAAATATGAATGCCCCGGCAGCAATTGATATTTACAGCATCTTTTCCATAACTACGACCCCGAACGGAGGGTGTCCTTCTCTGGCTGCAGTATATTCCCTGACTGCCCCGTAGCCCATCCGTTCATACATACGAATGTTTCCTGGCGTTGATGCCCGCACTTTACAATACACGCCTTTAAAATGTTCCTCTGCTGCGGTTTCCTCCACCCAGCGGACAAGTGCGGCAGCAGCGCCGTGGCCGCGATAGGATGGCCGGACCGATAAACGGTGAAAATAGATATATTCTTCCTCTGACCGAAAACGGATCATCGCTGCCGCTTCCCCGTCCTTCCACCAGACGGCCGCCCGCTCTCCCTGCTCCAGTCCAGACTGAATCGCTTCTGTCGTTTCCTCAATGGCTCCTGACGGCGGCGTTTCGTTCCTGTACTCCCAAAACGCTTCGTACATAATCGCGTTAATCAGAGCTGCTTCTGACGGCCCTGCTTCTTTAATTTCTTTCATTCTTTTCCTCCTGGCGCCTTCCGAGTCAATGCATATGATCATTTATCGTACCATATTTGTCTTTGTTGTTCAGGCACCAAAAAAAGAACCCGCGCTGTCGCAGGTTCTTCTCATCAGCTTGCAAAAACGTGCTGGCCGATAGATAAATTCGGGGAGCGTGTCCAAATCCAATCAGAGGTGACATCCTCTGGATTATAGTAATACATCGAACCATAGGACGGGTCATAGCCATTCCATGCCTGCCTGACCGCTTCATATGCTGTCTGGTCCGGTGTCATGCTGTACTGTCCGTCAGCTACTGCAGTAAAAGCATTCTGCTGCTGAATGACGCCGTTTACGTTATTCGGGAATTCTGCAGATTCAAGACGGTTTAAAATAACCGCTGCCACACCTATCTGCCCTTCGAATGATTCTCCGCGGGCTTCCCCATAGACCGCCTTCGCAACTGACGTAACTTCATTTATGCGGCTGGTTGTCTGCGGACCCGCCGCACCGTCCACGGTTAAACCAAAATCACTTTGAAACTGCTGCACTGCCTGTGTTGTTGCCGAGCCGTAATAACCGGTCGCATTCGTATGTAAGTATCCCATCTGTATTAAATCCTGCTGAAGCGCCGTTACTTCCGGTCCCTGTGCTTCCGTTTCCAGCATAGATGCCTTAGTGACAGCCGGTGAAGCGAAAATAAAGATTGTAGCCATGATTGCAAAAATAGTACTGAATAATAATTTCTTTTTCACTTTTTCACCTCCAAACACAATTGTATCCAAAAAATTCAATTTTCTAAACAAATTTCCTTCTTTTCAGGAAAAGTATATAACAAGGTACTAAGTGCTGGTATTAAACTGTTCCAATTTTTACCAATAAAAAAGACCCCCATGAAAATGGGAGTCCTGAATTTTATTTTAAGAAGCTTTGTCCGGTTTGTCCGTATTTTTACTTTTATCCTTCGTTTCAATATCTGTTTCTTCTCTCAGCGCTTTAAACAGCGAGTAGACCATCAGTATCATCACAATAGAAAATGGAAGCGCTGATATGATCATGACGTTCTGCAAAGCATCTATTCCTCCGGAATAAAGCAGAACGGCCGCTGTAGCCGAGAGCATAATTCCCCAGATAAACTTTACGACTGCGGACGGATTTAATGCCCCGTTCGATGTCTGCATACCAAGCACAAACGTTGCAGAATCGGCAGACGTAATAAAGAAAGAAATAATCAAAAGGAGTGTAATAACAGACAACACCGTGCTAAGCGCGTAATTATCAAATACGCCAAAGATGGCTTCCTCGGCAGCCAGGGAGGAAATGTCTGCGAGACCAGTGCTCTGGACGTTTAATGTAGCACCGCCAAACAGGGAGAACCAGATAAAACTGACAATCGACGGAACCAGAATAACGCCAATGGTAAATTCCTTCAATGTCCGCCCTCTCGATACACGGGCAATAAATATACCCACAAATGGCGACCACGAGATCCACCAGGCCCAGTAGAAGATGGTCCACGCATTAATCCATTCCCTCGCGCTGTCGGACGTCGGAGCGATCCGGAAGCTCATGCTCGGAAGCGACTGCAGATACGTGCCGATCGTATTTGTGAACAAATTCATGGAAAATAACGTCGGGCCGACAAAAATCATTAAAATAAACAGAATGACCGTTAAGTATATGTTCGCATTACTCAGGAACTTGATTCCTTTATTTAAACCGGTATACGCTGACACCAGGAACAGCACGGTAATAACAATAATAACAATCAGCTGCACCGTATAATTGTTCGGGGTATCAAACAAATACGCCATACCGCCGGACACCTGCGCCGCTCCGATACCAAGGGTAGTTGCAATGCCTGATACCGTTGCAACCAATGCAATAATGTCCACTACTTTTCCGCCGATGCCTTTTTCGTTCATAATCGGGCTGAGCATGGCGCTTACCATGCCCGGGGCGCCGCGCCGGAACGTAAAATACGCAAAACAGATAGCCGTAATACCGTAAATAGCCCACGGGTGTATACCCCAGTGCAGGAACATGTAACGCATGGAATCAACAAGCGCCTGGTCCGTTCCGACCTCTGCTTCCGGGGCGTTCGTGGCATAGTGCGATACTGTTTCCGCCCCGCTCCAGAATACAAGCCCTACGCCCATGCCGGCACTGAACAGCATGGCAAACCAGGTGGGATAGCTGTATTCCGGCCGGTCCTCAGGTCTTCCGAGACGGATATTTCCATACCTGCTGAAAATAAAGTAAATACACAAAAGCACAAACGCCGATACAATTAAAAGATAATACCACCCAAAACGGTTTGATACGAATGTCTGCACTGCGGAAGTGGCATTAAAAAACGATTCCGGGACTGCAACTCCGACAACCGCCATAATAAGTAGTATTACCAGGGCTCCGTAAAAAACAAAGCCTACTCTTGGTTTTTGATTGTCCACGATGGGGACCCCTTCCTGTTTATGTATGCTGAAATTTATGGAACTTTTGCATTATGCAGAATCAAACGAAAAATAACAAATACACTAATTTCATAGAATTTACCGTAATTCGCGGTATTTTGTGATTACGTGAGATAACCTCATTATATAATCATATCACCGTCTATATCGCGAATTAACTGTTTTTTCCGGAAAAATAATGAAAGGACGTCAGGTTTTCTTACGCTATTTTTCTTTCTTTAAGCCTTACACCACCGCAAACACGCTTCATTATCCTTTATTTTCCTAATGCAAGCTGTTTTTTTGCTTCCACAAAGGGAATATGATTTCATATATATGCGTATAAAAATCCGACAACCTTATTCAAATAAAATTCCATCATTTTGGAGGCAGCAGTATGATTATGACCACCTTTTCCACAAAAGCCGAGCGGCTGCAGCAGCTCGAAGAAACGGTACGGGGATTCGCAGAACGGACAGAGGAGCATGACCAGAACGGCACCTTTCCAGTCGAAAATATCGATGCATTAAAAAGTATTGGCTATCCGGCCTTAACGGCCCCGGCTGCTTTTGGCGGCATTGATGCCGGCCTGCTTGAACTCGTGGAAGCCCAGGAGCTTATCGCCCGCTACGACGGATCCACCTCGCTTGCTATTGGCTGGCACGTCGGGATCGTTAAAAATTTAAACGAAACACGGCCGTGGGAGGAACATTTGTACAGCCATGTCATGAACAACGTCGTTGCAAACGGAGCCGTCCTGAACAATATCGCGACCGAAGCTGCGACCGGCAGTCCAACCCGCGGCGGCACGCCGGGGACCATCGCTGAATCCCGCGACAGCGGGTGGGTCCTGAATGGGCGAAAAACATTCGCCACCATGTCGCCCGTGCTTGATTACTATATCGTAACGGCCCATATTGCGGAAGAAGATGCTACAGCCTACTTTGTTGTGCCAAAGGAAGCTGCAGGAATATCTATTGTCGACACGTGGGATTCAATTGCCATGCGCGCGACCGGCAGTCATGATGTTGTGCTTGAAAACGTCCGGGTGCCAGAAAACCATCTGGCCCAATATATCGTTCCCGGCAATAAACCGGCTGCCGGATGGCTTCTGCACATTCCTGCCTGTTACCTGGGAATTGCACAGGCCGCAGCTGATGAAGCTGCCCGTTTTGCTGCTTCCTACTCTCCGAACAGCATTAATGGAACGATCTCGGAGCTGCCGAACGTGCGGGAAAAACTCGGCCGGATGGAGCTCAAACTTCTGCAAAGCAGGCATTTTCTCCATTCTGTTGCGCTAAAATGGGATGAATCCAGCACCGAAACGAGACAGCAGATGAAAGGCGAATTAGGCGCAGCCAAAACGAGCATTGTAAACGAAGCCGTCGAAGTAGTTGACCTTGCCATGCGGGTTGCCGGGGCCAGAAGTCTTTCCGCTTCCAGCCCGCTGCAGCGTCACTACCGTGATATCCGCGCTGGACTTCACAATCCTCCTATGGACGATATGGTCATTGACCAGCTCGCCGGCCGGCTTCTGGGTTATCAGCCTCCTTCGTCCTAAGAAACCGCACGCAGCGGTTTCTTTTTTTATGCCGTTTCCTGCACCCCATTTCTATTATACGTTTGTAATATGCATCCTGATGGTATAAATAACAATGTACGCATGATTTCAATATGAGAAAGGATGTTACACATGGATCCTAGAGATATGCAGAACGGAAGCACCCCGAGACAGCGCCAGGACAAACAGCCGGGTATTGAATCGAAGATGGAGCCGCTCCCGGCTCATCCCACTGATTACCAGGGCACCGGGAAACTCAAAGGAAAAGCCGCGCTTATCACCGGCGGCGACAGCGGTATCGGACGCTCTGTAGCCCTTCTTTATGCCAAAGAGGGAGCCAATGTCGCCATTTCCTACCTTGACGAACACGACGATGCTGAAGAAACGAAACGCATGGTTGAAGCAGAAGGAGGCAGGTGCCTGCTGCTTCCCGGAGATATTAAAGAGGAGTCCCATTGTATCGATCTCGTGAAACAAACGGCGGAGGAGTTTGGCGGATTAAACATTCTCGTCAATAACGCAGCGATCCAGCACGTCCACGAAAACGTCGAGGATATCCCGTCTGATGAATTTGAGGATGTGTTCCGCACCAACTTTTTCTCCCAGTTTTATTTAACAAAAGCAGCAATGGATTATTTATCAGAAGGCGACTCGATCATTTCCACCTCTTCAATCAACGCCTTCCGCGGCAATCCAATTCTTATGGATTACTCCGCGACAAAAGGAGCGATCACTGCCTTTATGCGAAGCATCGCCCAGAGCCTCGCTTCGAAAGGCATCCGGGTGAACAGTGTCGCTCCGGGACCTGTATGGACACCGCTTATTCCTTCTTCATTTAATGAAGACGGGGTGGAGGATTTCGGACAGGACACGCTGATGAACCGTCCCGGCCAGCCATCAGAACACGCATGGCCATATGTGATGATTGCTTCTGACGAAGCCTCCTACATGACCGGCCAGACGATTCATATTAACGGAGGCGCCTACACGTCTTCTTAATGCATAAAAAGGCTTCGAATCCACTGAGGATTCGAAGCCTTTTTTACTTTAGCTTGACCTGAATTGTTTCAACCGCATTATAGCCGTACCCCTTCTGATTCCAAAAGGCCTGCATTGGCTGCTGGCGGCCGCTGGCATCACAGGCTCTCGCCATTAATGTATATTCTCCGGCCGCAGCATCCTTCCACTCACAGAACCATTTCGTCCATGTGTACGGCGCGCTGCTTTGAGGCTCAATCTGTGCCTCCACCCATGTCTGGCCGCCGTCCGTACTTACTTCGACCAGCTCGATGGCAGCCTCGCCCGACCAGGCAATGCCTTCTATTTCGTGCGTCCCTTCTTTTTTAATTTCCATATCAGCAGGAGACTGGATAATGCTGTTTACATTCATGGTTGTCACCGGAAAAGCGTCCTTCCGGCTGTTTTTGTGAGGATAATAAACATAATCAATCGCCTGAAAGGGCCCTTCAAACGTTTCTTTACTCACCGTGACGCGCTCAATCCATTTCATGGAAGCCATCGCGTACCATCCCGGCACGATTAATCGAAGCGGGGCTCCGTGTTTAAAAGAGAGTGGCTGGCCATTGTATTCGTAGGCGATGATAGTATCCGGGTCCAGCGCTTTTTCCACCGGCAGGCTCCGGGTGTAGGTGTAGACATCCTTTTTGTCAGGACGTTCTCCCGCGTCTCCTGCGGCAGTGATAACTTCCACAGCTGCTTCCTTATCCCAACCGGCTTTCCCAAGCAGGGTTTTCAGCGACACTCCCCTCCATTTCCCCTGGCTGATGGCTCCTTTTCCCCATGGCTCACCGAAGGTTTTGGGCTCAAATAAACTTCTTTTGTTCCCTGCACATTCAAGCACTGTTTCTACTGTCCGTGATGGGAGCGCCTGAATATCCTCGAGCGAAATAAACCCCGGGCTGTCCACGAGCCCGTCAATTGTAAAACCCGTCGCCGGCTCCTGCGGATACGAAAAGTGATTGCGCCGGTAGAACAACGAAGAATGCACGTGTTCGTTTCCGACAAATGGAATCGGTGTCTCCTGATTTTCCGGCTCAAGGCTTAACGTTTTTAGATACAACTCTTCCGGAGCTTTTTTTGAAAACATATTCTCTCCCTTCTTTTTCAGCCGCCAAACGAGTAGGTTGGCATGCCCGGCACATCGGTACGGATATGAAACAGTCCACCTGCATGTGGCTCTTCGCGAAGCTCCTCTTCAGAAAGCTCCCCTCTCGCTGTTGTAATGTACAGATCCTTTAAATCTTCGCCGCCAAATACACAGGAGGTCGTTCTCTGGGCCGGCACGGTCACTGTTTCCAGACGTTCACTCGTCTGTGGATTCCAGCGTTCAACTTTTCCGAGACGATGCAGCGCAATCCAAAGCATGCCTTCCTGATCTATGCACATCCCGTCCGGGGAGCCTTCCTGAAACGTAATCGCTGTCCGTTTGCCCGTGATTTCCCCCGTAGCAGCATTCAAGTCATATGCCATGACTTTTTTGGTCGGTGTGTCGATGTAATACATCATGCTTCCGTCTTCCGTCCATGCCAGCCCGTTAGAAATAGTGACGCTGTCAAAAATCGTATCGAGGCTCATATCTTTATTCAGGCGGTATAAAGCAGCTTCCCCTGTGCCGCGTTCGACCGCCATCGTTCCTGCCCAAAAGCGTCCGGATGGGTCACATTTACCGTCATTAAACCGGTTGCCCGGCTTGTCTGCTTCCGGATCTATAATTGCTTCCTTCTCCCCGGAAACGAGATCGTAGGAATAGAAGCCATCTCTCAGGGCAAGCATCATTCCCCCTTTTTCTCTCGGTACCGCAGCACATACGTGCTGATCGAGCTTACGTTCATAGTGCCTTCCTGAAGCAGGATGATATTCCATCAATTTAAACCCATCAATATCGACCCAGTATAAAACGCCACGCCCGGCGTCCCAGCTCGGGCCTTCCCCAAGCTCTGCTTTCTGATCTATTACAAGTGCTGCTTCTCTCATCCTGTTTTCCTCCTCTACATTATTCTAATGTTCTTCTTCCCCGTCCTTTCCATGTTTAATGCCGCTAAAAGCAACTTTCTTTACTTTTCATCAGTTTAAAGTTAAACTGATAGCAGTTATAAAGGAGTCAATGCTTATGAATAAAACCAGACTGGGCCTGCTGCTGTGGTTTCGGCTCGCACGTGTATACGAGCAGAACCTCAGCCGCTCAGCCGCTCATTTAAAGCAGGCGGGGCTCAGCCCGCCGCAGTTCGATATCCTTGCGCAGGTGCACGCCCATCAGCCGATCACCCAAAAGGAGCTCGCGGGTAAGCTGTTTGTTACGAAAGGAAGTGTCACCTATCTTTTGAAAAAGCTCGAGAAAGAAGGACTTGTCACGCGCAGACAGACCTGGAAAGAAAAACATATTTCCCTGACCCCGCAAGGACTTGCTGCCCTTGAAGCAGTTGCTCCGGGGCAGGAAGATTTTCAGGCCGCCCAGTTTGACGGTCTGACAGATGCAGAAAAACGGGAACTGCTGCGGCTGCTCCGCAAACTGCAGAAAACAACACGGGAGGAGAAATCATCATGCATCTGAAAGGTATTCACCACGTCTCTTCATTAACAGCAAACGCCCGCCGTAATGTCGATTTCTATACGAACGTTCTCGGCATGCGGCTCGTCAAAAAAACGGTCAATCAGGACGACACGTCTGTCTACCATTTATTCTACGGGGACGAACGGGGTAATCCCGGCACTGAAGTTACTTTTTTTGAAATCCCAATGGCCGCCTCCAACAAGCGCGGCACCAACAGTATTACGAATGTCTCTCTCCGTGTGCCCGGGGACCGCGCACTCGAATACTGGAAACAGCGGTTTGAAGATCACTCTGTACAGCACGGTGATATTCAGGAGCAGGCGGGACGGCTCGTCCTGCCATTCGAAGACCCCGAGGGCCACCGGATGCAGTTTGTGTCTGATGAGCACGATCAGGGCGTGGAACCCGGCATTCCGTGGGAGCATTCAAATGCCTCCCGCGCAAACGGAGCCACCGGTCTCGGTCCGGTCCGTTTAACCGTTAAAACAGCTGAACCGACTGTCGCGGTGCTGAAGGATATAATGGGTTTTTCCGAAATTCAATCCTATCCTCACCCAGATGATACCGATCTGCCGGACATTCGTGTCTTTGAAACAGGAAAAGGAGGGTCCGGTGCCGAAATTCATATAGAAACCCGCAGCGACCTGTCTGCCGAGCGTCAGGGGCGGGGTGCTGTGCACCACGTAGCTTTCCGGGTGGAGGATGCAGACGAACTGCAGCAGTGGATTGAACGTATTAAAAACGCCCGGCTTCCGAACTCCGGATTCGTGGAACGCTATTATTTCCAATCGCTGTACTTCCGCGAACCAAACGGCATTCTTTTTGAACTGGCTACCGACGGTCCGGGATTTGAAGGGGATGAATCGTTTGAACACCTGGGAGAGAGCCTTGCCCTGCCGCCTTTTCTTGAACCCAGGCGTTCAGAAATCGAAGCACGTTTAAAGCCGATTGATTAAGTAATCAGGGACGGAGGAGAGGTTTGATGAAGCACATATTTCAACCAGGCAGCAGCACTGCCCCGACTATTTTAATCCTGCACGGCACCGGGGGCACCGAAAAGGATTTCCTCGAAGCAGGGCGGCTGATTGATCCGGAAGCCAACATCTTAAGTGTCCGCGGCAACGTGGTCGAAGACGGCATGCACCGCTATTTCGCCAGGCTTGCCGACGGCTCGATTGACGAAAAAGACCTGATTTTCCGTACCCAGCAGCTTCATCAATTCCTCGAGGAAAGCGCCGGCCGCTATCATTTTAATCTTCATACAATTATCGTGTTCGGTTATTCCAACGGAGCTACCATGGGAGCGAGCCTGCTTTTTCATTATGCGCGCTCAGTCACCCGGGCTTTTCTCCACCACCCGATGGTGCCACGACGGGATGTGCCTCTTCCCTCCCTTTCCGGCAGCAGCATTTTTATCGGCGCCGCTACAAATGATCCCATCTGTCTCCCGGAGGAGGCTGAAACCCTTTATCACCTATTTGAAGAAGCAGGGGCTTCAGTAGAACTCTACTGGGGGCATGAAGGCCACCAGATTACCACAGAAGAAATAGAGGCCGGTGCCACGTGGTATCAACGCGTCATACAGGAATAAACAAGGCAGCATAAAAAAACTGCCTCCCGTTCAGGGAAGCAGTGCTGCTGTTACTGCGTTTCAAGCACCTGCTTGAAATCGTCGTTTTCTTTGATTTTTTCTTCCGCATAAGGGCAGCGGGGAACGATCGTTTTGTTTTCCGCTTTTGCTTTTTCCACCACATTGCGGACCAATTCTTTTCCTACGCCTTTTCCTTGCTCTTCATCGATTACTTTGGTACTATCGATGACAATGCTTTGTTCACCTTCTTCAAAAAATGAAATGTCACCAATAACCTTGCCATCCTGCTCAGCAGTAAATCTGTTATCATAATGTTTTATTTCCATGAAAAGAAACTCCCTTCGTTTAAACGTTGTTACTAAATAATTCATTACCGTTTCCGGCGGATCATAAACATCGGAAACAATAACAAGAAGCCTTTACACATATCGAGGCAGCTGTTATGATGAAGTATGTGCTTAAAAATATGAATGCCACGAATATTATGAAAAGGAGTGAGAACCTTGGCTAAACAATCTAAACTCGCAAAAGAGCGTAAGCGCGAAGAAACGGTAGCGAAATACGCTGAACTCCGCCGTGAGTTAAAAGAAAAAGGCGATTATGAGGCACTGCAGAAGCTTCCTCGTGACGCTTCTCCAACACGCCTTCACAATAGATGTTCGATTTCCGGTCGTCCACACGGCTATATGCGTAAATTCGGCATGTCCCGTATCGCTTTCCGCGATCTGGCCCACAAAGGTCAGGTACCAGGCGTTAAAAAAGCAAGCTGGTAAGCCGTTCTTACTAAAAAAAGCAGCCGATTGGCTGCTTTTTTTGTGTCTTTTTATTCGTTACGTGTTGCCTTTGGTTGGAATAGGATTTTCTTTTAAAATTGTGCCCACATGCAGCATATTGTACGCCAGTTTAGGAATGTGCTTTTGAACGAATTCGCTTTTAATGCCCTCTGCTTCAATAAACGAAGGCCCCGGTCCGGCTTCACCGACCCAGTAGCAGTTTGGACGCGGCGGAAGCGTAAAGCCTAAATGGGACAAGCCGAAGACAATAGACTGAATGGCGTGTTTGGCACCGTCTTCGTTGCCTGTGGCTACTACTCCGGCAACCTTGTCGTAATAGATTCCCTGCCCTTTTTCGTTTGTATGGCTGGCTGATCCATTCAGCCGTTCTATCGCTTTTGTAATTATACTGCTTTTTTCCCCGAGCCATACCGGTGTCCCAAGCAGCACCAGTTCCGCTTCCTCAATCTTCGCCTGAATAGACGGCCAGTCGTCTCCTTCTCCTAGATCATCTGCGACTCCGTAAGGGATATTGTAGTCCGCCAGACGGATTTTCTCCACCTGCACCCCTTCCTCTTCCCAAATCTGCATGACTTCATCTGCCAGTGCGTCTGTGTTCGACGTATGAGAAGAATCCTTTAACGATCCGTTTAAAAACACTGCTTTCATCGTTTCACCTCTTTTTATAGTTGATGCTTCCTTATGTACCCCGAAGTTTCCTTATATAATCTTCCATTACCCCGGCTTTCGTTTGCTTCCTCCCCCCTGCGGGTAAATACAGGCAGAATACTTTATACATGGAGGAATACATAATGATGCCATTTGCCGAAAACGCACTGCAAAATGAACACGCCCTTGTGACCGGAAGTACACGGGGCATTGGAAGAGAAACAGCCATTACGCTTGCCCGCATGGGAGCTGATGTTACAGTTACCGGCCGAAACAAAGAAAAACTGGAAGAGACCAAACAGCTGATCCTCGATGCACAGCCGCAGGCCCGTGTATTTGTCTATCCTGCAGATATCACTGATGCTTCGGCTCGCAGTGATCTGGTAAAAGCAGCTGAAGGTGCACATGGGTCGTTGAGCCTCCTGGTAAATTCAGCAGGCGTACTAAAACGTAAATTTGTTGATGAGCTCGAGGAATCGGATCTGCAAGAAATGATGGACGTAAACTATACCTCCACCGTTCTTTTAACCCAGCTTGTGTACAAACGCATGCAGGAGCAGAAGAAGGGTGCGATTGTGAACGTTTCTTCTCTTTCCGGTTTACGCGGGACTCCGGGTAACAGCGCGTATTCTGCTTCAAAGTTTGCGATCACCGGCTTCACCCAGTCCCTTGCGCTTGAAGCTATTGAACATGGTATCCAGGTTAACGCGGTTTGCCCTGGCTATGTGCAGACAGAAATGGTGGAGCAGCTCATGCAGACAAAGGCTGAAGAAACCGGCAAAAGCCTCGAAGAACAAATGCAGGCGTCCGCTGACAGTCTTCCGTCCGGGCGGATGACCCAGCCGGATGAGGTCGCCAATACTATCGCCTACCTGTTAACAGACGCTGCCTCCAACATTGTTGGAGAAGCCGTAAAAATTTCCGGCGGAAGCGTCGTACACTAAATCTTTTCGTATCATTCTTCAAACACAAAAAAGCCTGTCCCACACTTTCGGGACAGGCTTTTTCTATTTAATGCTCTGAATGTTCTTCTCCTCCAGAACCGCCGCCGGAGCCGCCGTTCATATCCATATCGTGCATGCCAAAGGACATTACCCAGATGGAGCCTGCGATAACTACCGCTGCGATGAAAAACCCAAATAGGATGTTTCCATACTGCGGTACTGGGTTTTTCTCCGCAATGTGCATGAACATGACAAGCTGAAGCACGGCCTGGATAACTGCGAGTATCATAATGATTGCAATAATCCATGGCACTGGAAGTCCGGACATCACAGTTGTGTAAGCAGCAACGAGCGTCAAAACAATAGAGGCGATAAAGCCAATAATGTGTTTGACGGGGATGCCTGACTCACTGTGTTCTGTGTGTTCACTCATTTAAACCACCATCCCTATCAGGTAGACGGCTGTAAAGATGAAAATCCATACAACGTCCAAAAAGTGCCAGTACAGGCCGATGACAAATGTTTTTCTTGCCGTCGTCGGCGTTAAGCCAATACGAACCAGCTGAATAATAATCGCTGTACACCAAAAGACACCAAGCGTTACGTGAAGTCCGTGCGTACCGGTGAGCGTAAAGAACGCTGACCAGAATGCACTTGATTGAATCGTTGCACCTTCGTGAACGTAGTGTACGAACTCATAAATTTCAAAGCCAAGGAAGCCAAGACCTAAAGCCAACGTGATGCTAAGCCATATAAGAAGACCCTTTAAGGATTCTTTTCTCATCATATGAATCGCTATCCCACACGTAAAACTACTTGTTAAAAGCAGAAACGTCATGGCAAGAGCCATTGGCATTTCAAACAATTCCGGTGCCGGAGTAGCGTCGCCATAGCGGCCGAACAAAACGGCGTAGGTGGCGAAGAGCGTGGAGAAGAGTACCACCTCGGCTGCAAGAAAGATCCAGAAGCCAAGAATGGTAAGCGTTCCTTCTTCTTTTCGGTACTCAAGAGGCCCGGTTTTTAATTCCGCGTGTTCACTCATTCTTTACGCCCCCTTGCCTGCTCCTCAGTACGTTTAATTTCATCAATAGGGACGTGATACCCTTCATCATAGTCGAAGGAGCGAATAACCATGCAGATAATAATTCCGATGAGTCCCGGAATTGCAAGCCAGAACCAGTGCCAGACAAGACCGAAGCTTGCTACAAACATAATAGCTGACATGATGATTGGCATTCCCTTGTAGCTCGGCATGTGAATCGGCTCGAGCTTGGATTCATCGTACGTTGTAGCACCTGTTTCTTTCATATCCCAGTACGCTTCGTGGCTGTTCACGTATGGAACTGTTGCAAAGTTGTAGTGCGGTACAGGCGTTGTTGTGGCCCATTCGAGCGAACGCCCGTCCCAGGCGTCCCCTGTTTTTTCCCGTGGTTCGTAACGAAAGCTGTAATAAATGTTGAACGTAAAGATAACAAACCCTGCTGCGAGAATAAAGGCACCGGTAGTAGACAGCAGGTTAAGCGGCATCCATTCCGGTTCAATCGTATACGTACGGCGCGGCATTCCCATAAGACCGAGGAAAAACTGCGGCAAAAACGTAATATTAAAGCCGATGACGGTCAGCCAGAAGCTGACTTTCCCGATCTTTTCGTTCATCTTATGACCAAACATTTTCGGGTACCAGTACGTAAGACCGGCGAACATTCCAAACAATGTACCGGCGATCAGCACATAGTGGAAGTGGGCAATCAGGAAGTACGTATTGTGGTACTGGTAGTCAGCGGAAGCCATACCGAGCATAACCCCGGTAACCCCGCCGATGGTAAAGTTCGGTATAAAGGCAAGCGCCCACAGCATCGGAACATTAAACCTGATCCGTCCTTTATACATCGTCCCAAGCCAGTTAAATATCTTAATCCCGGTAGGAACGGCAATCAGCATGGTCGTAATGGAGAATAGTGAGTTAACTCCTGCTCCGGCCCCCATCGTAAAGAAGTGGTGGACCCAAACGACGAAACTCAATCCGGCAATAACAACCATGGCGTAAACCATCGCTTTGTAACCAAACAGCTGCTTTCTGGCAAACGTTGAAATAACTTCAGAGAAAACACCGAATGCAGGAAGAATAACGATATATACTTCCGGGTGTCCCCAGAGCCAGAAAAGGTTCGCCCACATCATCGGCATACCTTCACCGGCTAAGGTAAAGAAGTGAGTGCCAAAAATGCGGTCCATCGTCATCAGAGCCAGCGCAATTGTTAAAATTGGAAAGGCGAAAATAATGATAATGGATGTAATAAGTGCCGACCACGTGAAGATAGGCATTTTCATCAGCGTCATGCCCGGCGCACGCATCCGCAGGATCGTGACAAGGAAGTTAATCCCTGTGGCAAGCGTACCGATACCGGACAGCTGCAGTGCTAATAAATAGTAGTTTTGGTTAATCTCCGGACTAAGCTCCGGCCCTGCCATCGGAACATAGCTGGTCCACCCGGCGCTTGGAGAACCGCCGATAACGAAAGATACGTTAAACAGCATGGCGCCGAAGAAAAAGGTCCAAAAGCTGAATGCGTTTAAAAATGGAAAGGCTACGTCCCGCGCCCCTATTTGAAGGGGAACCGCAACGTTCATCAAACCGATAATAAACGGCATCGCCATGAAAAGAATCATAACTGTTCCGTGCGTTGTAAAGATTTCATTATAGTGCACAGAATTTAAAAAGTTCATTCCCGGGAGCGCAAGCTGCGTCCTCATCATTAAGGCATCGACACCGCCGCGGAACAGCATAGCCAACGCAGCAATGATATACATAATACCGATTTTCTTATGGTCCACCGTCGTTAAGTATTCGTCCCACAGCCATTTCCAAAGCTTGAAATACGTCAGAACAAACACAATACCCACCGTAACGAGGACAATGGAGGCCATCGCCCCGTAAATTAACGGCTCTCCGGTGACAAGAAAATCATTCCATATAAAATCCCACAAAGGATGTCACCTGCTTTCTATATTTATCATACTAAGCTTAATTTATTCTTCTTCCCACGGACCGCCTTCGCCGCCGTAAAGGGATACGTCTTCACCAAGGTCTCCGCTGTAGAGATCCGTAATATAACTTCTGCCGTCGTTTTGGCCAAAGTCAACATACTCCAGGTGCGTGCTCGAGTATTCAGCCTCATCTGCAAGACCTGGCTTTAAATATTCGTTAAACCGTTCTTCCGTCAATTCTGGGGCGTTGCTTTGAATGTCGCTTACCCACTGATCGAATTCTTCTTCACTTTCAGAAGTGACGGTGAATGTGTGCTCTGCAAAGCCGGATCCGTTGTAGTTTGCATTACGGCCTGCGAATTCGCCTTCTTCATCTGCCTGCAGATACAGCGTATTCTGCATGCCGGCCATGTTGTATTTCTGACCGCCAAGCGCAGGTATCCAGAGTGCTGTCATAGAGTCAGCACCGGACAGTTTAAATTCGATTGGACGATTTTCCGGTATGTGTAAGTAGTTAACCGTCTCAATGTCCTGCTCAGGATAACTGAAATACCATTTCCAGTTTGATGTATCGGCATGTATTACCAACGGTTCCTGGTCATTGCTTTCTTCAGGAGGTTCTTCCAGAGCATACAATGAGGTCACTGTAGGTACCGAAAGAGCTGCTACAATAATAAATGGAATAACCGTCCAGACAATCTCGAGCGTGGTGTTTCCGTGCTGGTGAGGGTCATAGTCCTTGTCTGTCCAGTTCGGGCGTTCCCTAAACCGGATAATCATGTAGAAAAATAGCACAAAAACAACAATGACAATGACGGACATCAGTGTAATAGAAAAAATGATGAGTTCCTGCTGGGTTCTGGCCACCGGACCTTTAGGATCCAAAACTGTAATACCGCTGCAGCCGCTGGCGACGAGCAGCAAAGCAAACAACCCTGGTACCATAAACAGTCGTTTAAACCAGGAAACTAAGTTTTTCAAGCGCTTCACGCTCCTTCCTTTTTATTACCGACTTCTGTGATGAATAACCCCTCTCTCCATCAGCCACGGTTCATTCCGTTCATATGCAGAGCGCACCATTATCGTAGCAAATTTTTATGCCTCTCGTCATTTTTTCTCCGGCAAAATTTCAAAATTGACGATTTTTAAACACAAATATGTCATAAAACGTTCACTTCTATGCGCCTATTGCTTAGAACCTTTATCATCGTATCCTAACGACTGCCAATTTTCAACCTGCGAAAGGCGGTTTTAGGACAAAATTACCGCCTGCCTGCGCACACATTTACACCTTATTTTTGTTCCATATAAGCCTGGGCACCGGGTGCCTTTTCTGTATATTAGAAAGAACGAGCCATCAGGCCCGTTCTTTTACCGCTTCAAGCAGCAGCATATTTGAATTAATAAGCACTTCCCGTTCTTCCCGGTACGTCGAAAACGACTGCGCTTGGCTCTCAAGCTTATGCACCGTCCAGCCTTCGTACCGTTCAGAAAGCTTTTGAATAATATCTTCGGTATCGAAATTCACTTCCATTTTTGCCGGAAGCTCCTCGTTCGTCTCCGCGTCTGTTTCATGAATCCCGGTGTTCATTAAAAATGCATGCACTCCGCCCTCAGCTGTGCCCTTCTGAAGTTTATCGATTAAATTCCAGAAGGTTTTTTCGTCAGGTACGTGTTCGATGCTTGAAACTGCTATAATGCCGTCAAAATACGCCTCTTCTGGAGCATATTCCTCTATTGCCTGCTTCACCGGTTTAATTCCCTGTTCGACGCCGTATTCTTTGGCGTACTCCGTTAGCTGGGTGATGGCTTCGTCTAAAAAGTCCACGCACGTAACCTCACACCCCTGCTCCTGAAACTGTCTCGCGGCCGGTATGCTGTTACGGCCAATGCCGCACCCGAGGTCGAGCAGCCGGACGTCTTTTCCTTTTCGAATTCGGCCCAGGGCGTTAATAATACGGGAAGCTGGTTTTTTCATCCAGGTGCCTTCTTCAAATAAGTCATGCTGCTTGTAGTACTGACGGTGATATTCTTTTTCCGAGGCCCTGATTTCCTCTAAACTTGGTTCTTTCACACAAGCACCTCTCTTGTTTTTCTATTTTTTTACAAATCGCGCTGTTTTACAGCCTCCCAAACCACGTGAGGCAGTTCAGGAATAATCAGTTTTTCCATCGCAAGCTTTACAGCCCCGGAAGACCCGGGCATCGTAAATACCGGCTTGTGATCGATAATGCCGGCGGCAGCTCTCGATAAAATCGCTGAAGACCCGATGTCTTCCACGTAACTCAGGTAGCGGAACAGCTCGCCAAACCCGACAATTGCTTTATCAAATCTGGGCTCTACCGTTTCGATGGTAATATCCCGGTCCGCAATCCCGGTCCCGCCGTTAATCAGCACCGCTTCCGCCTCCGGGTGGACAAGCGCTTCGTTCAAACAATTGGTGATGGATGCCTGTTCGTCTGTCACTATTGAATAAAAACAAACCTCGTGGCCGTGGGATTCGAGCAGCTCATGAATACGTCTGCCGCTTTTATCCGTTTCTTCGGTCCGCGTATCACTTACGGTAATAACAGCGCATTGAATCTTTTTCTCTGCCTGCTCTTTATGTTCTTCTGTTGCCATAGAAGTCCCCTCCTTTATTTTTCTCTTAAAAAAAGAAGCCTTTTTCAGGCTTCCTCTTTTCTTCCTATTATCCCCCAATATAGGACATTTCAATCCGCTTACGGTTGCGTGCCGTTTCTTCGGTCCGCTCTTCCGAGTAACGGTCGGTCCGTCTGCCCCATATGCCGGCAATATTATTAAAGATCGTATCATCTGAATCCTCAGAACGAAGCTGATTCCGTAAATCATACCCTTCGGTGGCAAACAGGCACGTAAACAGCTTTCCGTCTGCCGAAATCCGCGCCCTTGTGCACGTAGAGCAGAACGATTCCGTAACAGACGAAATAACGCCGACTTCACCGCTGCCATCCTTATAACGGTAACGGTCAGCCACTTCACCGTAATACCCCGGATCCACGGGTTCAATCGGAAACGTCTGGTGAATCGTGTCGATAATATCTTTTTTCGTCACCACCGACCCAAAGTTCCAGCCATTGGTGCTGCCCACATCCATAAACTCGATAAAGCGCAGGTTGACGCCACGCTGTTTAAAATACATAGCCATTGGAAGAATCTGTTCTTCATTCATCCCTTTTTTGACTACAGTATTCACCTTTACAGTAAGGCCTGCTTTTTTCGCTGCTTCAATGCCTTTCAACACAGGCTTCGAGCCGGTTTTTCTGCCGTTAATACTCGCAAACACTTCATCATCGAGTGCATCGAGACTGATGTTCACCCGCTGCAGCCCAGCGGCCTTCAATTTTTCAGCCTGGGCGGGCAGCATTACACCGTTTGTAGTTAAAGCGATATCTTTAATGCCTTCGATTTCCGTCAAGCGGCGGATCAGTTCGGGCATGTTTTTACGAAGCAGCGGCTCTCCTCCGGTTAAACGGAGCTTCTCGACACCAAGACCCGCAAACAGGCGCGACACCCGGACGATTTCATCGAAGGAAAGCCGTTCATCCTGACCCATAAATTCAAAATCCGGGCCAAAAATTTCTGCCGGCATGCAGTAGGTGCACCGGAAGTTGCATTGGTCTATCACGGAAATACGCAGGTCACGAAGGGGACGGTTTAACTGGTCAGTTACATTGGTCATCGTATTCCCCCTCTCTCTATTTTACCTTTCTGTTTAACTCTTCAAGCTGCCGGACAGTATTAATATTTTCAAATGCCTCAGGGCGCCAGTACGTCTGATTGACGTCTACGACTCTTTCCCTGCCGCTGAATACATTTTTCATCCGGTAATCCCCGGATTCGAGCTGGGCTCCTGCTATTGAAAGCAGATCCGCGTGGAACCATCCACAAGCGGGGGCCAGCCTTCCCCCAACCTCCGGGATAACCGCCTCTGTTTCCGGCGTAATATAAGAGGCTAGAAAACGCACCTCTTCCGCAGTGATAAGCGGCATGTCCACCGGAAGCATAAATACCCAATCTTCCTCTGTATAGGAAAGGGCGGTGAAAAGTCCGGCCAGCGGTCCCTTCTCTTTATGAGGCGGAAGATCTTCCCTGACCCTCACCCGCTCTCCGGCTTTAATTCTTCCGGCAAACGACGGATGAGAAATCAGCCAGATGGTTTTCACTTCAGTCTGAAGAGCCTCGACGGCCCGTTCATAAAAATACCTTTCTTTCCAGACAGCAAAGGCCTTCGGGGAACCAAACCGCTCCGACATGCCTCCGGTTAAAATAATTCCATCTGCCACAGTGTTACCCTCCGCTGACCGGCGGGATCAGGGCTACCGTGTCCCCCTGGCCGACCGGCGTGCTTCCTTCGGCAAATTCTTCATTTACAGCGGTCATAATGCCGCTGATATCAGCATCATACGCTGCTCTTAAATGCTCAAGTACATCTTCAACAGTAGCTATACCGCCACTGTTAATGGTGATCTTCTCGCCGCCAAAAATATCTTTCATGTGGGCAAAGCATAACACATTAATCACTCATTTCCACCTCCCGGGGCTCCGTCTGGATACCGCGTTTGTTCAAGCTGGTCTCCCACCCATTGCTCGCCGTCTTCCCAGTGTTCTTTTTTCCAGATTGGCACAATTTGTTTAATGCGCTCAATAATATACTCATTCGCTTCGTAAGCGTCTTTCCGGTGAGGCGTCGAAACGGCAATCACAACTGCCGCGTCCGAGATCTGCAGTTCACCGGTGCGGTGCCCCACGGCTGATTCAGCGTCCGGCCACCGTTCCTTCACTTCCCGGCCGATTGCCTCGAGCTGCTTTTCCGCCATCGAATGATACGCTTCGTATTCCAGATAGACTGTCCGCCGGCCTTTGGTAAATTCCCGGACCGTCCCGATAAACTGGACCACAGCTCCTGCTTCCGGACGCGTCACTTCAGCAGCAAGCTCTTCCACAGACAGCGGTTCTGATGTAACAAAAAATCGTTTCTTCATAGTATACTCCTCATATATTGTTCAAACCATTCATCTGTTTTTTCCGTCTCCTGAAAATGATTTACTTCTTCTCCAGGACCAAACGCTGTTTGAATATTTTCAAGACTTTCAAGAGATATTTTATCTTTTGTGCTCCGGAGCAGAAGGACTTTTGGATGCGGTGCTTTTTTGTATCCCTCTATAAGAATAACATCAAGCGGGAGGTGTTGATAAATATTCAGCAGGGTGGAAAGGTCCGGCTCCACCATATCTGCGAGAAACTGAAAGACTCCGGCGCCTTCCACACCGGAAACCACAGCGCCGGCCTCCTTCAGCTCCAGGCTGTCGGCCCCCTCCGGCTGAAGCGGCACGCTCTGGTGGCCGTGATGCTTTAATATGCCAACCCTCCAGCCGTTTACCCTGGCAAGCGCCGTCCAGCGTTTAAGCAGGGTCGTTTTTCCGCTTTCTTTAAATCCCGTTACCTGCAGTACCGGGGTGGTCATGAGAGCGGCTCTTTCTGGCCTTCATTATCTTCAAGCAGCATGACATCGACCACGTCCCCCTGCTGGTATCCTCGGCTTCCCCCGGGCAGAACGATACACGCATTGGCACCAGCCAGGGAGGTGACCGCACTCGACTTATTAAAGCCTCCCGGCTCTGCAAATAAACGGTCGCCTTCTGCACGGCAGCTGCCGCGAACAAAACGGGTGAACGGGTTCGGCTTGGAGAAATCCGCCGCGAGCTCTGCCTTCACCATTGTATGGTGCGGATGCGCAGAATGCATGACGGCCTGAATTACCGGCCGCACAAAAAGCTCAAAGCCCATATAGCAGGCGGACGGATTTCCTGAAAGGCCAAACAGCAGCGTGCCTTCCCAGCTGGCGACGGTTGTTACGCTGCCGGGACGCATCGCTACTTTGTTAAAGAACACGTCTGCGCCAAGCCGTTCGTAAACGTCCGGGAGCAGATCGTAGTCCCCAACCGACACCCCTCCAGTCGTAATGACCATGTCTGTCTCCTCTGCCGCCTGGCGCACCGCCTCGTAGCAGGGATCCAGTTCATCCTTCAGCTTGCCGTAGTATACAGGCTCCGCCCCGGCACGCTGCAGCTGGGCAATCATCATATAAGCGTTGCTGTTTCGTATTTTGCCCGGCTCCAGATCATCAGAGACGTCAAGCAGCTCCGTCCCTGTCGCAAACACACCGACGACCGGCTTTTTAGCCACCTTCACCGTGGCGTAGCCAAATGTCGCAAGGAGGGCCGTGACGCCGGGATCAATCCATGTGCCCACCGGAACGAGCTCGGCACCAGCCTCCGTATCTTCCCCTTCAAAGGAGATGTTTTGATGCTCTTCAAATTCGCGCTTAATCGTCATAAGCGGGTACGTTCCGTCATGATCCTCCTGGACAAGCTCGAGCATTACGACGGCATCGCACTGCTCCGGAATTTTTGCCCCGGTCATGATGCGTACTGCCTGAAACGGCCCGAGTTCTTTTTGTGACACAAAACCAGCGCCGATTTCCTCCACTACCTGAAAGGTGACCGGCTGCTCCCGGGAGGCCCCGCGGGAGTCCGCCGAACGGATCGCAAACCCGTCATAGGGAGAACGGTCAAACGGCGGCACCGGATGAGCGGCTGTGATCGCCTCCGCCAGCCGACGGCCGTAGGATTCCTGGATGGAGACCTCCTCCACGCCACCTTCTTCGACATTCTCCATTACTCGTTCAATTGCTTCTTTTACAGGGACAGGCGTACGTTTTTCAACCATATCGATGCTCCTTTATCATATTTGAATGTATGTATCCGTGCTATAATCGGTCAATACTGTATCCAGGAGGGACATGTACCATGTCAGAATTCACGCATTTTAACGAACAGGGCCGGGCCAGAATGGTGGACGTCTCCGATAAACCGGTGACGAGCAGAAGTGCCCTGGCAGGTTCAAGCATCCGTGTTCCAGAAGAGGTCTACCATGCCATAACGCAGGGGGATATTAAAAAAGGGGATGTGCTCGCCGTCGCCCAAATCGCAGGAATCACCGGCGCCAAACAGACATCCACCCTCATACCAATGTGCCATCCGCTCCCGTTAAGTAACGTAGACATCAGCTTTTACTGGGAAACAGAAGAAACGTATGAACTATTTATTGAAGCTTTTGTTAAAACGAAGGGAAGCACCGGTGTGGAAATGGAAGCGTTGACCGCAGCATCCGCCGCTGCTTTAACCGTGTATGATATGTGCAAAGCGCTCGATAAAGGAATGGTCATCGGACCGACATACCTGCTTGAAAAAACCGGGGGCAAAAGCGGTGACTATCACCGGGAAACAGGCGATTAATATTTAACGTTCCCGGTTTAAAAGGTAGGTTAAACCGAGCAGCAGGAAGGAAATAAATATACTGATGCCGACGTACGTATACGCAAGGTTCATTTGATTCGACTCAATGGCCACGTAGATGGCCGTCGGCATTGTTTGTGTAACGCCGGGAATATTCCCGGCAAACATCAGCGTAGCCCCGAATTCTCCCAGAGCTCTCGTAAAACTGAGAACAAATCCTGTCATAAGCGCTCTTCCGGCGAGAGGAACAGCGATATTTGTAAACACGCGCCACTCTCCTGCCCCGTCAACTCTTGCAGCGGATTCAATATTGGGGTCAATTGAACCGTAGCCGGTTTTTGCCGACTGAAACATTAAAGGAAACGCCACGACCGCAGCGGCAACAACAGCGGCGACCGGCGTGAAAATAATCGAATTTTGAAATACTTGTTCATACACGCTGCCAATCCAGCTGCTCGTTCCAAAAACGACGATAAGTAAAAAGCCGGTCACCGAAGGAGGCAGCACGAGCGGAAGCATCAGGAACGTTTCCGCTGCCAGCTTCCCCCGGAAATTTCTGACGGCAAAAACTCTCCCGAGCATCGCCCCGACAATGAAAACAAGGACAGCTGCGATGCTTGCTGTCAGCAGAGATAACTGTATCGGAAACCAAAACATCAGGCACGCTCCTTTTATTCCGGGTCTGAAAAGCCGTACGAACGCAAAATATCCTGGGCTTCACTGCTTTGCAGGTATTCCATAAATTCCCGGCTTTCTTCTTCGTTCCCGCTTCCTGCCACGGCCCCGCCGTAATAGTGGATGGGGGAGTACAGGGAAGGATCAATTTCTTCAAGCACCCGTACGTCAGCTTCGCGGGCGTCTGAAGCATATACAAAGCCGACCGCTGCATTGCCTCTTTCGACAAGAGTTAACGCGTGCCGCACATCCTTAGCAAAAACCACCCGCTCCTGCACGCGCTCCCATTCCTTCATGGAATTAAGTGCTTCCCGGGTATATCTTCCGGCGGGTGCTGCCTCCGGCGTTGCCACCGCTATCCGGCCGCTTCCATTGAGCACGCTCTGAAGCTTTTCTTCCGCACTGTCTTCAGGCACCACCACCACCAGCTTATTTTCTGCAAAGGCAGGATCCCCTGTATCCACCATTATATTTTCCTTTTCAAGATCGTTATAGTGTGAAGCGGAGGCTGACAAAAAGACATCCGCCGGACCGCCCCGCTCAATCTGCTGCTTCAGTGTGCCGGAGCCGCCGTAGTTAAACGTCAGGGAAATATCCGGATGCTCGTTGGCGAAGCTTTTCTGCACCTCAGTAAGAGCATCCTGCAGACTGGCTGCCGCTGAAACCGTCAGCTCGGCCTGCTCTTCGTTCTGTTCTGCCTGCGGACCGCCGCTGCAGGCCTGCAGGAGAACAGCCCCGGCCCCTGCCGCTACGAAGGGTTTCCAGTTCATGTTGTCCTTCATCTCCCTTCGATGGATTGGTTTCAGGTTATCCGAGCAGCTGTGCATACCACCGCTTGGCTTCCTGGACGTCGCTCGTGCCGTGGATGAGCGCCCGCCCGTCCTGAAATAAAACGATACGCCGCGTTTCAGTCTGCACCGACAACAGATAAGGATTTTTGCGCACGCTCCAGTTCCTGCTTTCCCAATCGCGCTCCAGCCGTTCAAAGTTCAGCTGTTTACTTTCCCCCGGGCGGATCTGCACTGTATCCCTGCCGCAAAGTACGCTCGTTTTATTTGAATGTTCATATGTTAACGCCGGATATTCCGCTTTTTCACCACATGACAGGCACCCAGGATCCTTACTGCTCTGCAGGCCGATGGAAAACTGCTGCTGGTTCCAAAGATCAAAATAGTCCAGAGCCACCGGGAGACTTTCTCCGTCACCGACCAGTATTTTTAAGGCTGCGGCCGTCTGCTTTGCCGCTACTGACTGTACAGCCGGAGCGATTACTCCTACTGTGTCGCACGTCTGCCCCTGCGAAGGGATCTTTTTCCATACACAGCGAAAGCAGGGGCGCTCTCCCGGAAGAAACGGGTGCACCATGCCGATACTTCCCACACAGGCTCCGTAAACCCAGGGCTTATGGTATTTTCTCGCCGCATCGTTAATCAGCAGACGAGTATCAAAATTGTCCGTCCCGTCAACAATAAGATCTGTCTCTGCAGCCTTTGCTTCGATCCACGTAAAATCGACATCCACTACTTCACCTTGCACATGAACCCCGGAGTTAATCTCACGCAGCCTTTTTTCTGCCGCGGCTGCTTTAGGCATCTGCTCTGCGGCATCCTTTTCCGTATACAGCTGCTGGCGCTGCAGATTGCTGTACTCCACGTAATCACGGTCTGCGATCGTCACTGTACCAACGCCGGCACGCACAAGCATCTCCGCTGCCGAAGCCCCGAGCGCTCCTGCACCGACAATCGTCACAGAGCTTTCGTTTAATTTTTTCTGGCCCGCTTCACCAATCGGCGAAAACAGCTGCTGTCTCGAATATCGCTCATCCATGCTTTCTCTCCTTTTCTTCAACTATTTATAGCTGCTTCTGTTTTCTTTCTCTGCATATGAATACGTGTCCGCGAAACGGTAAACAGCGTAAGTCCCGCCCAGACAATTAAAAAGGCTGTGAACTGCTGGAAGGAAAAAGGCTCCCTAAATAAAAAAACACCCAGCACCAGCATAATCGTCGGCGCAATATACTGCAGAAAGCCAAGCAGGGAATAGCTGATCTTCCGCGCCCCCGAGGCGAACAGCAGCAATGGAACAGCCGTAGCTGCCCCCGCCCCGAAGAGCAGTGTCCACGTGCCTGAATCATAGGTGGAAGCCGTTTCGCCCGAAAAGAACATTAAAAAAATCAGGGCAAATGGAGCTGCTAGAAACGATTCCAGCGTCAAACCTGCCCATGCGCCGAGTGCTACAGTTTTTTTAATAATACCATAGCACCCAAAGGATAATGCCAGGATAATCGAAGCCCACGGAAACTGCCCGTAGGAAATCGTCAGCACGAATACGCCGATAAACGCGAGCACTACCGCAGCTATTTCCATGCGTGCCAGCCGTTCTTTTAAAAATACCGTCGCCAGAGCTACGTTCACAAGCGGGTTAATATAGTAGCCAAGGCTCGCCTGGATCACATGGTCTCCGTTCACTGCAAAAATAAAAGTAAACCAGTTGATCGTAATCAATAAAGCGGCACCGGTGATCGCCGCCGTCGTTTTCACGGAATGAAAAGCATGCGTTATTTCATTCCATACTCCTTTGTAGCGCCCGATCAGCACAATAAGTACAGCCATGAATAAAAACGACCAGATCACCCGGTGGGCGAGCACATCGATCGCCGGGACCTCGTTAAAAAGCTTCCAGTAAAGCGGAAGAAATCCCCAAAGTACATAAGCTGCCACTCCTGCTGCAATGCCTGTCTGCTGCTCTCTCATCTGCATCTCCGTCCTCTCTCCCCGTCTATTATAGCGGACAATGGTCCCCCACTGCCAAACAAGAACGGCTGAAGCCATTGGAATTTTTCCACACACAAACAAAAACAGCTTCGAAGAGTCTCGAAGCTGTCCACTGTTACTTTTTACGCTCTCTGTTTTTCCATAAAATGATCGTAAATGCGGAAACGACTGTCAGGCCAAGCGCTCCCATAAACACCATGCCGGGAATATTCGCGCCTGCTTCTTCTGCTTCACGCTCTTCTTCCTGCTCTGCTTCTGTAAGAGCACTTTCGCCTGTCCGTTCTTCCAGATTATCCTGTCTTTCTTCGAGGGAAGTGTTGCTGTTAATACTGAAATTAATGCCCTGCTGTTCAGACTCCCCTTCCGCATCAGTTACGGTGTAATTTAATATATAGTTTCCATTTTCCAGAATGCTCTCGATCTCTGCGGAGACTGTCATTCCGTCTTCGCTGATCACTGGTTCTTCTATATCAATTTCATCGCCGGTTTCTACAAGCAGATACATATCTTCTACACGGTCAATCTCTGTATCAAAGTTGAGTTCCACCCGCTCGGGTACTTCCAACAAAGAATCTCCATTTTCCGGACTCGAGGATTCCAGTACGGGCGCTGCCACCGCCTGGTAAGGGGAGGCAATGAAAAATAAAACCGCGAGAAGACCAAAAATTCGATATTTCATAGGACTTCTCCTTTCAATAATAGATCACTCTACTCTTTATATCATGATATAAAGCCAAATTCGAACCATATCATTTACGTTTTTGTGTCAATTTTATATTTCCCGGGAAATATCCATCTCTCTATCCTTCCACCCGGCACAAAAAACCCGGACGCGGCAGGCGCATCCGGGGAAGGTGCTTATATTCAGCTTTGTTCTAAACGGCGGATCCGGTCTTCAAGCGGCGGGTGCGACGAAAAGAGCATCGCAGCTGCCGACGGCTTATTGTTGATTTTCAGCGTCTGCATGGATGACTGTTCCGTATCCACCCGGTCCACATAATTTTGCAGCGAGCGGAGAGCATGGGCCATCTTGTCTTTACCGGCAAGATCGGCCCCGCCGCGGTCGGCGTGATACTCACGATAGCGGGAGTAGGCAGCCACAACAATACTTCCGAGAATCGAAAAGAGGATCTGAAATACAATAATCGCCAGAAAGTGAATAATCGGGCGCATATTTTCGTTTACGAACCTCGATACCGCAAAGGCGACGACCCGTGCCAGGAACACCACGAACGTGTTCACGATTCCCTGCAGCAGGGTCATAGTGATCATATCGCCATTTGCCACGTGGGCAACCTCATGGGCAATAACGCCTTCAACAGCATCATCATCCATCGATTGAAGCAGACCAGTTGAAACGGAAACAAGCGACCTCTTTTTGGTAGGCCCTGTCGCAAAAGCGTTCACTTCAGCGGACTGGTAAATCCCAACCTCCGGCATATGAGTAAGCCCTGCGCGCCGGCAGAGACGGTGTACTTTTTCAACTACCATTTTTTCAGCCTGGCTTCCCGGATTATCCGGGTCAATTACTTTGACGTTCATCGCTTTTTTCGCTATGAATCTCGACATAGCCAGTGAAATAAATGCTCCGGCAAAGCCGATAACGGCACTGATAATCAACAGCGGCACCAGATTCAGCGTACCGGCACCATAGTCATAAGCACCCAGGTTAACACCAAACAAACTTAGTATTGAAAACACGATGACAATTGTTAACAACACCATCATGTTCGTTAACAGAAACAGCATGATTCTTTTACCCATGGCTTTCTCTCCTTTTTTTACTCTTCATTTTCTTTTACACGAGTATTTATACGCAGGTGTACCCCGGAAGGTTTCATCCTTATTTATATTATTACACATTAAAATTTACACGAAAAGAAAGATCCCTTGTATGTTTACAAGTTTTTCTTAACAGGTATAAATATTAAGAGCATGTTTTCATTCAGAAAGAATTAACACAATTGGAATTCTGACGAAGGAGGACGCCATTTATGGCACGAAACGTTGCACAAAAGCTAATCGAAGAACACCTCGTCTCCGGGGAGATGACTCCAGGCGAAGAGATTGGAATGAAAATCGACCAGACACTTACCCAGGATGCCACTGGAACAATGGTGATGCTTGAGCTTGAAGCGATGGGGGTTGAACGGGCTCAGACAGAAGCTTCCGCCCAGTACGTAGACCACAATATCATTCAGGAGGATAATAAAAACCCGGATGACCACCTGTTTCTTCAAACAGCAGCAAAACGCTTCGGCATGTATTTCAGCCGCCCGGGTAACGGTGTCAGCCACCCAGTACACATGCAGCGCCTTGCCCGTCCCGGCCGCACCCTTCTCGGGTCGGACTCCCATACATGTGCCAACGGCTGTATGGGGATGCTTGCCATGGGAGCAGGCGGTATCGAAGTAACGATGGCAATAGCTGGAGAGCCATTCTTTGTTAAAATGCCCCAGGTTTGGGGAGTAAAGCTTACCGGCAAGCTTCCGGACTGGGTAAGCGCCAAGGACGTTATTCTTGAGCTTCTCCGCCGCCATGACGTGAAAGCCGGCGCTAACAAAGTCATTGAATACTACGGACCAGGCCTTGAAGATCTGAGCGCTATGGATCGTCACGTTATTGCGAACATGGGAGCCGAGCTCGGTGCCACCGCAAGCGTATTCCCATCGGACGATGAAGTGAAGCGTTTCATGGCAAGCCAGAACCGCGAGGACGAATGGCAGGAGCTGAAAGCTGACCGCGGTGCCCAGTACGACATCGATGAAGAAATCGATTTGTCCTCTCTCGAGCCACTGATTGCCAAACCGTCGAGTCCGGGCAACGTTGTACCGGTACGGGAAATCGCCGGCGAACCTATTTTCCAGGCGTATATTGGTTCATCCGCAAACCCTGGATACCGGGACTTTGCGATTGCTTCTGAGATCGTCAAAGGGAAAAATGTGCATGAAAATGTAAGCTTTGATATTAATCCATCTTCACGGCAAATGCTGACAGACCTCGTGTCCAACGGCCATATTGCCAATCTCCTGAGCGCTGGCGGCCGGCTGCACCAGGCAGGCTGTAACGGCTGTATCGGCATGGGACAGGCACCTGCCACCCACAAAAACAGTTTGCGGACGACTCCGCGGAACTTCCCGGGACGCTCGGGTACGAAGGAAGACCGCGTATTCCTGTGCAGCCCTGAAATAGCTGCTGCTTCTGCGCTTTACGGTGAAATTACCGACCCGCGGACCCTTGATATGGACTATCCTAAGGTAGGCGAACCTGATGAGCCAACCGTTGATTTCCGGCTGCTGCAGGAGCCGCTTCCTTACGAAGAAGCAAAAAATATAAAAATTGAAAAAGGCCCGAACATTGCTACCCTTCCGGAAATGGAAGAGCTGCCGGACCGCATCGAAGTACCAGTACTGCTGAAGCTTGGCGACAACTTCTCCACCGACGAGATTCTTGCCGGCGGAGCGCGCGTGCTTCCGTACCGCAGTAACCTGCCGGAAATCAGCAAGTTCTCATTTGAAATTACCGATGAAGACTATTACAACCGGGCAATGGAAATTAAAGATGATACCGGTCACGCTATTGTCGGCGGATCCAACTACGGCCAGGGCTCAAGCCGTGAGCACGCAGCCCTTGCACCCCGCTACCTCGGTCTGCGTGTTGCCCTTGTCCAGGACTTCGCCCGTATTCACTGGCAGAACCTGGTGAACTTCGGCGTGCTTCCGATCACTTTTGAAGGCACTGAAGACTATATGAAAATCGACGCCGGCGACACTATTGTGCTTGAGAACCTGCGTGAAAATATCCAAAATCACAACACGTTTGAAGCCACTATTAAAAACAAAAATGAAACCATTACCGTGCGCCATGAAATGTCAAGGCGCCAAATTGACATGATGCTTCGCGGCGGTTTGATCAACTGGGTACGCGCAAAACAATAACAGTACCGGCGGGGCAGACGCTTCTTTTCAGGAAGCGCTGCTCCTTTATGTTTGATGATTAAGGGAGGCCTTCATTGATGGAAAACAAAGTAGAAAATCAAAGAACTATCCTGCTGACCGGCGCCACAAACGGCATCGGCAGAATCGTCGCAGAAAAACTGGCATCTGAAGGGCATACCTTATTGCTGGTGGGACGCAAGGAATGGAAAGGCGAAGAGCTTATTACCGAATTGGAGCAGAAAACTGGAAACACAGGGCTTCATTTTTATCAGGCTGACCTTTCCCTGCTGCAGGAAATCGAGACACTTACAGAGAATATAGCACGGGACTACGGCCAGCTTGACGCCCTGATTAATAATGCCGGCGCCGTCTACTCTTCCAGGGTTTGGACGGAGGAGCATCTCGAGCGCACCTTTGCCCTGAATTACCTCGGGGTATTTTATCTTACTGAACTTCTCCTCCCTCTTCTCCGGAAGAGCTCTGACGGCCGGATTGTAAACGTTTCTTCTGCTGCACATGCAATATCCAGGATGAACTTTCAAAATCTGCAGGGGGAGCAGAAGTATAACGGCCTGAAGCAATACGGTCTGGCGAAGCTGTCCCTGCTGCTGTATACGTATGACCTCTCCCAAAGACTCCGCTATGAAAATATTAAAGTGAACGCTCTACATCCCGGCAACATTTCCACCGGGTTCGGATTGAATAATAAAAATGCCTTTTACCGGGGACTGAACAAATTCACTAGTAAGTTCGGCGACTCCCCGGAAGAAGGAGCTGACCTGGAAGTGTCGCTTGCTTCAGGTGCCCGCGGCTCTCAGGTAACCGGTAAATACTTCACGAAAAAAGGAATTACGAGCTCTTCGAGTGATTCCTATTCCACAGCCAATCAAAGAAAGCTGCGGGAAATCAGCGAAGAACTCGTTTATCACTACACCGGAAGAGAGCTTCAGAAAGAAGCCTAAAAAATATCAGCCTAATGGAATGCCTTCGCGGGCATTCCTTTTTTCGCTTTTCTGTCTTTCCGCCTTGTTTTGCCCTGTTTTGAAGCGGGTATTTAACCTTCATGTGCATGTACTTATGCACCATTCTATTTACCTGAGGAGGAATTCCCCATCGTACAGGCGAAGGCAAATGCCGCAAAAGCTGAATTTACCGAACGTTTTACGTCTCTGCGTCAGCAGACGATGAAGCTGACCGAACCGTTATACACCGAAGATTTTATGATTCAGGCGCATCCTGACGTCAGTCCGGCGAAATGGCATCTGGCCCACACGACCTGGTTTTTTGAGCAGTTCATTCTCAAGCCGTACGCTGATCATTATGAGGAGTTTTCAAAATTCTCCAACGGCTTGTACAACTCCTATTACGAAACGCAGGGAAAACCGTTTCCCAAGCAGTACCGCGGACTGATTTCCCGTCCGACGACAGAAGACACCATGGAATACCGGCGTCATGTGGAAGCGGCGATGGAACGTTTTCTCAAAGAAGGGCCCTGGAACGATGAGATCGCTGAATTAATGGAAACCGGCCTGCAGCACGAGCAGCAGCACCAGGAGCTGTTAGTCACCGACACAAAATTCAACTTTTCGATGAATCCACTTAACCCTGCCTACCTGGAAAATGATTCTTTTGCTGAAAAGGGAGAGACTCCCGAATTGGAATGGCACGCCTATGAAGACGAGCTAACGACTATTGGCACAGATAATCTGCATTTTTCCTTCGATAACGAACGCCCGGAGCATAAATTTTATCTGCACGCCTTCTCTATCGCCTCCAGACCGGTGACCAACGAAGAATATATTCGTTTTATTGAAGACGGCGGCTACGAAGATCCTGAGCTGTGGCTTTCCGAAGGCTGGGGTATTGTCCAGGAGCACGACTGGAAGGCACCGCTCTACTGGCAGAAGCAGGGCGGGATCTGGTTCTACTTTACAATGAACGGCCTGAAAGAAGTGCGCCTTCATGAACCTATTGCCCATATCAGCTACTACGAAGCAGATGCCTACGCCCGCTGGGCCGGAGCCCGTCTCCCTACCGAACAGGAATGGGAATATGCTTTCCGCAGCTCCGAAGCAGACGGTACGTTTCTGGAATCTGAAAGCTATCATCCGCAGCCACTCCAATCGGCTCCCAATGCCTACGGAGACGTATGGGAGTGGACACGCAGTCCATATTCCCCGTATCCAGGCAACCGTCCGCCGGAAGGGGCCATGGGCGAATACAATGCAAAATTCATGAGCAACCAAATGGTGCTGCGCGGCGGTTCGTGCGCAACTCCGCAGTCACACATCCGCTCCACCTACCGTAATTTTTTCCCGCCGGAAAAACGCTGGCAGTTCAGCGGACTGAGGCTTGCCAAGGACGGAGTGCAGAAATAGCCATGGCTGACTATACTGTATTGGATTTAAAGCCTTCGCTCTCCTCCCTGGCTGAAGACGTTCGCACCGGACTGGCTGCCGAGCCTAAGAGTATCCCCCCGAAACATTTCTACGATGAGCAGGGAAGCATGCTGTTTAATGAAATTACCCGGCTGCCGGAATATTACGTGAGCCGGACCGAGGCGTCTGTTTTATCCGACTACGGGGAAGAAATTGCTGAAAGCATTGGAGCCTCCTCCCTTATTGAGCTTGGAAGCGGAAGCTTTGATAAAATCCGCTGCCTGCTTCCCTTCCTATCGGAGGCAGTGAGCTATACCCCCGTCGACATTTCGCTTAGTGCCCTGCACGATACCGCCGCCCATGTAAAGGAAGCCGTGCCGGCCATGCAGGTCTCAGGCGTATGTGCAGACTATACAAAAACGATGTCGTTTTTTAACAGCAGCAAAGACCAGCCCTCTGCTGTCTTTTTTCTCGGCTCCACTATTGGAAACCTGGATCCGAAGGAGGCTTCGGAATTTTTACAAAAGCTCGCTTCTCATATGAATCCCGAGGACAGCCTGGTGGTCGGTGTCGATTTGAAGAAGGATCCGGTCGTGCTTCACCGGGCGTATAATGACGAGGCAGGCATTACCGCTTCCTTTAATAAAAATTTGCTCCACCGCCTAAACCGCGAGCTTGACGCCGGCATCAATACCGGCCATTTTGCACATGAGGCTTTTTACAACGAACGGCTCGGGCGGATCGAAATGCATCTGCGCGCCGAAAAGCCTTCCCTGTTCTCGATCGGTGGAGAAACGTTTACGATGCGTGCCGGCGAGACGATCCATACAGAAAATAGCCGGAAGTTCACTCCCGAGGAATTCATAAATCTGGCCCGCCAGTCCTTCTGGGAAACCAGCGACTGGTGGACGGACGAAAATGAATGGTTTGGCGTATTTACGCTTTCCCCTCAAATATAAGCAGAGCCCCCGGTCCTCCGGGGGCTTTTCATGTCTGCGGCCAGCCTTCCAGCCGGTACGCCATTTCCCAGAACAAATACTCAAACCGGGTAGTCGTTAAAAATATATTTTCAATCTTTCTTTTTTCCTCCGCGGGTTTGTTTTCTGCCAGGCGGTTGAGCATGCTGATGCCCCAGTCCGCCAGCTGCTGAAATTCGTCATCGCTGTACATCTGCACCCATTCGCCGTACAGCTCATGCTCCAGGGCTCCCGGCCACGAACTGAGCTTTCTTCCGATTTCTGCGTAGCTCCACATGCATGGAAGCACAGCCGCAAGCAGCTCAGCCAGGCCTCCGTTCTGCCCTTCATGCAGCATATACCTTGTGTACGCAAGTGTAGTTGGTGCCGCTTCTGCCTGTTCGAGCTCCTGTTCGGTGATGCCAAATTTTTTCGCATACTGGCGGTGCAGACTCATTTCTTCATTCATGGTAACGTCCATTACCTTCGCAAAAGCCCCCATCGTTTCCACGTCTTCGGCTTTAACAGCACCAATCGCAAACAGTTTCGCATATTGCACGAGATAAAGATAATCCTGAATCATGAAATAACGAAATTTTTCCTTATCGAGGGTTCCCCGCCCAAGCTCTTCCACAAACGGATGCGTATGATTCTGCTCCCACACCGGCAGCAGTTTTTCCTTTAAATCATGAGTGAATGACATTAATCTCTTCCTTTCCTTCATTAAGAATCAAACCGGCCCAATCCCAGTCGGAAATAGGAATTTCCCATATTCAAACACAGTTCCCTCCCGCGGGCAACACGTGCATGAGGCAGCCTTTCGCAGGGTATACTACAAGTATACCGAAGGGAGCGTGATGAATTCATGAAAACAACGAATACCGATGTATGCATTGTTGGGGCGGGCCCCGTGGGTTTGACTGCCGCCAACACATTAAGAGCACTCGGCATCCGCGTCCGTATTTTAGACAGAAAAAGCTCGATTTCCCCTTTTTCCAAAGCATTCGGCATCCAGGCGCGCACCCTCGAAATGCTCAGCCTGATCGGTGCGCTCCGCCCCTTCTTAAAGGAAGGCTTCCCCATTACTGATGCGGCTGTTCAGCCTGAAGGCAAACGTGCTTCCAGGGCCTCCTTTGCTTCGCTCGATACGCCGTTTCCCTTCATGCTTATGCTGCCGCAGTCAGATACGGAGCATATTTTAAAAAAACAGCTTCGGGAAATCGGCCAATTTATCGATTGGAACACCCACTGTAAACGGATTACCCAGTACCGGGACTACGCGGAGGTGGAATGCTCCACCGAAAATGGACACGAATTAATCCGCGCCTCCTATGTGATCGGCTGTGATGGTCCTCACAGTACCGTCCGTGAGAACATGAACGTTTCCTTTCCGGGCGGCAAGCATGAAACAATCTACTTTTTAGGGGACGTGACGGTGGAAGGAATTCCGCTTTCCAACGATATCTCGACATTTATTACCGAACGCGGTGTAGCTGCTTTCTTTCCCTTCCGTGATGAAACGTACCGGGTAATCACTATCGATCATGCCGAACAGAACCGTGAACACCGGGACGACCTCCCTCTTGAAGATCTCGAAAAAAGCGTACAGCGTATTACCCAGCAGCCAGTACGTTTGACCAGCGCCTCCTGGCTGTCCCAGTTCGGCACCTCCCATCACCAGGCTGATGCCTACCGGGATAAGCGGCTGTTTCTTGCCGGGGATGCTGCCCATCTGCACAGCCCCTTCGGCGGCCAGGGAATGAACCTCGGCATGCAGGACGCGGTTAACCTCTGCTGGAAATTGGCGTGGGTGCTCCGCGGCCATTCGGATCCTGCTCTGCTCGATACGTATGAAGAGGAACGGTACGCGGTCGGACGCAAGACCATTCGAATGACAAATACGGCGATGCAGGTGATGACCCGCTCCCATACCCTTATTCCACGCCTTCTGGCGAACCCTGTCAGTATGCTGAGCAAAAGCAGTTCATTACAGCGCCAGCTGACCCAGCGCCTCGCCAATATTGATATCAGCTATCAGAACAGGGCTTCGTTTGCGAAATTCCAGCACCAGGGGCCGATGATTCCAGCCGGATCCCGGGCTGCGCCGGCACGTGTTCTTACCGAAGAAGGAGAACACGCAGACGTAATGGATTTTCTGCACATCCAGCAGTTTACCTGCCTGTTTTATATCGAAGACGAGCAGGAGCTTCATCAGCTCGATGAAAGCATCCAGGAGGTGCGCCGGCAGTACGGCCCTTCCATTCTCATTCTCGTTGTTCAGCGCAAAGGCATACTCCGGGCCTCCAGGCCGAATATCCACCATCTGTTTGATTACCGGCGCGATCTTGCCGTTAAATGGAAGCTGCCGGCATTTTCAGCTGTACTCATACGTCCGGACGGCTATGTTGCTTTTGCCGAGCACCCGGTCCGTACCGGGAGATTGATGAGAAAAATTCACACCGCTTTATATCAGTAGCTTCTTTCATCCTCGCTCCATTTTCCAGCCGGCTGTGGATAATTTCCGAAAACACTTCAAAGACTATCCACAAGCCGGCGTTTCATTTCAGTAAATTCTCTGTCATCAATGCCTTCAATCGAAGCAGCCGCTTCGATTATTTTTATGTCCTTCCCTTATCTCAGCTGATAACCATCCCCATTGTGTATATGTCTGTGGACGGTTTTGTCAGTCTTTCAAAAATCACCATTTTCTCCTTCTGTTCGTTTCCAGAAAAGAGCCTCCTGTTCGAGCCTCTGCACGACGGTATACTTTTCTTCCATATATCCAGACGGACTGTGCGGGTGCCTCGCTGCAGCCTGTTTTTTAATGATTTCATATTCCTTCGCCTTTGCCGGGAAAGAGCGTAAATAATCGCGGAAGGCAAGGTGACGTCCGCCCCCTTCGCTTTCTTTTTCGAACACGTGCACGTGAAAACGGCGGACATATTCGCCTTTATAATAAAAAGCCCTTCCTTCAATACCATGCTCTCCTTTTCCCCTATATCCGAGTCCTTCAAGCCGGTCTTCGGACCACATAGAGAGCTCCGGGGTTTCAATTAGGATATCGATGATTGGCTTTGCCGAAAGGCCCGGAACGCTCGTGCTTCCTATGTGGTAAATATGATCTCCCGGACCGCAGGCTTCAAGCTCCAGCAGCTTTTGTTCATGGTAAAAATAGTGCTTCCACTCCTTTTGCCACGGCACGACCTCTATGGTCCGCATCGTATCACTCCTTTTCAAAAATCTTTACTTTTCTCAAACTTCAGCATAAAAAACTGTCCTGGAAGCCTCCAGGACAGCTGCTTAATTTTGTTATTCGGGAATATACGGCAGATCCCGCATTTTCGGTACATTGATGACGTGAGGGGTTACGTAGCCGAGAAGGCCTTCTTTTCCGTATTCGCGGCCGATGCCGGACTGCTTGACTCCGCCGAATGGATAACGGACGTCAAGTCCCTGCACAGCAGCGGTATTGACCATCGTAGTGCCTGCTTCAATACGGGCTGCAACTTCGATGGCATGGTCTTCTTCTCCCCATACCGAGCTTGTGAGGCCGTAAATGCTGTCGTTCGCCATTTTCACCGCTTCATCCACCGTATCGTACGGCACGATCGGAACGGTCGGTCCGAACTGTTCCTCCTTCACAATGTCGTCCTGCTGGTCCGCGCCGAGCACCAGAGTCGGCTGCAGGAAGTACCCCTGTTCAAACAGCTCCTTATCCACAATGTGGCCGAGCGGGATAACGTCCGCGCCTTTTTCAGCCGCATTATCCACAAGGCTTTTCACAAAATCCAGCTGCTGCTTGTTGTTGAGCGGCCCGGTCGTGACCTGTTCATCAAACGGACTGCCGATTTTCACCCATTTGTTGGCTGCTTCCTGATACTTTTCCACAAAATCATTGTACAGGGTGCGCGGTACATAGATCCGTTTGGCGATCATGCATATCTGGCCGGCGGTCAGGAAGTTGGAGATAACCATGCGGCGCATCGCGCGCTCATCGTTTACGTCAAAGTCCGGCAGCACTACGGCAGCATCATTGCCGCCAAGCTCAAGCGTCATATCCTTGATTGTATCCGCGGCCGACTTCATAATTTTCTTAGCAGTTTCCGTACCTCCCGTGAAAGCAATTTTATCCACATGTGTATTGGAGGTAAGCTCCACGCCGACCTCAGCTTCTCCGTGGACGAGATTCAGCACCCCGTCCGGAAATTCCTTGGCAATCATTTCAACCACCAGGCTGACCGCATGTGGAGCAAACGGGCTCGGCTTTGAAACGACGGTATTTCCTGTCAATATCGCCGGAGCAATCTTGATTGTAGAGAGCGCAATCGGATAGTTCCACGGGCTGATAGCAGACACTACGCCTATCGGCTCCTGACGGATGATTGTTTTGCCGCCCTCGCCTTCGTCTACCTGATCAGCGATTGTCTCTTTTACTGTCTGGCAGGCGTACTCCATCCACATGATTGAAACCGCCATTTCGCCCTCTGCGTCGTAAACTGGCTTGCCGTGTTCTTCCGCGAGCGTTTCAGCAAGCTCCGGCGTGCGGTCCTTCATCGTTTGGATGGCGCGTTCCATCCGCTCGATCCGCTCTTCCACCGGCACTTCCTTCCACGCAGGAAAAGCAGCACGGGCTGCTTCAATAGCTTCCGCTGCCTGCCCGGTCGTTGTTTTCGGCACGTACGCCACGATTTTTTGCGGGTCTGCCGGGTTTTCCCGTTCCATATATTCGTCGGCGTCCACTCGTTTTCCGTTAATCCATGCATATAATATTACTGATTCGTCTGCCATTGCTGACTCCCCCTTAGAAACATTAGTATCTATCAATTCATCGTAGCCTGCTGCACGTGATTATTCAACTAATTTGCTGAGCCGGCTGCGGCAGTTACTTTTTAATAACCTGTTTAGTGCCGGGCACCATTTTCCCTTTGCACATCGGACACTCTTTTTCCGTTTCATCAGGTGCTTCCGACAGACGTATCCAGGCCGGGCACATCGCTTCTTCACAGACGAGTGCCTCGATGGTTTCCGTTTCCTGCTTTTCCCCGGTATGTGTTTCTCCCGGAAAGGCTTCGAGCAGAAAGCGTGACACTTCCACCTCCTTGCCGCGGTAAAAGGCCGGCGAGCTGATGCACAGCTTCTGCTTCGCCCGCGTAATCGCTACATATGCGAGCCGGCGCTCCTCCTCCAGAGCCTGGGTCTGCTTATTTTCTGCCTTCTCTCCGTATAAAAGGTCCTTCATCCGGTCGGCCTTTAAGGCAGAATTATGCGGCATGATCGTTTCTGAAGCCCCGATCACATACACGACCGGAAACTCCATGCCCTTGGCCCGGTGGATCGTCATCAGCGAAACGTGGTTCGCATCCGGGTCCTTCTCCCGCTCCTTCATCTCGCGGAATGTCCGCAGCATATCGTCGACAAAGTATACAAAAGACGACACACTTTCAAACCGTTTGGCCGAGGACTCCAGTTCATCGAGGGTTTCCTTTAACGTTTCCTTTTTCATGCTTACCTGCTGTTCATCGGCCTCCAGGTAGCCGTCGTAAAACTGGCGCCGCATCTGGCGGATGGCCGTTTCCGGGCGTTTTTCCTTCAGCTTCTGAATCATGCTCTGCCGCTCCTCCACCTTTTTACGCTGAAACGGGCGAATGCCCGGCATGTCTGTTAAATGAAGCAGCGGTTCGCTGCGGGGAGAAAATATTTCACGGTCTTTAATGTGCCGCATGCCGCGCTCCCGGGAGATGAATAAAGTCGGCACAACCTCGGGCATCGCTTCCACGAGCGTCGGATTCAGGCTCAGCCGCAGATAGTCCATCATCGCTTTCACCGGCCACTGCTCATAGAACATCTGGTTGCCGAGGGAATGGTGCACAAACGGCACATCCTGGGCCGTCAGCTGCTCAAAGATGGCACGGCTCACACTGATCGTCCGGTGCAGCACGGCCATATCACGCCACTCGCATTCTCCCTCTGCCACGGCACGCTTCATATCTGCCACCACCTGCTCCGCTTCTTCGTCGGTGGACGCAGCGCGGAAATAAAACGGAGACGAGGCTTCTGCATTCATCACCTGGAGGGTTTTCGTTTTCCGCTGCTTGTTGTGGCGCACCACTTCATTCCCAAGGCCGGCGATGGCTTTATGGGAACGGTAGTTAACGTCGAGTACAATCGTCTGCGCTTCCGGATACTTCTGGTCAAACTCCAGAATGAATTCGTGCCGGGCCCCGTTAAACGAATAAATCGTCTGGTCGTCATCACCCACCACGAACAAATTGCGGTGCTTTTCCACAATCATCTGCACCAGCCTGTACTGAAGATAGTTGGTGTCCTGAAATTCATCGACCATGACGTACTCAAACCGGTCCTGCAGCTGCTGCAGAAAAGCCGGGTCCTCGTCCATCAATGCTTTGGCCTTCATTAAAATATCGTCAAAATCAATATAATTGCGTTCAAGCTTCCAGTCTTCATACGCCTCGCAGATACGTTTCAACTGCTTTTGGCTCGTCTCTTTTTCAGGAAGATCCGCAACAGCGGTGTCATTCATTTTATGATAGGACAGAAAGGATAAGACCGCCTCGGGCTGATAGACATCTTCAAGGCCCATGTCCTTCATCAAAAGCTTCACGGCCAGCTGCTTTTTCCGCTCGCTTGAAACAATTTCCTGTCGGATACCGTGGCGCCGGAGCAGAAGCAGGAAAAAGGCGTGGAACGTGCGCACCTGCAGATTGCTGGCTGTTTCTCCGACACCCGGCAGGTTCATCACTCTCGTTTTCATTTCCTCCGCTGCTTTTTTTGTAAATGTGATCAGTAGAACGGATTCTGCCGGCACCTGCTTGACCGCCATTAAATAGCCCGCCCGGCAGACGAGCACCGACGTTTTTCCTGATCCGGCACCTGCAAGCGCCAGCAGCGGCCCGCTGCCAAAGCGTACGGCTTCAATCTGGGCTTCGTTCAAAAAAATACCGTCCGCTTCAAGCGAACGAAAATAAAAGGCATCGGATTCCTGATCCGACACGAGCTCTCTGCTTGTTGTAGCTTTAGCAATTGCTGCATATGGTACTTCTTCTCCGCTTACACCGAAGGGAGTCGAATAAAAAGAAAATTCCCGCATAAGTTCTCACCGTTTCTGTTGGATTGAGTATGTTTATTATAAATCGGCACAGCCCCTCTTGTATAGAGCAGGCAGTCACGGGCCGGCGAGCATTATTTTTCCACCGCCGCTGAAGCTTTTGCTCTCATAGTCCTGTAATGCCTGCCGTACCTGAACGAGCGGATAGACATGCCGGACGAGCGGCACCACAAGCTGCCCGCTGTCCACCAGTTGAAACAGCGTCCTGAATACCTGCTGGAAGCGCGTATCGGAAACTGAAGCATTCCAGTGCCTCAAATGAAACATCGTACCCTTCACTCCCAGTCTTTCCGTAATATAAGCCCAGTCGAGCGGTCTGCCGGAGAGCAGGCCGAGTGCTAAAAGCGTTGTTTCCGGCTTAACGCTCCCGGCGAGAGCGGCTCCAGCTTCTCCACCGATCATATCCACGGCGGCTTCTGCTTTCTCCCCCTTGAGGGCAGCTTTCAGCCCGCTCTCTTCTTCTCCCTCCCCGGCTGCCACTATTTTTTCTGCCCCCAGCTGTACCAGCTCGTTTATTACTTCATTTCGTCGTACAAGGCCCACCACGCGAATATTCATCCAGGAAGCCAATTGAATCAGAAGCCTTCCCATTACAGAATTAGCCGCGTTAATAACAAGCATTCCACCAGAAGGAATATCCAGCTTTTCAGTTAAAAGGACGTACGCCGTCACCGGGTTGATGTACATCTGCGCAGCTGTCTCATCGGAAAGACTGTCCGGCACCGGTACGGTCAGGGCTGCCGGCGCATGCACAAGCGACTGCCAGGTGCCTTCGCCCCGCAGCGGCAGCACGCGCTTTCCTATCAATCCTCTGCTCACTCCTTCTCCAACCCGTTCAATAACACCCACGCCTTCGTAGCCGGGCACGAGCGGCAGCGTTACCCGGTGGGCATAACGCCCGTATACAGGAATGAGATCCGAGGGATTGACCGGGGACAGACGCATCCATACTTCCACGCGCCCGGCTTTTAACTCCCCCTTTTGTTCATCCCTGATATGAATTTGCTCGGATGGTATTCCAAACGCACCGACGTCTGCTTTTATGTTGCTACGTCCCATCTTCTCCCTCCTAATATGCAATTGCCGCTCTGTCTGCGATATGCTACTCTTTGAACAACCCGTATATTTAAATAGGAGGATATAGTCCTACACTTTCTGAAAGCGTTATCCTGGAAGGAGGGAGCCCATTATAAGAAAGAACATGAAGATGCAGACAAAAATTATGTTTCTCGTCGTCGGGCTTGTCGCTTTTATTACGGTAAGCTCCTTCGGGGTGTTTGCTTATTTAGAATATAATGATATCGAAGAAGAGCTTGGAGATAAAGCATTAAGCACAGCCACCTACATAGCGAGCTCCCCGGTCGTTCAGGGAGCGTATGCCTCCGAGGATCCAAGCTCCGTGCTTCAGCCCTATGCTGAACGGGTCCGTAAGCAGGCCGGCGCAGAGTTTGTGGTGCTTGGTGATACCGAAGGAGTCCGTTACGCCCACCCGGACGAATGGAAAATCGGCGAATCCATGGTCGGCGGCGACAACGCCCGCGCGCTCGAGCAGGGGCAGTCCTACGTCTCCACTGCCACCGGCACCCGGGGCCCCTCTCTTCGCGGCAAGGCACCGGTTCGTGATGAAGACGGGGATATTGTCGGCATCGTTTCTGTCGGCTTTCTGCTTGAGGATGTGCGGGCGGCCATCTGGGAACGCTTCGGGCTTCTGTTTATGCTCGCGCTCGTTCTTCTCGCTCTAGGCGTAATCGGCAGTATGGCGGTCTCAAGAAATATCCGGAAAGACATGTTCGGCCTTGAACCTCATGAGATTGGTCAGCTGTACCAGGAAAAAGAAAGTGTACTTACTGCTATCCGGGAGGGCATTATTGCGATTGACACCGAAGGGCGGATCACGATGATGAATGAATCAGCCCGAAACATGCTTGCTATTAACGGTGTCATCGAGGGGCAGAATATTCATCACGTGCTGCCGGACTCGGAAATGCCAAAAGTACTGAAGCACGGACAGCCGGAATACGACCAGGAATTAGTGCTCCGAGGGGCTCCTTACATCGTCAACCGGGAGCCGATCACTATCGACGGCCGGCTCGTCGGCGTCGTTTCTTCGTTCCGTGATAAAACAGAAATGATGCAGATGGCTAACACGCTTTCTGACATTCAGCGCTATTCGGACAGTCTGCGCTCACAAAATCATGAATATCTGAATAAGCTATACGCATTATCCGGGTATCTTCATCTCGGGAAATACGACGAGGCAGCCCAGCTTGTCGAAGAAGAAACGTCCCAGCAGCGCAAAACCCACTCCGTAGTCTTTCAGCAGATTAACGACCCGACCGTTCAGGCGATACTAACCGGAAAAGCGGCAAGGGCTTCCGAAAAAAAGACAGCTTTCCACATCGACAGCGAAAGCCGGCTGGGAACACTGCCGGACCACATTCAGAAGGTTCAGCTTGTATCTATTTTAGGCAACCTTATCGATAACGCCATTGACAGTGCCTCAGGCTGTTCAACGCCCGAAGTAGCATTTTTCGTCACCGAAATGGAGGAGGAAATTATGTTTGAAGTTGTCGATAACGGGCCCGGACTTCCGGAGGGGATAGACATTACTTCCCAGGGAGCCTCCACAAAATCCGGTGACCAGCCAAGAGGATATGGACTTTCGATCGTAGAAAGAACGATTCAGGAATTAGAGGGTATGCTTGAATTTGGCAACAATGAAAGCCAGGGCGCCTACTTTACGGTTTACCTGCCCAAAACGTTGCCGCAAGGGGGTAGTTGATGATTTACGTTGGTATTGCCGAAGACGACTTTCGGATCGCAGATATTCACCGGCAGCTTATTGAACAAATTGAAGGGTTCTCATGCCGGTTTACCTCCGGCACCGCAAAGGAACTGCTCGAGACGATGGAGCACACGCCGGTTGATGTACTGCTGCTCGACATTTATCTGCCCGATCAGCTTGGAACAGACATTCTCGGGCAAATACTGGACAGCCATGATGCGTACATTATTATTATTTCAGCTTCAAATGATCTCGGTCATGTGCAGAAAGCCTACCGATCGGGTGTGATCGATTATATTATTAAACCAGCTTCTCCTAAACGGCTCGAGGAGTCGCTGAAAAAATTCCAGGCTATGCAGGCGGCCCGCCCTGAAGGGGATCTTACCCAGGAGGAGATTGATCGTTACTTCTCCCCTCCCGCGTCTCCCGGCACGGCGGAAACCAAATCAGAATTAGATTTGCCAAAAGGTATTGATGCCTTCACACTCGATCAGGTAAAGGATCATATCCATCAGGCAGAGCACGGAGTAACGGCTGATGAAATGGCTTCGTTTCTCGGTGCTTCCCGAACTACCGCGCACCGCTATTTTAAATATTTGTTATCCGCAAACGAAATCGAGGTCCGTCCGATCTATGGAATTGTCGGCCGCCCTGAACGCAGATATTTTAAAAAATAATTCCTTCACCGGCTGCAGCCAGTACATGCAGCCGGTTTATTTATGCCCGTGACATTTATGAAATAAATACAATAAACGAAAGATATACATTTTAAATTGTAAACGGTTACATTTAAGCGTTTTTTGGTTACGCTTACATCAATATAAAAAAGGGGGCTACATATTATGAAGCATTCAAAATATTGGATCGGTGCCGGAGTACTTTCGCTTAGCGTTTTAAGCGCCTGCGGAGGAGGCGGCGGGGACAGCTCGTCAGGTGGTGATGGCGGTGACGGCGGCGAAGAAAACTACGAGCCGGATTCCTCACTTGAAATTGTTGCACCGGCCGGAGCTGGGGGCGGCTGGGATACAGTGGCCCGTTCCGCTGCTGAAGGTCTTGAAGAAGAAGGCATTGTCGATCAGGGCATCGGTGTCGTTAACCGGGAAGGCGGCGGCGGAGCCAATGGCTGGTCCTACATTCATAACCAGGAAGGCAATCCGGAATACTCTTTTGTGGCTTCACCTCCCCTTCTGCTCGTGCCGCTGAACGGCCAGTCGGAATACAGCTATGAAGATTTCACTCCTCTTTCGAATATGATTGCCGACTACGGCGCGTTTGCCGTTACGGAAGACTCGGAATGGGATGATTTGAACGACCTGTTTGATGATATGAAGGAAAATCCGGATGATATCACCGTCGTCGGCGAATCCTCCCCGGGCAGTATGGACCATATGCAGTTTGCCAAAATTGCAGCCGGTGCAGGCGTTGATCCTTCTACGATTAAATACGTATCCGCACAGGACGGCAGCGCCCTGACAAACCTTTTAAACGGTCAGGCTGATGTTTATTCAACAGGTATCACCGAGACGGTCGAGCAGGTGAGAGCCGGCGATGTTAAAGTGCTCGGCATTACAGCCGAAGAACGTCTCGAAGGTGACACGGTCAGTGAATTTCCAACCGCGACAGAACAGGGCATCGAAGAAACATTCGTCAACTGGCGCGGATTTTTGGGACCGCCAAACATGAGTGATGCTGAAATTGCTTATTACGAAGAGACGTTTAAAGAACTCAGTGAATCTGACTACTGGCAGGAAACCCGTCAGTCCTACGCCTGGGAAGAAAACTACATGGACAGCGAAGAATTTGAAGAGTTCTTAGCCGAAGAAGAAGAATCCATGCAGGACCTGCTTGATGAGGTGGGCATTGACCGGGGCGGCGAGTAACACCGTACGAAGGAGCTCTGAACGTTCTGCGTCCAGAGCTCTCTTATTTTAAAAGCAGTTGAAAGAGGTGATACGTCATGTTTCGTTCCGCAAATAAAATTATCAGTATGATTCTCATTGCCATTGCTATTTTCTATTTGTACCTGGCTTTTCAGATCCCCGCTTTTGCTACAGGCGTGTTTACCGCTTCCACCATGCCAAAAGCAGCCGGCTTTTTATTAATCCTGCTCAGTATCTTTTTGTTTTTTATTAAAGAAGGCGAGAGTGAGGAAGATCAGGAAAAACGAAAGGAAGCCGGACAGCATATTTTTTACTTGGGCGGTGTAGGCATAATGATTCTTTTATACATTACTTTGTTAGAGCCCGTTGGTTTCATTTTAGCCTCCACTGTATTTATTTTTCTGTGCAGCCTGTTTATGGGCTACCGGAAACATATCGTCAACGCTGTGACCTCGGTTGTTTTTCCGTTATCGCTTTATTTAGTCTTTACCCAGTTATTAAATATAAGTCTGCCTCCGGGCATTCTGCCGCTGTAGAAAGGAGGTTAAGCTCATGGGAACATTTGATGGAATTTTAAGCGGGCTCAGTGTCGCTTTCAGCGTCCAGGGAATGCTGTTTGTGCTGATCGGCGTTTTCGCCGGAACATTTATCGGAATGATGCCCGGGCTCGGGCCGATCAGTGCGATAGCTATCATGATCCCGCTGACATACAACATGGAGCCGACGGTAGCTCTCGTACTTATGGCCGGCGTGTATTACGGGGCCGTGTTTGGAGGCTCTACCTCCTCAATTCTTTTGAATGCTCCGGGGATTTCCGGTACGGTGGCTACCGCTTTTGACGGCTACCCCATGGCCCAGAACGGCCAGGCGGGAAAGGCACTTGCGATTGCGGCCATTTCTTCCTTTGCCGGCGGGACCGTGAGTGTCGTTCTGCTGATGCTCTTCGCTCCGCTTCTGGCAAGCGTCGCCATTGTATTCGGCCCGCCCGAATATTTTGCCCTGATGCTGCTCGGCTTAACCGCGATAGCCAGCTTGTCTGACGGCTCGACGATTAAGGCACTTATTTCCGCAGTGCTCGGCCTCATGTTTGTCACTATTGGCATGGACAGCCAGACCGGGACGACAAGGTTCACCTTCAATAATTCGAACCTGCTCGAGGGCATTGATTTTCTTGTAATCGCTCTAGGCTTGTTTGCGATTGCTGAAATCTGCAATCTGATTGTAAACCGCAAAAAGACAATTAAAAACCAGGGCAATATTGGAAGCCTGAAGCTTTCCAGACAGGACTTCAAGGATATGAGCGGTCCAATGACCCGCCAGTCATTCCTAGGATTTATTCTCGGGGTGCTCCCTGGTGCCGGTGCAACGATCGCTTCATTTATCGGATACATTACGGAAAAAAAGATTGCCAAACGTCCGGAAGAATTCGGAAAAGGCGCAGTAAAAGGTATATCCGCTCCCGAAACGGCCAATAACGCCGCTACGAGTGGTGCCTTTGTACCTCTTCTCAGCCTTGGTATTCCCGGTTCCGGAACGACGGCCGTCCTGCTCGGCGCCCTGCTTGTGCTGAACGTGCCACCGGGACCGCTGTTAATTGAAGAACAGCCTGACCTCTTCTGGGGCGTTATCATCAGCATGTATATCGGCAACGTGTTTTTGTTAATCCTGAACCTGCCGCTTATTCCATACATTGCTAAAGTACTGTTAATACCGCGCCCAATGCTGATTTCGCTTGTGATTATGTTCAGCATGATCGGAGTTTACTCCATCAGCTTTAGCACATTTGATCTTTATTTACTGCTTGCTTTTGGCGTGATCGGCTATTTGATGAAGCTGTACAATTTTCCGGCAGCTCCACTGATCCTCGCATTTATACTCGGCGGGATGATGGAGGAGTCCTTCCGTCAGGCCATGACCATTGCCAATGACGATTTAACGGTGTTTTTCACCCGGCCAATTGCCCTCAGCATGCTGATTGTCGCGCTTCTTTCCTTCCTCGTGCCAATTATTCGCCAGAAAAAAGCATCCTCCGCATAATAAAAAACCCGGGCCTCCGGGTTTTTTTGCGTCATTTTTCATACTGATTTAACAAATCGCCCAAACTTCGTAAACCATTTTTAAATTCCAGTTGACAAATGACTGATTTCTTTCTATCCTTAGAAATCAGTGAGGTGAACATAGATGCGTATACAAAAAATTATTTATACGGCTTTATTTGCAGCAATTATCGCAGCTTTAGGCATTGTGCCGCCAATTCCGCTTCCATTCAGTCCGGTGCCAATCACCCTGCAGACACTCGGTGTCATGCTTGCAGGCTCTCTGCTCGGTGCGAGATACGGCGGGCTCAGCATACTGCTGTTTGTCGTACTCGTGATGATAGGACTGCCCCTGCTCGCCGGCGGACGCGGCGGTGCCGGCGTATTGTTCGGCCCAGGCGGCGGCTACATTCTGAGCTGGCCGATCGGGGCATTTATCATTGGCTGGATCGCCCAATCCTTCAAAAAACCGTCGTTTTCAAAGTATTTGTTTGCCAATATCGTCGGCGGCATTCTCGTCATTTATGCCGGCGGGGTTACCTACTTATCGTTTTTAATAAACATACCGTGGACCACTGCCGCCATTCAGGCAATCGCTTTTCTGCCGGGAGATATTTTTAAAGCAGTTGTTGCCGGCTTTGTGGCAGTCAGACTGAACAAGCAGCACAAAATCAGGCTTTAGTACCGAGAGGGGGGAGGACTTAAAATGATCGGCCAGGCTATCACCCGGCACGCTGATTCTAACCCTGCCGAAACGGCGCTCTCATACTCGGAACGTTCCATCAGCTGGCGGGAGCTGCACGAAGCCATTAACCGCCGGCGGAGGCAGCTGCACGCTGCTTACGGCCCATTTTTTCAAAAGCAGATTGCTTTTGCACTTCAGGATCCTTTGGAGCAGCTGTATATGTTTTTTGCGGTCGTGTCTGGAGGCGGGATTGCTGTGCCAGTGGATGAAGCGCTCGAAAGCGAACCGAAAGCTTCTCTTCTTTCCTCTTCCAGGCCCAGCCTTTTTATCACAGATACTGAATCAGCCGGGCTGCCGGTCCCCTCATTAACGCTTGCAGAGGTTACCGGCACTGAGGCGTATCCGTCTGCGCCCGCTGCGCTCTGTGAAGAGAACGATTTGTTTTATGGTGCCTGCACGTCAGGGTCCTCGGGGAGCCCAAAAGTATGTCTGCGAAGCCATCGTTCCTGGCTGAAAAGCTTTGAGGCGGACGAGCAGCTTTTCCCGTTTCAGGACAACGAACGCGTACTGATTACCGGAAAGCTGTCCCACTCTCTCTTTTTGTACGGTGCCGTCCGTATGCTCGAACACGGCCACACCGTGGTGCTGCCCGCACGACACTCACCCCGGGCGTTTGACCGGATGGTGGACGAACAGCAGATTACAGTATTGTACGCTGTACCCACCACGCTCCGCTGGCTTCTCAGCCACTCCTTTCTCCCTTCTCCCTCGGTCAGACTGATCATTACAGGAGGAGAAAAATGGTTCCCTGCCGATAATCAAAAAGCATTCGTTCGATTTCCATCGGCTGCGCTGTATGAATTCTACGGCAGTGCGGAAACCAGCTTTATCAGTGCCTTAAACCATCGCGCAGAACAGGTCAGCTCTTCCTGCACCGGCCGCCTGTTTCCTATGGTCGAAGTTACAGTTTCCCGGGACTCCGGAGAATTAGTCATAACAAGCCCGTTTTTATTCAGTGGCTATGCCGGAGATGCGTCTTTTCATTCCCCCCGTTCGGTTGCCACCGGAGATATTGGCTGCGTCGATGAGGAAGGCTTACTTTATATTACCGGCCGCCGGGGCGGCAAGATCGTCAGCCGCGGACGCAATATTTATGCCGAAGAAATTGAACAGGTGCTCATGAGTCACCCGAATGTTGACCGGGCAGTCGTTTTTGGCGCGCATGATGCCTTTCAGGGAGAAAAGATTGCTGCGCTGTATACCGGAAGGGCTGCTCCCGGCAAACTGCGGGCTCACTGCCGGAAGCAGCTGCCCGCTTATAAAATACCTGCATTCCGGCATATAGACCGTCTTCCGGTGCTTGGCAGCGGCAAAATCGACCGGTCGCAGGTACAGAAGTATTACGAAGCTTCATTTAAAGGAGAACGGTAATGATGACTGAGCCTGTCTATATTATTGATGCCAAACGGAGCCCCGTACATCATGTGAACGGGGCGTTTTCCCAATTGGAGCCGGAACAGCTGACGGCGCCTCTGTATAAGCATTTCCAACTCCATCACGGGATAAATGACCGGGTCCCGGCTGACGAAGTTTTTATAGGAAATGCAGTTGGTCCGGGCGGTAACCTTGCCCGGCTCAGTCTGCTTGAAGCCGGATATGATATGTCTGTTCCCGGCGTAACAGTGGACCGCCAGTGCGGTTCCGGCCTTGAAGCTGTGCATCAGGGATTCCGGCACCTGCAGGCCGGCGCCGCGGACACCGTTCTTGCCGGCGGGGTGGAAAGCACAAGCCGGGCCCCGAAGCGCTCCTTTTTCGCCTCGGAAGCCTACCCGGTCTCCTCCACGCAGGAAAGAGCCCGCTTTTCTCCAAAGTTTATCGGAGATCCTGATATGGGAGAAGCCGCGGAAACGGTAGCTGAGGCCTACACCATTTCCCGTGCAGATCAGGACGCCTTTGCCGAACGAAGCTACAGGCTTTCGTGGGAGGAAGCAGCAAAACCGGGCATTTCCCGGGAAATCATTCCAGTGAGCACCATCCAGGCAGACGCTGAGCTTCGTTCTCCAGATAAAATGTCCAGGATCATCCGCCGGGCCCCCTCTGTTTTCCGGGAACATGGCACGGTCACTGCTGCCAACTCCTCCCGGATCAGTGACGGGGCGGCACTCACGCTGATGGCGAGTCGCTCCTCCTGCGGGCGGCACGGACTTGAGCCTGCACTTGAAATGATCGATGCCGCCGCAGTTGGCGTTGATCCCACTATGCCAGGCGTTGGCCCGGTGCCTGCTGCACGCCGGCTGCTTGAGCGAAACCGTTTGTCTGTACGGGACGTTTCCGTATGGGAATGCAATGAAGCATTTGCCTCCCAGGTGCTTGCCTCCGCCTTTCAGCTTGGCATTCCGCCTGAACGGCTGAATATAGCCGGAGGTGCCATCGCCCAGGGTCATCCGTACGGCGCTTCGGGCGCAATTCTCATTGCGCGGCTGATGCGGCTGATGCAAAATGGCGGCCTGCCGCTCGGCGTAGCCATGATCGGGATCGGAGGCGGGCTTGGGCTCGCCAGTCTCTACCGACTCTTATAAAAGAAATAGCCTGCACTCATCAAAGGATGAATGCAGGCTTTCTTTTACTGCAGCACAGAGCGCAGCAGCGTATAAAGATTGTTTTTTGCTTCAAAGCCGATACCGGGAATCTCAGGCAGCTGCACATAACCATTTTCCACGGGATAGTCATCGGCAAATCCGCCGAATGGCTCAAAAACGCCAGGATAGGATTCGTTACCGCCAAGACCGAGTCCGGCTGCAATATTGAGTGACATTTGATGACCGCCATGCGGAATGCACCTTCTCGACGACCAGCCGTTTGATTCCAACATATCGAGCGTGCGCATATATTCCACCAGACCGTAGCTGAGGGCACAGTCAAACTGCAGGTAGTCCCGGTCCGGCCGCATACCGCCGTAGCTGATTAAATTTCGTGCATCCTGCATGGAAAACAGATTTTCGCCAGTGGCCATCGGATGAGAATAGTAGCGGCTCAACGTGTTTTGAAGAGCGTAATCAAGCGGATCGCCCGCTTCCTCGTACCAGAACAGTCCGTATGGTTCGAGCGCTTTAGCATAGGCAATCGCTTCATCCAGATCAAAGCGTCCGTTCGCATCCACCGCAAGCTTTCCCGGGTCGCCAGTCACCTCAATGACTGCTTCAATGCGCTTAATGTCCTCCTCAATCGATGATCCTCCTATTTTCATCTTCACCACCGAATAGCCGGAGTCCAAGTACGTACGCATCTCCCGCTGAAGAGCATCGAGCCCTTTGCCAGGCTGATAATAGCCGCCGGCAGCATATACAAATACACTGCTGTCTGCTCCTGCACTTCTATACCTCTCCGCAAGGAGCTGATACAGCGGCTTTTCCTCAATTTTTGCCACCGCATCCCATACCGCCATATCGATGACCCCGACAGCAACAGAACGCTCTCCGTGGCCGCCGGGCTTTTCGCCGGTCATCAATACATTCCAAATTTTAAAGGGGTCCAGGTTTGTCCCGTCATCGCTCGCAATATCCTGCTCAGAGGCTTCCAGCAGACGGGGAATAAACCGCTCGCGCAACAGTCCGCTCGGAGCATACCGCCCGTTGGAGTTAAACCCATAACCGATGACCGGTTTCCCGTTCTTTATTACGTCGGTTTTGATTGCGATAACAGAGACATTCATTTTACTGAAATCAATAAACGCGTTACGGATATCCGATTTGATCGGCACCGCCTGCTCTTCTACCTGCACAATTTTCACGGCAGATCCTCCTTAGTTATTGAGAAAAGCTTCCGGAACAGTCGTCAAGTCAATTCCCCAAAGGGTCGGAAGAACAAGATAGACTAGGGCTGTAATTAGTATTATCGCAAATATATTCAGGAAGAAACCGTTTTTCACCATGTCGATAATCCGTATCTTTCCACTCCCGAAAATGATGGCGTTTGGCGGTGTACCAACCGGCAGCATAAACGCACAGTTAGCAGCCATCGCACACGGAACCATCAGCGCAAACGGGTGCACCTGAATCGCAATCGCAAGGGAAGCAACCAGTGGAATAATCATCGTGCCTGTCGCTGTGTTGGACGTGATCTCTGTCAGGAACAACACGAGCGTGGCAGATACAAGGATAACGAGAATGATGTTTACCCCTTCAAGGATAGTTAAGCTGTTACCGATCCACTCGGCAAGGTCGGTGTTACTAAAGCCGGCAGCAATCGCAAGACCGCCTCCGAACAACAGCAGAATGCCCCATGGTATTTCTCTGGAGTCTTTCCAGACTAGCACCCGCGGGTCCTCCTGTTTTTTCGTGGCAGGCACTAAAAATAAAAGCACCGTAGCGATCATGGCAATACCGCCGTCACTGAGGCCGGTTACTCCAACGATTTCCTGCCAGAAAAAGGAACGTGTAATCCACATGACAGCGGCAAATACGAATACTGCCATGACAATTTTTTCTTCGTATTTCATTCCTCCGAGCTTCGTTCTTTCCGCCTGAATCATGTCACGGCCGCCCGGAATGGTCGAAAAGCCGATATTATAGACAAAGCGTGTCAGGTAGAACCAGACCATCAATAAGAAGACAGCTACGATCGGTGCGCCGAACATAATCCACTGTGCAAAGGAAATCTGCTGGCCAAACAGCTCTTCCGACTGCGCGGCCAGAATACTGAGCGGCGGTGTCCCGATCAGTGTACCGAGTCCGCCAACCGTTCCGGCGTAACCAACACCGAAAATAAGCGCTTTTTCGAATTTTTTCACTTCTTTTTCGGAATCCTGTTCTCCTTTGAGGGCTTCCGACACCTGGTACGTAATCGCAAGCGCAATTGGAAGCATCATCATGGTTGATGCTGTATTGGACACCCACATTGATAAAAAGCCTGTCGCTACCATAAAACCGAGAATAATCCGATTGGTGCTTGTACCAATCACCGCGATGATAAACAGCGCGATTCTCTTATGTAGGTTCCATTTTTCCATTGCATAGGCAATAAAGAAACCACCTAAGAACAAGAAGATAATATCGTTACCGTAAGCAGAAACGACAGTGTCCCCGTCGAGCGCTCCGGTAATCGGCAGAAGGACAATCGGCAAAAGCGAGGTTGCCGGAATCGGGATCGCTTCTGTAATCCACCAGGTGGCAATCCAAAGTGTGGTGGCAAGTACTGCTTTTCCTTCATAGCTGAGCCCCGAAGGATCCAGAAATAGCATTGTAATGAGAAATAATAATGGCCCTAAAATAAGTCCAACGAGCTGTGGACGTTTGTAGGAAGGGTCCTGCCCTCCGCTGTCTCCTCCGTCATTTCCTCCTCCGTCATCGCCGTCGCGGTTTTTGTTACGGCCAGCGGTAGAAGGATCCTGTATTTCTTCTTCCTTGTGACGCGTTGGTGACCGGTCCGTCTGAAAAACATTCAGCAATTTTTTCGTCTGCCGGTGGGAATGCCATAATGATTTCCAACCGGAAACAACCGTATTCTTCATCCTTCTCACCTCTTACTTTTCAGATTATTGAAAGCGCTTGCTAACTAATATAATAAAGTTTTGATTCTTTGTATACATTTTGTAAGTAAGCACATACTTTTGTAAACAAAATAACCAAAACTGTCAGCCTTTTTCCTTACTTTTCCATCCAGTCTTTAAGTATTTCCACCTGTTCCGGAGGCATCGTGTACTGCTGCAGCGGCCTGCCGCTTCCTGCATAGTTCATCGTTATTTTAAGCACCCCTTCTCCCTCCAGAAAAGCGAGATACTTCCGCACGGACACTCTCGATATGCCCGTACTTTCTGCGAGTCCCTGCGTCGTAAAGGTACTGCCGGCATGCTGCAGAATTTCTTCGCCGACAATCCGGAAGGTTTCTGTCGTCAGACCCTTGGGCAGCTCGGGCTCCTCCTGCGTACCCTTATTGGCTAAAAACAGCTGATCCACATCCTCCTGTCCCCATTCCTTTGTCGTTCCCGATGCTTTCTGCCATTCCTTTACATTGATTAACGCTTCCCGGAAGCGCTCAAAGTGAAACGGTTTAATCAAGTAATCTGTACAGCCAAGCCGCTTAGCCCGCTGCAGGGACGAGGTATCATTGGCCGACGTAATTGCAATCACATCCACCGGGATTTGTTCTTTTCGCAGCTCCTCCAAAAGATCAAGACCGTTTTCTTTATTTAAATACACGTCCAAAAGCACAATATCAATCGCTTCTGCACGAAGCATCTCTTTTGCTTTCGAAAGGTTTTCCGCATGCCCCGCTACGTCAAACCCCGGAACCCGTTCGACATACATGCGGTTAAATTTAGCTACCATCGGGTCATCTTCGACCATTAATACTCTCATTTCAGTTCTCCCTCTCTATTGGTATCTGTACATCAAAGGCTGTCCCTTCTCCCGGTTGGGAATCGATAAACACTTCTGCTTCCAGCGTATCGAGGGAACGCTTCGTATTGTACATGCCAAAGCCCCGACCTTCACCTTTTGTCGAGTACCCCCGTTTAAACAGTTCTGCCTGGGTCTTCTCGTCCATTCCCCGTCCGTTATCCTCGATTTGAAAACCAAGACAGCTGTTCTCTTCGTAAATATGCATAAACAAATGAGGGGACGGCGTATGCTTCATCGCGTCACGGGCATTGTCGATCAGATTGCCGATAATCGTGATCATATGGTCGGTCCATTCAGGATCAGCCATCGCTGGCCACATCCCGCTTCCCGACAGCTCCACTTCGATGCCGTTTTCCTGCAGGTTGGATATTTTATTCATTAAATACCCGGCAAGCACCGGATCCTTTACATACGCGGTCACCCATCCGACCTCCTGGCGGTAGTTGCTTGAAATGCTCATCACATAGTCGTCGAGCTCTTCATACGACTCTGTCTGGATCATGGCCGAAATGACGTGAAGCTTGTTCATAAACTCATGGGACTGGGCCCTGAGCGTCTCTGCATAGGTTCTGGCCCCGGACAGCTGCTCGACGAGTCGTGTCAGTTCATCTTTGTTGCGGAAAGTAGCCACCGCTCCAAGCAGGGTCTCATCCGAAACCACCGGCATGCAGCTCACAATAATTTCTACGTCTTTCAGCTGCTGGACCTGGTCAAGCTCCTGCTCTTTAGTCTGCAGTACCCTTTTCAGGAGGGAGTCGGCAAAGAAATGGGATATATCTTTTCCCATCGGGTCTTCTTCGGCGCCGGCTTCCGTGAACAGCTCCCTGGCCGCATCGTTGGCCAGAATCACCGTGCCGCTGCTGTCGACAGCAAGTACACCCTCCCGCACCGAGGACATAATCGCCTCCCGCTGCTCAAGCACCTGCGATATTTCAAGCGGCTCGAGTCCGTGCATTGTTTTTTTGATCCGGCGTGCCAGCCAGAAAGCGCCAATGACACCGGCTGCCAGACCAATACCGCTTCCGAGAACCAGCGTCTGCTGGTCTGCCCAGATATCTTCCTGAATACTATCAGTCAGAATGCCCACGGAGGTGACACCAATCTGTTCGCCCCCGTCCATCACCGGTACAAATGCCCGCATGGAAACGCCCAGCGTTCCCTCAGCCGTCGATACGTACGTTCTCCCGTTTAAAGCCTCCGTCTCGTCTCCACCGGCGAATTGCTCCCCGATCCGGTCCTCGCGCTGGTGCGTATAACGCACGCTGTTCATATCCATGACGACCACATATTCCATATTTGTTGCTTCCTGAACTTCCTTTGTATATTCCTGCAGGCTTCCTCCCTGTTCGCCGGCCTGCAGCGCTTCAGCTGCTTCCGGCGAACGGCTGACAGCCTCGGCAATGTTCAATGCTTTTTCTGCCTGCTGGTCCCGGACGTCGTCAGCAGTATCTACGGCAACGATGATTCCGGTAATGCAAAGCGCAATCAGCATCACTGCAGAAATCAACAAGGTAATCCATGTTACAAGCTTTAACGGTTTTGTTCGCTTATCCCCCACCATATCCCCCATCACTGCTGCAAATACTTATGTTTAGTAACATGTTTATTATGCAGGGAGCAGTTCGTTTTTTCAAATGAAGGTAATGGCAGTCTTTTCGTTTATTTTTGCTGGCAGGTCGGGCAGTAATAGCAGCGCCTTGAACCGGCAGTGAAACGGATAATTTCCGTACCGTCCACCCGGCATGGCTGTCCGCCGCGGTTGAACACCCAGTGCCGGTACCCGCTGTAAGTTTTTCCTTCTGCCTTTGCCCGCTCAACGACGGAATCATCAGTTGTTATTCCTTTATGTTTATAGGACCGGTCCATTAATACCAGCAGCTCTTCCGCCACCTTCCGGACCTGGCTGTCACTTAAATCGGCGGGCCGCTGATCCGGATAGACACCAGCCGCAAACAGTATTTCGCTGCGCAGGTAATTACCAATGCCCCCGATAAAATGCTGATCAAGTAAAAGTGACGTCAGGCGCCGGTTCCGAAACTTTTTATCCATGGTGCGATCCACAATCATATCCGATGTTACTTTCTCGCTGAGCGGATCTGGTCCGACCTTCGAGACAAACGGGTGATCCCGGATTTCTTCTGTTGGCATAATTTCCACATCCGAAGCGCTGTATAACAGTGCGGACTGCTTTTCATTATGCAGGGCCAGACGGAGCTTGCGGTTTGTTTTTGGGTACGTGTAGCTGCTTTTAACATACCATTTTCCGTACAGCTGATTGTGGGAATAAATGGTATAGCCGCTGCTCAAGTGAATGAGCATTGCTTTTCCTTTTGTCGCCACCTCGTTGACCTCTGATCCTGAAAGCAGATTTTCGTAAGTCTTTAATCGTTCAAACGCCGTGTACACTTCGATAACTGGCCCTTTTCGAAGGGCTTTTTCCACTTTATCCGCTTCCCGCCGTATCTCTGGTCCTTCAGGCATATCGCTGTTCGCTCCTTATTCTTTTTTATCTTTTCGGCCCATTCGTGACATCGTCTGTCCCCGGGAGATCGTTTCGGTTTCCAGCCCGTCTTCGACGGCCTGTTCCGGCTTTTTTCCATTCGTATGCAAAGCTGCTATCTGGCGAAGACCTGCCTGGATCATCGTCAAAATCAAATACCAGGCTACAGCGATCAAAATCAGCTGCACAAAACGGCTGTCAGGGAACAACGTAATAGGCATATCCCATACTGCGTGCAGCAGCACCGGAATAATAAAGATTTTTAAAAACTGCCGGTCCGCCACATGCTTTCTCTGCAGCGGCTCGTCCCGCTTCACGAGCAGTAGGGCAGCGCCGATGATGGCACCCCATACAACATGCCCTCCAATCGACAGCCAGCCGCGTTCGAAAATAACGTCGATCATTACGCCGGTGCCGTACTGCAGGCCGAAATTAAGTGCATAGCCGGCGGATTCAAAGGCAGCGAAGCCTGCCCCGACAGCAGCACCGATTACGAGCCCATTCAGAATATACTTTACCTGCGTTTTCTTTATTAAGTATGCGATGATAATCAGCTTTCCCACTTCTTCGACCACACCGATGACGATAGCGCTGAAAAACCCAATTTCACCGATGGGGATAAAGGAATACAAAATCAGCGTGACAAAAATCGACGCTACCCCGCCCACGAAAAACATCTGCAGCAAACGAAGCATACTGATGTTTCTCGGCGCATTCAGTTCATAAAAAAACACAACGAGCGCAAACGGTGCAGCAAATGAACCGATGGCGATCATGCCGGGAATTGTCAAAACATTGCCGAAAAACAGCGTGCATCCATATAGAATCAAATATGTGATCACAAGCACCAGAAGTACACGCGAAAACAGCCACGGCTTTGGCCACGAAAGTGGAATCTCCTTCTCATTGGGTGTTGTCAGAGGGGTACCGGAAATAAACACCAGCTCTGCTTCATCCCTTGTATGCCGCTTAAACACGTTGGAGAACAAATTTTTTAGATGAAAATCTGCAGAGCCTTCTTCTCCGACATATTGATTAATCCGGGTCGAAGCCCGGATAAAAGCGCTTCTCGCCTGATCTCCCGGATGTTCTTCATCCTCCACCAGTGCTTCAACGAGGACCGTACGACTGAGTGGAAGCCATCGCCCGCCGGTGGCTTCTGACCACACCAGGGTTTTGGCACCGATTTGTTTTTCATCAATTAGCGCCCGCATCTGCACACTCGACAGCGGTCCGTGCTCTTCGTCATGCTGTGTGTAGTACCAGTAATCCATAGACCTTCCCTCCTGCCTGACTTTCTCCAATCACTCTCATTTTACCCGAAAGCCATGAATCATAAGCTATCCATAAAGAACATAACACCCGAGTCCTGCAGATTGGAATACAAAAAACCAGCCTGTTTCTCTACAGGACTGGCTCTTCGGTTATTTTATTGTCTTTTCTTTTTCGTAACGAACTGCTGCCGGACGGTCAAGCTCATAGAGCCTCTGATACCGTGGGCTTGTATGCATTAAATCTTCGTGAGTACCGCGCATTGTAATCCGCCCCTGATCCAGAAAGCAGATTTCATCTACCTGCTCCAGTCCGCTTAAATGGTGAGTAATCCAAATTACCGTCTTACCCTCTAATGCCTGCAGCACGTCGTTCATTAATGCTTGCTCTGTCCGGGGATCAAGCCCGACCGCAGGCTCGTCCAAAACGACTATTGGTGTATCCTGCAGAAGCACCCGCGCCAGTGCTATGCGCTGGCGCTGGCCGCCGGAAAAACGAGCGCCCGCTTCCTGCATATTCGTATGGAATCCTTCCGGAAGCGAGTTTACAGCGTCATAAATCTGCGCCTGTCTTGCCGCCTGCTTTACTTCTTCCATTGATGCGTCCGGGCGGCCAAGCCGTATGTTATTCTCTACCGTAGTCGAAAATAAATACGGAGATTGGTTCAATACAGCAATCTTTTCCGTAATTCTCTCGCCCCAGGCAGAAGCCGGCCGCCCTTCCACAACTACCTCTCCGTGAAAAGGCAAGCACACGCCCCGAAGCAGGTTTAGCATTGTTGATTTCCCGGACCCGCTTGGCCCTAAAAGAGCTACCCCGCAGCCAGGTCTCCATTCTGCCTGCAAATGTGTCAAGACGGGCTGAGAAGCTTCATAATGAAAAGAAACATCATCAAAGAAAATATGCTTTTTTTCGTGTTCCGGCTTCCACGACTGCGGCTCCTGCAGATTCTCTTCCGCTTCGAGCCTGCTCAGGCGTTCTGTCGAATGCGTGTAACTCGGCAGCTCGCCCACCGCATCAGAAATTGGGATCAGCGTTTCTGTGAGCGGAAAAATAAATAATACAAATGCCGCCACGAGCGTTGGAGCAAGCGATCCCTCTTCCGCCCCGGATCCGGCCCACACCAAAACAATGAGCACAAGCACCGCTGTCACTGTCTGTAAAAGTATCCCCCGGGTGCGAATAAACCGGCTGTATTTCCACTCCACTGAACGCATGGCCTCGTCCGCCTGGCGAAAACGTCCGGCAAGCTCCATGAAACGACCGCTCAACAGCCATTCTCCTATACCGAAAACTGCCTCTGATGTTTCTTTATACAGCCCTGCCCGTTTTGGCTTCCACTCCTGCACAAATGAGGCTGTGCGTCTGTAGGACCAATACGGAATCACAGTCATATAGATGAGCGTATATACAGCTGCCAAAGCGGCCATTTCCCAGGAAAAAAACCCAAACCAAAGCGCTGACAGCAGATACAGAGCGAGCGCGCTTACTGCTGGCATGACGGTTTTAATGTAAATATCCTGCAGGCGCTCGATGTCCTCAGCCAGAAGCCCGAGCATATCTCCAGCATGAAGCAGATGGGACCCTTTTTCCACCACCGGGAGCAGCCCTCTGTATAATCGAACTCTCATATCAGATAAAATCTTTAGTACTGCCTGATGTGCTGCCAGCCTTTCTGCGTAACGAAAGACGGCCCGGCTGACTCCGAAAGCCCTGACAGCAACAATCGGAATGTATACCATTAGAATATTTTCAGGCTGTGTGGCCGACTTTGTTAACAAAAAGCCTGAAACAAACAGCAGAGCCACGGCTGATACAGAGGCAAGAAGCCCAAAAAAGGCTGTCCAGGCGATACCCCGCTTATATTTTTTTACGTAAGGCAGTATCCATTGCCCCTTCATTCTGCTTCTCTCCTCTGCATCCGAATCCATTCCTGAAAAGCCGCGCTGTTTCTCATCAGACCCTCCGGGCTCCCGTCTCCAGCTAATCGGGTCTCTTCCAGAAAAATTACCCGATCGACATCATTTAACCAGTGCATCCGGTGTGTCGCCATAATGACTAGCTTACCTTCAAACAGCTGTTTTAACCGCTGTTTGATATCATATTCCGTTTCTATGTCCAAATGCTCGGTGGGTTCATCCATCAGCAGAATCGGCCGACCGCTTAAAAACGCGCGTGCGATCGCTATACGCTGCGCCTGCCCGCCGCTGATACCGCGGCCTCCTCCGCCTACAGCTGTCATTTCTTTCTTCGGAAGGCTTTTTATCCATTCACCAAGGCCTGCCTGCCCAGCTGCGTCATTCACTTCTTTTTTTGAGGCCCCCGGCTTATTCATTCGGATGTTTTCTTCAATGGTGCCTGCAAAAATATGCGGGTGCTGCGGAATGTAAGCAATCTGCTGCCGCCATCCTTCCTGCTGTAAATGGGTGCGCCACTCTCCGTCTATGATCATCGCCCCGTTTGAAGCCGGCAGAAACCCGGCCAGCAGATGAATGAGCGTAGATTTACCTGAACCGCTGTCTCCGGCAATCATGATTTTTTCGAACCCACCTAAAACTGCGGAAACCTCGTTAAGTGCATTCGCTTCGCTTCCGGCATGAGTCACAGAAACGTTTTTCAGCATTAACCGGCTCTGCTCTTTCCACTCGTGCTGAAGCTCAGGCTCGTGGTTCTTCTCTTTTTCCGCCAGCCATTTTTCGGCAGCAGCCCCAGCTTCCTTCCCGTCAAGCGTGGCGTGGAAATCACTCCCCAGTTCACGTACCGGCATGAAAAATTCCGGGGCCATAATAAGAACAAATAGTGCCGGGAGCAGCTCCCCCTGCCCTTCAATCAAGTTCAAACCAAGAAAAACGGCTACTACCGCTACTGAAAGCATTGCAATAAAATCGAGGGCAAACGAGCTAAAAAATGCTACCTTCAGTGTGCTTATCGTCGCTTTCCGATACTGCTCGCTCACCTTACGGATATTATTTTCATGGCCGCGTGCCCTCCCTAGGTACACCAGTGTTTTCAGTCCCCGCACGGAGTCGATAAAATGGTTGGATAACATCTGGTAGGAATGCCATTGCTTGTTCGCTTTTGCTTTCGCCGCCACTCCAAGAAGAATCATAAATACAATTAGAATAGGAAAGGCGGTAAATAAAACCACCCCGGAACGTATGTCCTGGCTTAATACCACCACTCCAGTGACGACCGGAATAATAAGCACACCGGGGATTTTCACAAGCGACAGCTCAACATAGCGCTGAAACTGACTCATTCCTTCCACAAAAGTTGTTACTGTGCCTCCCGTGCCCCGGACAGTATTGTCCGGGCCGAGCCGGCCGATTTTTTGAAAGAGCGCATCGCGTTTCTCCCCCGTCAACCTGCTGGCATAGGAAGCAGCCAGAGCCTCTTTCCAGGACTGCAGAAGATAGCGTAAAACCAGTGCAGCTGTAAACCAGGCAGCAGGCGCTAACGCAGACGACACGCCCTGTTGTTCAAATAACGGCACAATAGCCCGGGCGAGCCAGTACGCCTGCATCACAATCATGCCTGCCTGAATGAGCGTCAGTACAGTCATCCAGCTGAAGCAGGCCTTTGCGCCCCGGTAAGCCAGTAAGTCTTTTCCCATTAGTAGGTCAGATCCTTTCCAGTGACCCGTTTCCGGAACACATAATAACTCCATATTTGATAGCCGAGCACAAACGGCAGAAGCGTAATGGCTACGATCGACATGACCCGCAGGGAGTAATCCCCTGAGGAAGCACTGTATACTGTTAAGTCATTTAATGATGAAAGAGAGCTCACCATAACTCTTGGAAACATAGCCACAAAAACCGAAGCGATAACAGAAGCTATCCCGAAACCTGAAAAGATAAACGCCCAGCCGTCTCTTCCCCGCAGGGAGAAAAGAAATGCAGCGGCATAGCTTACTACAGCAGCAACGGTAATGGCTGCCACCCATCCGCCTTTAACCACATACATATCAGTATTAAAAACAGACAGCACCACGAAAACAATCAGCGCAGAGAAAACAGCCGCTGCGGATCTCCGAGCATGTTTACGCGCCCGCTCCTGTACTTCTCCGACTGTTTTCAACGTCAAAAACATCATACCGTGCAAGTAGCATAAAATTACGAGCGTGAGGCCGCCGGCCACCGAGTATATATTGACAAAATCGGTAAACCCCGCCCTCATTGTCATCGTTTCATCAATTGGCATGCCCTTGAGCATACTCGTAAACAACACGCCAAACAAAAACGGCGGCATAAGGCTTCCAAGAAAAATGCTCCAGTCCCACGTTTTTTTCCAGTACATGTGACGGCCCTTTCCCCGGAACTCAAACGCCACGCCCCGGATAATCAGAGCGAGCAGGACGAATACAAATGGGATGTAGTAGCCGCTGAACATAGTAGCGTACCAGTGAGGAAACGCAGCGAACACCGCTCCTCCGGCCGTGATCAGCCATACTTCGTTGGCGTCCCAGAACGGGCCGATGGTGTTGATCAGCACCCGGCGCTCCTGGTCGTTTTTGGCCAATACCCTCGTGCCCATGCCGACGCCGAAATCAAATCCTTCCAGGAAGAAAAATCCAACAAACAAAACAGCCACCAGCAAAAACCAAAATTCACTGAGCTCCATGTTCATATGCCTCCTTGTCAAATGGATCTATCGCCGGCTCCTGATCTTCATCCTCCGGGTCATGCTCAGTGCCTTTTTTAATTTCTTTAATGTATAAATAAACCATCACAAGGCCAAGCAGCAGGTAAATTGTAGTAAATGTAATGATGGAAAATAAAAGCGATCCTACTGAAACATTTGGAGAGACCGAAGCAGCAGTCGTCATCAAACCAAAAACGGTCCACGGCTGCCGGCCAATTTCTGTCATGATCCATCCGGCGGTGTTTGCTATAAACGGGAAGGCAATAAGTGCCATCATCAGCTTTAAGTACCAGCGGCGTTCAAGAAGCGTTTTCCGGAATAAAAACCACAGACCGAGCATTGAAGCTGCAATCATAACCATTCCAGCACCAACCATAATCCGGAAACTCCAAAAGGTTGCGTTTACCGGCGGGATGTAGTTTCCCGGGCCATACTCTTCTTCGTATTCCGCCTGAAGTGTCTTCATTCCTGGCACTGAGCCCTCAAATTCTTCATAGGCAAGATAACTGAGCAGATACGGAAGCTCCAGCTGTGCTTTATTTTCCTGCGCTTCGACATCCATCCAGGCAAACAGGTTCCACCCGGCCGGGTCTTCACTGTCCTCCCAGAGAGCTTCACTGGCTGCCATTTTCATCGGCTGTGACTCCATCAAATGCTGCGCCTGCACATGGCCGCTGAATGCTGTTCCCATACCACCGATCAGACCAAGCGCCATCGCCAGGGCAAATGATTTCCTAAACAGGGAAACCTCTTCTCCCTTCAGCATTTTATAAGCACTTGCGCCGCCTATAACAAACGCTCCTGTCGCAAAAGCACCGAATATAACGTGCGGAAATTCCACTAAAAACTGAGGATTGGAAAGAAGAGCAAAGAAATCATTCATTTCCGCCCGGCCGTTCTGCAAAATATAACCGACCGGCTCCTGCATAAAAGCATTGGCTGCGAGAATCCACATGGCTGAAAGAATCGTTCCAAGCGCCACCAGCCAGATACACATCAGGTGAATGCCTTTTGGCAGACGATTCCATCCAAAAATCCACAGCCCGATAAAGGTCGATTCCATAAAGAAGGCAAGCAGAGCCTCTACTGCTAGTGGCGCCCCGAACACATCGCCTACAAAACGGGAATATTCCGACCAGTTCATACCAAACTGAAATTCCTGAATGATACCAGTCACCACCCCGATTGCAAAATTAATTAAAAAAAGATGGCCCCAGAACTTCGTCATTTTTAAATACACTTCTTTACCGCGGAAATAATATAATGTCTGCATAATTGCCACCATAAAAACAAGGCCGATCGATAAAGGCACAAAGAAAAAATGAAAAATCGTCGTCGATCCGAATTGAATTCTGGCTAAAATCAACTCATCCACTGTAGAAACCCCTCCCCTGTTCACTATTTCACAAATTCAAGTGAAATTATTCACATGACTCGATATTATTATGCTCCTGAACGTGATAAAAATCACATACTATTTATGACAAAGCTATTAACATATTGTGGCAAAAGTATGGCAGATATTAAAATCGTTCCAGGTCTTATCCTCCCGGAACGATTTTGAATTTTATTATGTCATATGCCAAAAATGATTAAGGAGCTTTAACAAGCGACTCCGGAAGCGCGTACCGATACATATACACCGGGTCCTCGTGACGGTCCAGGACACTCAGAAGCTCTGCCGGCGGTTCCGCGTGTATTCCCGGGTAGTCCTGCTCGTCCTTTGCCTCCTCCACATTAAAGGCCAGCTGTTCTTTATCGGTAAAAAATTGTGCGTCAATGCCGGGTTTATTGCCCCTTGCGTCCAGCCGCACCCATCTGTCTTCTTCGTGAAGATAGACGGCATTTAAAGCATGAATGCAGTAGCCGTCTGACGATTCTTCGAAGAGAGTTAGCCGCTGGTAGCAGAATCCGCATGGTATCCCTTCCGAGCGGAGAAGCGCCGCCAGCAGATGAGACTTGGACCAGCAGATCCCCTCGCGGTATTTCAGCACCTCCGAGGCTCTCCGGGTAACTGTTTTACCCTGAATATCCCACGAATGGCTGACTTTATCACGCACAAATAAGTAGGCAGCTTCTATCTTTTCTTTTTCATTCATTTCCGGAAAAAACAATTCCGCCGCGTAATCGATGTCATAGGTTTCCTGTAAAAATTCTATAAGTTGCACCATCGCCCTGCCCTCCTTTATGTATAATTATACTAAATAAAGAATTTAAATACAAAAAGAACAGGCAGCTGCCTGTTCTTTACCTCTTCTTATTATTGCTTTATCCACTGGGGCTCCGGTTTTTCGTTCATTGTCTCTTCTTCAATGAAGCTTTGATTCATGCCCTCCTGGACATAAGGTTCGTGCCCTGCAATCCAGTATTTCATTAATACAGTATAAAGAAGCAGTGCCGGCAGGCCGCCGATAAACCATGAGCCGTCAATATTAATAAAGGAAACGGCAGTACCAACAACAATGGATATAATAGCTGCGGGATTCCATCCTTTAAAAGCCTGGAACAGCTTGCTTTGTTCGTACAGCGCTGCTACGTTATAATTCCGTTTATGCACGAAAAAGAAGTCTGCAATCATTACACCGAATACCGGCCCCAAAAAGGCGGAAACAATGGCAATGAAGGTTGTAAAATATGCAGCATTCATCAGCCACCACGGGCATGTGAACGTAGCGAGTATACCAATAATGATGCATGACTTCGCCCAGGAAATTTTAAAAAGGTCCATTGCTACTAGCGCCGGCGGCATAATGTTAGCCATCAAGTTCGTCGTCACCTGGGCTATCGCAATAAAAACCAGTACGATAATGCTTGCCACGGTTGAAGGAATATATTCGGAAATAACATCAATCGGGTTCCAAATTCCAACCGCAGCCGCTCCGAGCATGCCGATAAATGGAAGCAGAATGCTCGGCGGCACCATACCAACCAGATGAGCGTTAATATAGGTGGATGTCTTTGTCTTTTTCGGGACGTATCTTGTGTAGTCCGACACGTTAATCAGAAGGGCTGCAAACTGTCCCACCAATACGGTCATTGCAAGCCAGAGCGGAATGCCCCAGGAGCCGTCCACATTCGCGGCTGCCTGCACCTCAAATCCAAACGTCGTTAAAAACAGGAAAATTAAGTAGATGATACCGCCCATTATGATGACAGAACCGATAATTTCCACCCATTTGATGGATTCAATACCTTTAGCCGAAAGAAAAATCTGCAGGGCCTGAAAGCCAAAAAACCACACCCATACATTTTCAAAGCCTATAAAGCTCGAGGCAATCTGATTCAAAGCCTGCGCCCCGAGTCATGTCTGTATCCCGAACCAGAACAAAGCCGGAATACTCCGTAAGAGAGCGGGGATTCTAGAGCCGATCGGTCCAAAGGACGAACGAAGCTGAACAACCATCGGAATACCGTGCTTCCATCCTACATATCCATTTAATGAAAACAACAGAGCGGCCATAATATTTGCGAGAAGCAGTGCCGCGCCCGCCTGGTAAAGGTTTAGGTCACCAAACGGCGGAATCAGGCTCGAACCGAGCATGAATGTACCGATCATGATGGTATCCCCCCACCACATCGCCACATAAGCCTTCGGCCCAAGGATTCTTTCTTTCTCACTAGTAATTGGTCCCAGATTCTGCCGTGCCTGCATGATATTTTCCTCCTAAATAAAAAACGAACATTTCATGTTTAATGTATTCATTTATTCGTTTAATGATTAATTATATTTTATCGGAGAAATATGCACCGGATCATTGTTTATCATCACACAAATTTATTATTTTCTCTGTGCATTATTGCTAAAAACAGCGGATTTATTCCATTTGAAATGTATATTTTCTTACATTGTAAAAATTCAGTCATTTGTTTTGATTTTTGGAAACGTTTTCATTATAATGCAGGTATATCTTCTTACTTCATTACCGAACGTACTTTGATACTATTAGGAGGTTTTCGATGCTAGAGGGTAAAACAGCTTTAATTACAGGCGGCGCCGGTGGTATTGGCAAAGAGACAGCTCAGCTGTTTCTCGATAATGGAGCGGATGTCGTTCTCGTGGATGTGAACGAAGAAGCTTTAAAAAATGCTAAAAACGATTTAACGAGCGGAGAAAAAACAGTCACTGTTATCCAGGCCGATGTAACAAAGGAAGAGGACGTCGAAAACTATGTCAGGCAGGCAGCAGAGACATTCGGGAAAATAGACATTTTCTTTAATAATGCAGGCATTAACGGTCCGGTTGCACCAATTAAAGACCTGGAGAAGGACCAATTTGACTTGATCATGAATATAAACACGACCGGTATTTTCCTTGGGCTGAAGCATATGATACGTCACATGGAAAAACAGCAATATGGCGTGATCATTAACACTGCTTCCAATGCCGCCTATATCGGATCAGCAGGCATGGCCGGGTATATTGCCTCCAAACATGCTGTAGCCGGTTTGACAAAAACCGCCGCTCTGGAAGCAGCTTCGGCAAATATCCGGGTGAATGCTGTGGCACCAGCAGCTATCGACACGCAGATGCTCACCAGCATTCAACAAAATCTTTCGCCGGATGACCCGGAACAGGCGGCGGCTGCAATTCGTCAAGGAATACCCGCCGAACGCTTTGGCACGCCAAAGGAAGTAGCAGAAGTCGTACTTTTTCTTGCTTCCGACAGGGCATCCTTCGTTACCGGGTCATTGTATAACGTTGACGGAGGCATGCAGGCCGATTAATTTGTTACACTCTACTAGTTTCCTCTTTCATGCGCGTTCGCTCTCAATCATGATACAATCAAACGAGCGAACAAGGTCTTCATACGGCCTTCATGAAGGAGGTTCTTTTTTTTGAAATTAATTATTGGCATAACCGGCGCCACGGGAGCCATTTTTGGCATCCGTCTGCTCGAAATATTAAAATCCACCGACATTGAAACCCACCTGATTTTATCCTCCTGGGCCAAGGCTACTATTCCACTTGAAACTTCGTATACAGCGTCCCAGGTAGAGGCGCTTGCAGACGTTTCGTATTCCTCAAAGGATCAGGCCGCCCGCATATCAAGCGGCTCCTTTCGTACCGAAGGCATGATTATTGCTCCCTGCAGCATGAAAACGACTGCCTCCATCCGTCACGGCTTTGCGGATAACCTTATTGCCCGCGCCGCCGACGTGGTTTTAAAAGAGCGCAAGCACCTGCTTTTAATGACCCGGGAAACGCCTCTTAACACCATTCACCTGGAAAACATGCTCGCCCTTTCCAAGCTCGGCGTAACCATTGCTCCACCGATGCCTGCTTTTTACAATCAGCCGGCAGATATCAATGAACTTGTCGACCATATTGCTTACCGCACGCTCGACCAGTTCGGCATTCATATGGAAGAAGCTGATCGCTGGGAAGGCATGCCTTCATCAAAACATAAATAGAAGCGGGCGCCTACTAATGCCGGGCGCCCGCTTCTATTTCACATATAAGATCCCTTTCAAGCTTTATCATGCCAGCCAGTCGCCCTTCATAACAGTGACTGCCCGTCCGCCGATGTGACAGCGGCTGCGGTGCATTTCCACCTCTACAACACCTTCCCGCTTACTGACCTGTTTGGCCGTGAAGTTCTGCTTTGCCATACGTTTTGCCCAGTACGGACCGAGTGCACAATGCGCCGAACCTGTTACCGGATCTTCATCCACCCCAATGGCTGGGAAAAAGCAGCGTGACACAAAATCGATTCCCTCTTCTTCTGATAGAGAAGTAACTAAACATCCGCGCGTCGTATGCTGGGCTAATGATTTCATATCCGGGACGATGTCTCGGAGCGTCTGTTCGGAATCGACTTCTACAATAACGTCCATCCGGTTTTGCTCCACCGCAGGTGCCTCCACCCCGAGAGCCTCAAGCAGCCCTTCATTTAAAGGCGCAGGCTCCGGCGGCTCTGACGGAAAGTCGAGCCAGATGGTTCCCTCCTTTTGAAAGGCAGCCAAAGGTCCACTCGCGCTTTGAAACGTAATCGCCCCCGTTTCCGGAATCTTTTCTTCTTCCCACAGCACGTGCGCTGAGGCAAGCGTCGCATGACCACACAAATCCACTTCAACGGACGGGGTAAACCAGCGTATTCCGTATTCACTTTCTCCTCTTTTAACCAGGAATGCCGTCTCAGAAAGATTCATTTCTGCAGCTGTCTGCTGCATCCATGCCTCAGACTTCTGGTCTGTTTCTTCCAGCAGGCAGACGCCTGCCGGATTTCCGTAAAAAGCTTTACTCGTAAAAGCATCCACCGTGTATATTTTCATTCTTTTTTCTCCTTTATGCTTTTGATTCTGCCTGTATTGTAGCACGTGAGTCCTTTCTTTAGGAGTTTATACACTTTAAGGAAAACATGTATTTAGGAAACAAGGATTAATTCTCCATTTGATAGGGAATGGGGTATCACACATACTTCCTGCCCCGGTAGTTGTGACTACAAGCAGAAAGGAGAAATACAACTAAATGAAATGGATATGGAAAAAAGATACTTCTCTGCCTTTTCAGGACGTTTTCGGCCCAGCTGAATCGACAATTACTCATGTCACTTATGATTCCCGGAAAGTCCAGGAAAATGGCTGCTTTGTCTCGATACCGGGCAAAAACATGGATGGCCACACGTTTATTCCGGATGCTGTCCGCAACGGCGCATCCACCATCGTAGGAAGCGACCGCGATACACTCACCCATTATGCTGCTTCATTTCCAGCCCTCACATTCGTTCTCGTGGAGGACAGCAAAATAGCGATGGCTGACTATGCAGCGCATCTGCACCACCACATTCACAAAAAAATGAACCTTTTCGGCGTAACAGGGACCAACGGAAAAACGACTGTTACGGCTTATATACGGTCAATGCTGAACAATTTAGGAGAGCCCGCGGGCATTATAGGAACAGCTGGAGTATGGTCAAAAAATAGCAGGCATCCGTTTAAGCCTACCACCCCGACGACGCCGGAAGCGGCCGATTTGCATGATATTTTCGCTTCCTTTTATGAAGAAGGGACACGCACAGTAGCAATGGAGGCGACCTCTATTGCCATTGATTTAAAACGCCTGCACGGACTCGAATTCGAGGTGGGCGTTCACACTAATCTCGTATCTGAGCATATGGAGTTTCACGGCACGATGGAGAATTATAAACGGGCAAAATTAAAATTATTCAGGCAGTCCCGCCAGGCCGTGGTGAATCTTGATGATGACGGTATGGCCGAGGACATTTTAAACATGTTCGACGGCCCGGTCTGGACATACGGCATCCGGCGCTCTGCAGATATTATGGCCAGCAACATCCGCACGGGTACAGGCGGATCAAGCTTTCTGCTGACGGTACAAGGGCGCTCCTACTTAGCAAGGGCTCCGGTGTTTGGCGAATATAATATTTCCAATACCCTGGCTGCGGTAGGCTCGTGTCTCGCTGCCGGCTATTCGGTATCCGAAATTCTGTGCTCACTTCCAGACATTCAGGGTGCGGAAGGGCGTTTCCAGATTGTCTCCGATTATCCAGGAAAGCAGATTATCCTCGATTACGCCCATACGCCTGACGCATTGGAGCTGGTCGTGGAGACAGTTAAAAGCCTCCCTCATAAAAGGCTTATCCTCATGATTACCGGAATCGGCCTCCGGGACCCGGCCAAACGTCCGAAAATGGCAGCGGCTGTAGAGGGGAAAGCAGATCATATCATCGTTTCTGTCGATCACCCCGGCCCATACAACCGCCAGCGCATTGTCGATGACGTTGCTTCTGGTTTTAGCGATCCCGAGGCAGAGAATATATACAAAAGAAAACATCGGGAGGACGGCATTCATAAGGCTCTCTCGCTGGCGGAAAACGGCGACCTTATCGTCATTACCGGTCTCGGCTTCGGTGGTTACCAGGTCATTAACGATCAGCATGTTCCTTACGATGAACTCGAAGTGATTGACTCTTATTTTCAGGAAAACCGGCAATTATCATAAATAATCTATGACCGGAAAACATGTAAAATTGTTTTCCGGTTTTTTGGCTCGTCTGTGCCGGCCGCTCATATCATTAAGATTAATAAAACAGCTTACCGGGAAAGGCACTATCAAGAATATGTAAAGGAGGCTTTTCATGGATTATCAAATTACTGCCATTCATTTTGACGGCGGCCGTGAAAAAGAAGAGCACATTACGCATATACAGCTGGTGGACGGAACCGAAGAAACAATAGAAAAAGCGATCGCAAGCGTTGATGACGGTAAGGATTACTATTACCGCGTAGACGGCGGGGACAAAGTACGCGTGGACACGGTTCACCCGGAAGACCCGGACACTCCTGCCTATCTCCGGACCCACCCGGATCAGTCAACAACAGACAATTTGTTAAAGCTTCCCACATTTGATCCTACCTACATGCCTTAACTCAGAAAAGCAGCGTTCTCCCGCGGGAGAACGCTGCTTTTTACAGTTCCTGTTCAAACGGATACAGCCCCCGCGCCTCAGCCTCAGCGGCATAGTCATTTAAAACTTCTTCAAGCATATCCTCGGTATCTTTTCCTTCTGTATTAATGCCAAGCACCTGGGCCGCGTGCATAATTTCCTTCTCCCTTACGCCCGCCATCATCTGTGAGACATCTTCAGTGACTTCCACTCCGTAAACGGATGCTTTTTCCTTCCATTCCGATAAAAGTACTTCATCAATTACGGTCTGTTCATCTTTGCCTTTGACAGCTATGCCGTATTGCTCTGCTTTTTTCATTAAATCATTTTCCCGGATATCCGTACCCATCCGTTCTATTCCGGCTTCGCTTTTTTGCGCCGATACATTGGCCGGCAGGGCAACACTCGAAAGTATACAGGCGGTAATGACGGCATACATCCATTTTTTCATCTGCTCAACCTCTTTTTATATAGAGTATATTTTTATTCATCATATAAATGAATAATGTCAGGAAAAAGTCAGGCAGGAATTTTCACATCACATCCGTTTGTTTTTCACGATCGTTATTCTGATCCGGCACGTCCTGCGGCAATTCAAATACAAAGATGGTCTCTTCCGGCCGGCTCGATTGGAGGTACAGGTCGCCGCCGAGCCCCTGGGCGATTAATTTACTGAACGGCAGCCCGAGGCCGAGGCCGTGCACATTATACTTTTTATTTTCTCCCCGGTAGAAGCGCTCAAATACGAGCAGCTGCTCCTCCTCATCAATACCAATGCCGCTGTCTATCACTTCAATAGCCACCATGTGCTCGCTTTTTTCACTGCATCGTATGGTCAGCGTGCCTTCCTTCTTCATTGCCTGGTTCGCGTTATTCAAAAGATTAACCATAATTTGCTGGAAGCGCATCGGATCAGTGTAAACCGCATGCGTCTCTTCGCCGTAAAGCTTTTGAATATCCAGCCGGTCCGTGTCATTGGAAATCGACCATTGATGGATGACCTCATTCAAGAGTGACTCCAGCGTCAATGGCTGCATGTCTGTCGGCACTCCCTGGGAGGAGAAGGTGTTAAATTCAAGCAGGTCCGCAATCATGTTCCGCATCCTGCCCGTTTCCGCCAGCGTCACGCTCAAAAATTCCTTCGCCTCGTCCCCAGTTACTACATCATCTTTAACCGCCTGCACCATCCCACTTATGGAGGTAACCGGAGTTTTCAATTCATGAGTAACACCGGCCAGCAGCTCGGTACGCATGCTTTCAAGCTGCCCGAGTCTCGTCGTCATGTCATTAAAGCCGGTAACCAGTTCATCGACCTCCCGCTCTTTCGCCTCGGTATCAATACGAATGGCGTACTTTTCTTCCTTTACACGCTGAAAGGCTTCGGCAATCTGCTTGATTGGCCGCAGCATTCGTTTGGAAAGAATATAAATCGTGAGCCACCCGAGCAAAGCCAGACTCACCAGCAGGATACCGACCAATTGATACTGACCGCCGACTCTTACCAGTGAATCGGCCGGCTGAACGATCACCACCCATCCTTCGAAAGAGCCGTCATCGCCCTGAATACGTGACTTGACCAGGTACTGCTCCAGACTTCCCTGTTGGACTTTCACCGTCTGCGGCCCGGAATCAAGAAATGAATCCGGGAACACGACAGGCTCCTGATACAGCGAATTTCCGAACAAAGAGTTGGATACAATATTTCCATTATTGTCCACAACATATACTAGCGGCTCCGTTTCAATATCAAACGTCTGCTGACGCTCACGCACGTATGATGCGAGATCCGCATTTAAGCCAATCGAATTATCTTCTGCCCCGGCCAAATCCTCCGAGATTTCATCCGCCAGGAAGGAAGTAACGTTCAGCCCGCGTTCGAGATTATAGGAGCGGAGCCAGAAAAACGAAATCAGGCCAATAATAATCAAGCCGATACAGAGCGTAATAAAATAGCGCGTCGTCCAGTATCGGAGCAGCGAAACTTTTTTATCTTTATTCCTCTTTAACACTGAGCTGATACCCCACTCCCCGGAGCGTTCGTATTTCTCCTTCTTCCACCGGCCAGTTTTTCAGTGACCGGCGTATCCGCTTGATGGCCAAATCCACCGCGCGGTCGCTCCCTTCGTAATCAATGCCCCACACGTGGGAAATTAACTGCTCCCGGTCAAAAAACTGATTCGGGTGATTGCTCAGAAAAATAAGCAGCGACAGATCCCGCGGTGTCAGATCGAGCTGCAGCCCGTTCAGCGTCACAGCGTATGCCTTTTCATCAATGACGAGGCTTCCGAACCGTTTAAGGTACTGCTCCTCCTCCGCTGGCGAGGCTGTTTTACCGCTGCGCCGGAGTACAGCCTGGACACGGGCTACGACTTCATCACCTTCAAAAGGCTTCGGAATGTAGTCGTCCGCCCCGCCGTCAAATCCTTTTAATCGGTAGTCCACATCCCCAAGAGCGGTCAGCATAATACACGGGCAGTCGCTTGTATTCTGAATATGTTCGAGTACTGCCCATCCATCCCGTCCCGGGAGCATGACGTCAATTAAGGCTAAATCAAAATTCCCGCGATCGAACGTCTCCACGGCTTCATTTCCTTCATATATTTGAGTCACTTCAAAGCCCGCCTTCTGAAGATAGGCCCGAAGCACCTGGCTGATCGATGTTTCGTCTTCAATTACAAGAATCGAGCTCATATACGCTCTCTCCCTTCTCTATGTACTTTCATTATAAATCAACGAAGCGCAGGAACAAACGGGTTCCCATGCAATCCGGTACAAAAAAAAGACCCTCGCGGGGGAACGAGGGCGTACAGCTATATGAATCTAGGGGGTAATTCCATGAAGAGTGCACTACCCGAGTGAGTGCAGCTCTTAAGCCGAGTAATAATACCCAGCTAAAACACAATTGGATTGTTTGCATAGGGCCATCGTATCCACATGACTCTTCGGCTTCTTCTGCAGTTACAGGACGATCAATCGTTGTTCTAGGGGGGTCAACATATTTAAGGTCCTGGAACCAGTAAGCTGCATATCCTCACCTTTTCTTCATATGTGCCAGTTATTTGATGCACTTTCCCTTTCGACAATGCAGCAAATATAGGGCGGAAGAAAATGATGATTCGATGCCGTTTACGTGGCAACTGTATCAGAAGCCGGCTTTCACTCCGCTTTCTAAGGAAGTTGGTACCTGGTGCGGCGCGGAAGTGTTTTAAGCCGTGGCGGCCTCTACATTTATTACTATAAGTGGTCTGTGTGTCAGCAAAATGTCAAAAGAAATTTTTTTCAAAAGAAAAGCGGAGAATTTTTGATTACTGGCTGGGACGGCTCGAATTCAGCCTGTCTTGAGACGAAGGCGCAAACGAACTGAATCTTGAACGGCCCACAGCCGGTAACATTCGGAGCTGGACAATGAAAAAAGTGCAGACGTGCTGCCCAGCCGCTTCAATCCTTCTATTTTTTATAATACAAATACATGGTCAGCGGTGCGAATACGAGGACTAATAAAAATGAAACCAACAGCACCCATCCGACCTCAGCAAAGGCCGGGTCTCCACCCATAAACCCGCGGACAGCTACAACAAGAAACGATACCGGGTTGATTTCCACAATCGGCTGAAGCCAGCTGGGCATTGTCTCGGGATCCACAAACACATTACTGATAAAAGTTAATGGAAACAGAACCATCATGCTTGCTCCCATCAGTGACTTTTCCGACCTCATCACGATGCCAAGCGTCGTCCAAATCCAGGAAAGACTGAAGGCAAACACAAGCAGTATGCCTACGCCCAGCAGTATACCCACCAGCCCGCCCTCCGGCCGGAACCCAAGGATAAAGCCAAGTGTAATCATAATCGTAGAAGCAATCGAATACCTGACAAGATCCACGAGCAGAGCCCCGACTAGAACGGAGGGCCTCCAGACTGGCAGGGTCCGGAAGCGGTCGAATATCCCCTTGGTAATATCGTTGTTTAATTCGATACCTGTGTACATCGTAATACTAACTACGGTCAACACCAGTACCCCCGGCAGCACAAACTGTAAATAGGCTTCTGTCGATCCGGCAAGGGCGCCGCCAAATAAATAGGTGAACATAAGCAAAAAGATAATTGGAAAAGCAGTAATATCAAACAGCTGCTCGGGCACATATTTGATTTTCAGAAGCATTCTGCCGCCAAAGGTAAGTGACGCCGAGACCGGGCCTGCGTTTTTTGGACGTTCGCTGGTCGACACTGCGGCCCGGAGCACATCCTGCTGACTGAGAGGAGCCTGTTTTTTGTTCATGCTTCCGCCTCCACTTCTTCCTCTTCTGCTGAACGTCCAGTCAGGGTAAGAAATACTTCATCCAGGCTCGGTTTGCCTACAGAAAAGTCTGAAACAGCGATACCGGCTTTATTTAATTCATCGAGTATTTGTACCGCCAGGTTGTTCTCTGCCACCTGGGCCGTCAATCCCGAGGCATTAGAGGAATAATTCACAGCTGTCCCCAGCTTTTGCTGCAGCAGCTGGGCAGCGAGCGGCCGCTGCCCAGGGTCCTGAAGACGGACATGCAGCTTGCCCACTCCTACTGATGCCTTCAATTCACCACTCGTTCCTTCTGCGATGACTTTTCCCTGGTCAATCACCGCGATCCGGTCCGCCAGCTGATCCGCCTCATCCAGATACTGAGTAGTTAACAGCACCGTGGTGCCCGTATCCACCAGCGTCCGTACAATATCCCACACCTGATTGCGGCTTCTTGGGTCAAGGCCTGTCGTCGGCTCGTCCAAAAACAACAGATCCGGTGTTACGACAATGCTTGCAGCGATATCAAGCCGGCGTTGCATTCCGCCGGAATACTGCTTCACCTGTTTTTTTGCCGCTTCTTCAAGTCCGAAAGCACGAAGCAGCTCGTACGCCCTGGATTTTGCCTGAACTCGTGTAAAACCCATCAGCCGCCCAATTAAATGAAGGTTTTCCAAACCGGATAAATCTTTATCCACTGAGGCAAACTGTCCTGTCATACTGATCCGCTTCCTTATGAACGCTGCCCCCTCCACTACATCATGGCCAAACACACTTGCCCGGCCTTCACTGGGCTGGAGAAGGGTCGCAAGTATGCGGAGAACTGTCGTTTTTCCAGCTCCGTTTGGACCGAGTACTCCGTACACTGTTCCTGCCGGCACCTCCAGATCAATCCCGTCCACCGCACGGATCGATTCAAATGTCTTCACCAGACCTTTGACGTCAACAGCGATTCTTTGTTCGTCCACCTCGTTGCCCATCCCTTGTACCTCCTTATACGTCGTCTCTAAACCGTCTCCTTTTTCTTTATGATAGCACTGCCAGCCCACCCGGACTTCTTTTCGATTGCTGTAAAAACGTATGTTCGTATTTTTTTACAGCCGGTTCTTTTTTAAGAAATTTAACACAGCACGGTCTCTGTACTCTGCTCCCGACCCGATCCAGATCAGATGCCCCCACGAATCCAGAATAGTTAATTCCGCCTGAGGTATTAAACGTTTAGCCTCGTACGCATGCTCTAGAGGCACCGAAGCGTCATGCTCACTGTGCACAATCAGCACCGGTGCATAAATCATCGGCTGCACCTCTTTTGCCGCATTTGTGTTCACATCAATCAGAAAACCCTTCCCAGACCTCTGTGCTGCTATCATACTGGCAAATTCCTGAAGAGCCCTGCTGTCTATTTCCTGACGAATACGTTCATACGAAAGCGTGCTGAACGAGGCAGCCATTTGTTTAAATATCATTTCCGGCCTTCTTTTGACAGCCATCCTCAGCAGAGCCCATGTTCCTTGTTCCACTATCGGCCGAAACAGCACCTTTGCTGCTTTGTAGGCAGCATCCTTTTTCGTCAGCCATTCGGTAGTGACCGCTGACTCAAGCGTCAATGTACGCACCCGTTCAGGATAAGCTGAAGCAAGCATCAACCCGCTCGGCCCTCCGGCGGAAACCGCAAGCACATGAACAGCGTCTATCTGCAGATAATCAAGCAGACCGGCGCAGGCTTCTGCGGTTCCTTCCAGAGAGGCGCCGATTTCTGCGCTTGTGGCTCCGTACCCGGGCCTCGAAGGCGTAATTAACCTGTATCCCCGCTTCACGAGTGGTGCATAGCCCATCTCCTCCATGCAATTGGAATGTCCTCCATGCATTACCAGCACCGGCTCCCCAGTCCCACAAATGGTGTATTCCATCTGCGTACCGTCCTTCCGGTACCACATACCAAGTGTCCGCTTCATGCTCTGCTCCCCTTCCCATTTTCTATACTTTTACTATATCCTATAATGAAGTGGGCTGCCGGGCGCATTTCCGCTGAGAACGGAAAAAATTTACGGAAGGATTTTCATAAACATTCACGCAGGAATTGCAAAGCATTCTGCTCTTTGTCATATTAAATAAGAGACAAATTATAAACGGAGGCTGACCATGGATCAATTTATCTTTTTTCAACCAATCTTTCAGGAACGCATTTGGGGTGGAAATAAGTTACATACTCATTTTAATTACAACATCCCATCAGCATCGACCGGTGAAGCATGGGTCTTTGCCGCTCATCAAAACGGTTCAAGCATTGTAGCGAACGGCTCCTACGCGGGTAAAACGCTCCTGAACCTCTGGCAGGATAAGCGGGAATGGTTCGGTTCGTTAAAAGGCGACCGCTTTCCGCTGTTAACGAAAATTCTCGACGCGGCCAAGGATCTTTCGGTGCAGGTGCATCCGGACAATCAGTACGCCGCCGCTAATGAAAACGGCGAATACGGCAAGACTGAATGCTGGTACGTGATTGACTGCGATGAAGACGCGGAGCTCGTACTCGGGCACAACGCCGACAGCCGGTCAGAGGCCACGGAGCTCATTGCCGCCGGCGAATGGGACGCTTTTTTACGGAGAGTGCCGGTAAAGCCCGGGGATTTTGTTTACGTACCGAGCGGCACGATGCACGCTATTGGCGAAAGCGTGCTTATTCTGGAAACCCAGCAGAACTCGGACGTCACCTACCGCGTCTATGACTACGACCGGACCGATAACGAAGGAAACAAGCGGGAGCTTCATCTGCAGCAGGCCCTCGACGTGACTCATTTTCCTCATGAGGATGCTAAAGTGGACCCTTCTGTGGAATCCGACGGCGAGGCAGAAGTCACCACCTTTGTGGAGGCAGACTACTTTTCCGTCTACAAATGGGAGGTGCACGGCACAGCTTCATTCACCTGCGAAGCGCCGTTTCTGCTCTGCAGCGTCATTGAGGGCAGCGGCACTGTCGATAACCTGACGGACAGCGCCCCAATCCAAAAAGGCGATCATTTTCTCGTCCCGAATCACGTAACCGACTTCACGATCGACGGCAATGTCACCTGCATTGTGTCTCATCCGAATGCCTCCCTTCACTCCTCCTAAATACAGAAAACCACCTTCTGCCAGGCAGAGGGTGGTTTTGTTATACTATAAAAAAACAAGGATTGGCGGCGGTACGATGAACATGTTCCCTCTATTATATACTCCGATCATGCAGCCGGTAGAAAAACAATTTCTTTATGCGCTCCGGCAAAAACACATTCCCTCTCTCTCCGGCCACGTACTCGAGATCGGCTCCGGTCCCGGAGCAAATTTTCCTTACTACCGGGCAGCTGCAAAAGTAACTGCCATCGAGCCGAATGACCGGATGCGCAAGCAGTCTATTCCGGCGCAGATGCACGCTCACGTCCCGATTCGCACACTCGGTTCCTCAGCTGAGCGACTGCCATTTGAAGACAATACCTTCGACAGCCTTGTCTGTACACTCGTGCTCTGTTCTGTCGAGGACCCCATCCAGGTACTGCAGGAATTAAAACGGGTATGTAAACCGGGAGCTGCGGCCTATTTTCTCGAGCATGTCCAGATGCCCCAACAAGCGGCAGCGCGTGTCCAGCATAATATAACGCCGGTATGGAAGCACTTTTGCGACGGCTGTCACCTCGATCGCCCCACCCATTCGCACATTGAGCAGGCCGGTTGGAGCATTACTGGAACCGACAGTTATTTCCAGGGATTTTTACTATCCATGCAGGCTGTTCTTCCTCCAGACCGATCAGCCTAAAAACAAAATGCCGTAGATGATGGCAAGCACAATGACCAGCGCCGGATGCAGCTTCGTTTTTTCAAGCAGCAGATAGCTTGCCACAAGCATCCCGGCTGTCTGCCAGCCGCCTGCGCCCTCCCAGGCACTGGTGAAAAACTGCAGCGTTAATATGCCCAGCAGCACTCCAATGACCGGACGCACATAGGCGGTGAGCCGTTTTACCTTCGGGGAGTTCCTGTATTTGTACAAAAAGCCCATTAGGACGATCATTAAAATTAACGACGGGGCAACGGTCGCAAACAGACCGGCAGCAAGCCCCGGCCAGCCGGCGACTTCATACCCGATGTAGCCGGCCATTTTTGTGGCAATCGGTCCGGGCAGGGCGTTACTGATAGCCAGCACTTCACTGAATTCACCCACGCTCATCCATTCGTACCGGTTCACCACTTCATGCTGGATAAGCGGAATGGACGCCGGACCGCCGCCGTAGCCGAGAATACCCGGGATAAAAAACGCCATAAAAACCTCTAAGTATATCACGTGGAGGTGTCCTCCTCTCGTTTAGCAGAATCCTTCTGAACCAGTGCAGCAATCAGAAGCACTGCAATAACGATCGCCGGATGCACACCGAGCACACCGAGTACCACAGCGGCCCCGATAATAAATGCTATCGTCTTCTTCCAGCCCAGGTCACCGCCGGATTTTTTAATAAATCCCCATGTCAGCACTCCCATCAGCACCGTCACTACGGGAAGCACTCCGTTTGCAAGTCCGCTCACCCACGAAGCGTCCCGGTATTGGGACAAAATGCTGAAAAACAAAATCATCAACAGTGCCGTCGGGGCGACGATCGCCGCCACTCCGTTCAGCGCCCCAAGAACACCGCCGCGGCTGTAGCCGATGTATCCGGCAAGCTTGGTGACGATCGGCCCCGGAAGCGTGTTGGCAATCGCTAGTGTATCGCCGAATTCCTCGTCAGTCATCCATTCATAGTGCTCCACTACTTCTTTTTGCACGAGTGGAATCGACGCCGGTCCTCCCCCGTAGCCAAAAATACCGACCCGGAAAAAGGCGAGAAAAATTTTCCACTGCATCACTTCCACCTCTTCTCTCTTTATTACCAGGCAGCTACGTTGCCGTCTGTGCGGGATTCGCTTCCCCCGCAGAGTACTCCAGTTTCCGGATCTCTCCATATAATCTGTCCACGGCCAAAGCTCGAGGATTCTGTTTCTATTTTCACCGTATGGCCTTTCCGGTTCAGCGCCTGAGCGGCTGCCGCGGAGAAGTCAGGCTCCACTGTAATCAGCTTATCCCGCTTCCACTGCCATCTCGGTGCATCCAGGGCCGCCTGCGGATGAAGACCGAAATCAATAGTATTCATGATCATCTGCATATGGCCCTGGGGCTGCATGAATTCCCCCATCACCCCGAACGGTCCCACGGGTTCACTGCCCTTAGTCAAAAAACCGGGAATAATCGTATGATACGGCCGTTTTCCGGGCATCAGCCCATTGGCGTGCCTGTCATCCATGGAAAAATTGTGCGCCCGGTTGTGAAGGGCGATTCCGGTCTCCGGCACCACCATTCCTGAGCCGAAGCCCATGTAATTGCTCTGGATAAATGAAACCATATTGCCGTCCCCGTCAGCAGCTGCCAGGTACACTGTGCCTCCGCTGTGCGGATCTCCTGCTTCGGGCACCATCGCTTCATTTCCAATTTCACCGCGCCGGGCCTCTCCATACGCATCCGAGAGCAGCTCTTCGGTGGTCCGGGTCATGGCGTCCGGATGGGCGACATATTTTTCTCCGTCCGCAAATGCAAGCTTCATCGCCTCCATTTGATGATGAAGGGTGTTGACGCTGTCGCGCTCCTGAAAATCATACCCCTTCAATATGTTCAGAGCCATTAAAGCAACAATCCCCTGGCCGTTCGGCGGAATTTCCCAGACGTCATATCCTTTGTAGTGCACCGAGATCGGCTTCACCCACTCCGGCTTGTACAGCGCCAGATCCTTGGAGCGCAGATAGCCGCCCTGCTCTTTCATGTAGGTGTCTATTTTCTTCGCCAGGTCTCCGCGGTAAAACGATTCTGCATTTGTTTCAGCAATTTCCTTTAACGTCTCCGCATGCTCTTTGGAGCTCCACAGCTCTCCCGCAGCCGGGGTGCGGCCCTCCGGAGCGAACACCCGGCTCCAGTCGGCAAACACTGTCGGATCGAGCTCTTGCTCCAGTGTTTCAAAGGCGGACGCCCACAGCGTTGCCAGCGTGGACGCTACCGGATAGCCTTCCTCAGAGTAAGCCACAGCTGGAGCGATCAATTCTGAAAATGGAAGCCTACCGAAAGCACGGGACAGCTCTGCCCACGCAGCCGGCGCTCCTGGCACCGTAATCGGTACCGGTCCCCGTTTTGGCATTTCATCGTAGCCGTCTTTATACAACCCGTCGATCGAAAGCTCCTCCGGCGCATAGCCGCTGGCATTCAGGCCATGGAGCTCGCCGTCCATCCAGACGAGCGCAAAGGCATCACCGCCAATCCCGTTGGATGTCGGCTCGAGTACGGTCAGACTTGCTGCTACAGCAACAGCTGCATCCACAGCGTTGCCTCCTTTTTTTAAAACGTCGAGACCTACCTGGGAAGCAAGCGGCTGTGACGTAGCCACCATGCCTTTTTTACCGTACGTTGGCGTGCGGTAGGATGCATATGGATGATGGTGCGGATCAAATGAAATCATGATAATCGCTCCTTTTATAAATCAGTATGCTGAAGACGGTGGACGACATGCTGGACAAATGACAGGAGCCGGCGATCATCGTTCCGATTGGCGATAATTGAAATCGAGATCGGAGCTTTTCCCGGCATTTCCACTGGAATGGTTACCTGTGGCAGCCCTCCGATACCCGCAATACAGGTCAGCTGCATCGTGCGTTTCCGCACCGCCTGGATCTCCTCTTCCCCGGCATGAATTTTCGGGGCCGGTCCGGGCACAGTCGGAATAACCATCACCGTGTCTTGTCCCAGCCTTTGCTGCACCTCCTCCTGCAATTGTTTCCGTTTTTCAAATATGTCTGGATAATCCTCCCGCCGGGTGTCTGCGGCAAACGCAAACCGGTCCCGGACACCGGGTCCAAACGACGGCTTATACTCCCTGATCCATTCCCGATGAATTTCTCCAATTTCCACTGCCTGCTGCAGTCGAAAAACTTCAGCCCATTCTGCGAGCGAGTCTTCTGCCAGCCTGTTTTCATTCAGCGTTTCGGCCTGCGCCTGCACGGCGGAAAACACCCTTCCAAGCGCCTGCTTGTATTCATCGGCATATTCCTTCCACGCCTCTTCCTCCCACCAGATTGTCCGGTACGGCATTTCTTCCTCCACTGCCGGAAGCAGCGCGTCCCCGATCTGCTGCAAAACCCCGGGGTCTCTGCTCATCCAGCCGACAGTGTCAAAGCTCGGAGCGAGCGGAACGACGCCTTCAAGCGATACGGCCCCGTGCGTCGGGCGTATGCCGTACAGGCCGCAGTAGGAGGAGGGCACGCGCACCGAGCCGCCTGTATCCGTACCAAGGGCAAAATCGACGCTGCCGGCCGCTGCTGCTGAGGCCGATCCGCTCGAGGACCCTCCCGGTATTGCTTCCGGGTCGGCCGGATTGACCGGCATGCCGTAATGCACGTTGTCTCCGTGCAGGCTGTACATTAATTCATCGCTAATAGTCGTTCCGGTCAGCGCAGCCCCGCTCCGAAGCAGGCGTTCAATTGCCGGCGCATTAGCTGTGTTTTCCGGGTGGGTTCGAAGCCATTCCGGGTGGCCCGCAGATGTTTTTGCACCGTGAACCGCGAACACGTCTTTCACTGCAAACGTATAGCCGGAAAGATTCCCGCTCATCGTAGGCTCGAGCCGCAGCTTCTTATTCATAAACGCTTCCTGTTTATTCATTTGTCGAATCCTCCTCGGAAATGGCCTGGATAATGGCTTCGGCCGTTTTTTCCGCGTGCTCTCCGTTCAGCTGAAGCAGTTCTTCGCGCTTATTCTCCTGCAGCAGAGCAAGCATCTGCTTGTGTTCGTCCTGCGACATGTGAATCGAATGCACGTCGGAATCAATATTTGTATAGATGTTCATGTATGCTTCAATACGGCTCCATACGTATTCGAGCGATTTTATCAGTGGCTCGGAGCGGGAGGCCTCGTACCAGATCTGGTGAAACAGCCGATTTTGCTGCCGCCACTCCACCGGATCTGAAGCGTACCGGTCCATTTCGGCGATTCGCTCCTGAAGCCTGCGCAGGTTCTCTTCATTCATCTGTTCAAAGGCCCATGCCACCGCCAGTTCTTCGAGTTTATTGCGGATGGCAAACAGCTCGCGGACTTCACTGGCAGACAGACGGCTCACATAGACACTCCGTTTTTCTTCAAACAAAAAGCCTTCTGTTTTCAGCGTCGTAATCGCTTCCCGGACCGGCATTGTGCTCACCCCGAACTCCCCGGCAATCTGTCGGATGGTCACCTTCTCGCCAGGCCGCCGCTCTCCCTGAATGATCTGCTGCTTCAGCAGTTTGTACACTTCTGTACGTAACGTTGACACATGCAAAGATGGTTGATTCACAGCACTCGCTCCTTTGTGATCTGTGATCACAAACATTTTTTAATATTCTATCAGAAAAATCCTCTTCTGCAAACTAGTTTTTAGTTTACTTTATCGGCGCTTTTCCTTCATATTTAAAAGAAGAGAAGCTCAAGGAGGACGATACCATGACAACACTAGTAACCGGCGTGAGCCATGATCAGGGAATCGGTGCTGCCGTCTGCCGTCTGCTTGCCGAGCGGGGAGAAAATATTATTTTCACTACCTGGGGCTCAGACATCGACTGGGCGGCAGAATTTAAACTGCATCTCGAAAACCAGGGCATCGAAATTTATTATATCGAAGCCGATTTCTCGAATCCGGGCGCGCCGGATGAACTCCTCGATCAGCTGAACGAGCTGCCGCTGTTTCCGACCGCACTCGTCAATAACGCTGCCTATTCAGCCAACGACAGCTACGAGCGCCTGAACGGGGAATCGCTTGATGAGCATTATTACGTTAATATGCGTACCCCTTTTCTGCTTACCACGAAAATCGCCCAGCGGTGGATTGATTTTGGTATCACCGGAAAGATCGTAAACCTGACCTCCGGACAGGATCTCGGACCGATGGTAAACGAAATTGCCTACGTATCTACGAAAGCAGCGGTGCGGGCATTTACCGAATCCCTGGCTGCCGAGCTCGCGCCGTATGATATCAACGTTAACGCCGTCAATCCGGGGCCGACGAACACCGGATGGATGGATCCGGCTATGGAAAAAGAGCTGTCGAAAAAATTCAGTAAAGGTCGGATTGGACAGCCGGAAGACGCAGCCAAAGCAATCGCCTTTCTGTTGTCAGACGAGTCGGACTGGATCGTCGGCCAGGTCATCCACTCCGAAGGCGGATTTTTACGCAGCTAGCTGGGCATGACGCCGATCAGTTCGATGTCGCTGCAGGATGTAGCGATTTTAGTCGAATATCCTTTGCCTGCGCCGCTGAACGGCTTCCTCCGCTTTTCTTTCTGTCCAGCTTACGGAGCCTAACCGCTCGGGGTTACTTTCCAGCCGACTTCGGGCAGCCTGCTGCCCTGCACGTCTGGGAAGCACCTGTCGCGGTTGAGCAAGGCTCCTAAGCTTTTCTATCTGTCCAGCTCCGGGTGTTACCATCCCCGTCCGTTCGTGATTTCAGAGCGTTTGTGACTTCGTCTCAATCCGTCTGAAACCGACGAGCCGTCAGGGATGGTGATCAAACACCCTGCGCCTTTCTATTCACCTTGCACAACATTTCTTTTGTTAACTTTGTTCAGGTTGTCTATATTAATCTGTAAGCGTTTTCTTTAATATAAGCAACAGATAACATAAACCTTCTTCAAAAGGAGCGAACTTATTATGGCTGGTATCCGCATGAATCACATTACAAAAACATACGATGGTGACGTTACTGCAGTAGATGATTTTAATCTTGATGTTGAGGACAAGGAATTTATCGTTTTCGTCGGTCCTTCGGGTTGCGGGAAATCCACTACTCTCCGCATGATTGCCGGACTCGAGGATATTACGGACGGCGATTTATATATCGGAGATGAACGCGTCAACGACGTTTCTCCAAAAGACCGCGATATCGCGATGGTGTTCCAGAACTACGCCCTGTATCCGCACATGAACGTATACAATAATATGGCTTTTGGCCTGAAGCTCCGTAAGTTCAAAAAAGAGGACATTGATCAGCGTGTGAAAAACGCAGCCGATATCCTCGGGCTGACAGACTATCTTGACCGTAAACCAAAAGCGCTCTCCGGCGGTCAGCGTCAGCGTGTTGCTCTTGGACGTGCTATCGTCCGCGACCCTAAAGTATTTCTGATGGATGAGCCGCTTTCCAACCTAGATGCGAAGCTTCGTGTACAGATGCGTACAGAGATCATTAAGCTTCACCGCCGCTTAAACAGTACAACGGTTTATGTAACGCACGATCAGACAGAGGCTATGACCATGGCGACCCGTATCGTTATTATGAAAGACGGCGTAGTGCAGCAGGTAGGCTCTCCTAAAGAAGTATACGATCACCCTGCTAACGTTTTTGTAGGCGGTTTCATCGGCTCACCAGCAATGAACTTCCTCGAGGGACAGATCAACGGCAATATCCTTGAACTTGGCGAACATAAGCTTGAAATCCCGGAAAACAAAATGCAAACGCTGCGTGACCGTGGATTTGCAGATGAAAAAGTAACCTTCGGCATCCGTCCGGAAGACATCCACCATGTAATGGGTGGTACTACTTCCTCGAAAAATAAACTGAGCCTTGATATTGAAGTAGCTGAAATGAACGGGGCAGAGTCCATGCTCTACACCAGCGTTAACGGCAAACAGGTTATTGCCCGCGTGGATGCGAACAGCAGCATTCATGCCGGAGACAAACTCGACCTTTTCTTCAATATGGACCGCTGCCACTTCTTCAGCCCGGAAACGGAAGAAGTACTGACTCCGGAATTAAAAGATCTTTCCGCCACCTCCGCCACTCAGTAAAGCAGAATACGGCACCTGTTCCCATTCGGGACGGGTGCTTTTTTATGCTTTTTTAGAAAAATTTTGCTCCCATTAAGTACAGTTTTATGTTTCCGCCTGTATAATGAAGGGAACGTGTACAAACGTCTTGATTTTCGTTTATCCCTTATTAAGAAAAGAGTGGTGATTGTAAAACATGTACCAATACAAATGGTTTCGTGTATCGTTAGGTATACTCGTCTTTTTAGCCATTGCCTTTATGGCCCGGCAGGTAGACTATATTTTTCAGCCCTTATTCGTATTAGTAGGAACGCTCGCCGCTCCCATTATTATTTCCGGCATTTTAAGCTATTTGTTCCGGCCGTTTGTTACTATGATTTCCAAGTACATACCCCGTTCATTGTCCATCCTGCTTTTGTACGGTGTGCTTGTCGGTGTCATTGCTTTGATTATAAATTTAATCGGCCCGATTATTGCCAGCCAGTTTAATCAGCTGATCAACCAGATTCCCCGCTACTTTGAACAGGTACAGTCCTTTATCATGAACAACCAGAACCATCCGGCTATACAGCCAATCATGCAGGGGAATGACATCTCTATGGATTCTCTTGGCTCCCAGCTGCAGAATTCAGCCAGTACGATCACGGATTCGCTTGTTTCAACAATAGTTACAATAGGGAGTGCCATCGTTAGTTTCTTTGTTATCCTGTTTGTTATTCCGTTTGTGCTTTTCTATATTCTGCGCGAAGGCCATAAGCTTCCAGGCTTTATGCTGAAATTTGTGGATCGTGAGCACCGTCCGGAGGTACACAAAATTTTACAGGATATGGACCGTGCGCTTGCGAACTATATTCAGGGACAGATTACCGTCAGCTTTATCGTGGGTATTCTTTCCATGATCCTTTTCTGGATTATCGGTCTCGACTACGTGCTCATTCTCGGCATCATCTGTATGCTGACGAATCTTGTTCCATTTGTCGGACCGTTTATCGGCACCATACCAGCCGTAATCGTCGGGTTATTTCAATCCCCGATTACCGCGCTGCTCGTTATTCTCGGTGTCGTTGTTATCCAGCAGTTTGAATCCAACCTAATCTCTCCGCAGGTTATGGGACGTGTGCTGAAGGTGCACCCCGTCACCGTCATTTTCGTCCTGCTGTTTGCAAGCAGCATGTTCGGACTCCTTGGGCTGATTCTCGCTATACCGGCGTACGCCCTCATAAAAGTGGTCGTTACCAACCTGTATCGGATTTGGCAGATCAACCGGCGCGGGAACAAGCACCGGCGCGAAGAAATGATTTAACCATAAAAAAGGCCGGCAGCCGCATGATTGTGCGTGCTGCCGGCCTTTTTACTGTTCTAAACCTTAAAACCAACCGAGGCCAAGCTGCATCGACCCGGCAATGGCAATGCCGTAAATAAGAATACTCGTACCGGTGGAGAGAAACAATGTCCGCTTTGACATGCCGATGGCTTTGGCAATCACGGCAATGGCCCAGACGCCTGCAATCGGCGCCAGCAGCAGAATAACCCAGCCTCCGTACTGCTCTATTTTGCCCCGGAACCGGTTGCCGGCTAATTTTTCCATCCAATTGGAAAAAAAGCTGACTCTCTCCAGCTGGCGGTAAAAAAGCGTCACGGTCGGCACCGCCATAAAGTTTCCTACGGCCGCCCACAAAACAGCCGATACAGGATCAAATCCTGCCCCCATCGCTGCAGGTACTGCGATGTAAATTTCAAACAGTGGAAAATAACCCATAAACCAGGCCAATGCAGCCATCAAGATATACTCCATTATTTCTCCCCCCTCCCTACCGAAAATTTCACACAAAAATTATTTTAGCACGCGTTATTCTGGCTGGGAAGCGAAAAAACCTGTTAAGAAGTAATTAACTCCTTATATGTATTAATATATTCCAATTACTAAATATAACTATATATACATCAGTCATATGAATGTTTACTTGAAAAGCTCTGCTTCTGGAGCCGTCTTTTCAAAGCACTCTAAAGCACTAATATTTGTAAATTTTTTGCACATTTTAACCAAGGGAGCTATTTTTCAATTAAAAGCGTGCAAAAAACTCCAATTATCGATTTTTCCGATAAAGAAAAAGGTGAAAACAGGTAAATAGTCTTTCAAAATGCATATTTAATACTTTCCTCGTACTTTTTAATTTCTTTATCTCAAAATTACTTATATACCAGTATTTTCACATTTTACTATGCATCAGCATGCTTTTCAGGCACCTTGAAAAAAAGATAGGCCTTTATTCTTGAAAGCGGGACCTAGTTCCCGCCTGCGCTTTTTTATGATTATTGTATTCCGTTTTTATCCAAAACAGTGAAGTGTTGATACTAAAGCATTTAACGCATATATTTTAGTACAATACTATAAATGCGGCCTGCATTTGCTGCCTCTCTTATCAGACCGGAATCCCCTCAAGCACGCTATCTGTAATTAGAATTGTTACTTATTTAGCATTTCTTCCAAATTTATATCGTGGTACGGTAACTGTAACGAACTTTTCCTTTCGACAATGGTGTAAAAAGTGTTAAGAGGGGGCGAATGGCAGTGTCGGAGAAAAATGAGACGCTTTATGTGGAATTGCTTGAATCTTCTGATGATCCGCATCAGAGCTTCATGGAGTTATCCCGTACGATTCTGGATCAGGGCGTCGACTCAGAGAAGAAAGTGGAAGTGATGCGAAGGCTTTTGCAGGCGTATGATACTGTGTCCCGCAGATACAAGACCGTCATACCACTCCGGAAAGTAACGTAAATAAAGATATAACAGGGGGAAGCCGGCAAGCTTGGGAATGCCGGCTTTTTGTATGGTTTTTTATCTATGCAGGCATGCAAAAAGCCCTGGCGCGCAGCCCGGGCCTGATTTATTACTGGAGATTGGCGGCGGCTGCTTTCACCGCCCGGATGATGCCGCTGTAGCCGGTACATCTGCATATGTTTCCGGACAGCCCTTCCCGGATCTCTTCATCGTCCGGGTCCGGCGTATGCCTGAGCAGCGACTCTGCGGCCATGATCATGCCCGGCGTGCAGTAGCCGCACTGAAAGCCTCCTTCATTCATAAATGCTTCCTGTACTATACTGCAGCGCTCCTCTGTACCCATGCCCTCGATAGTCTTCACTTCTTTTCCTTCCACCTGGTAGGCAAGCAGCAGACACGAGCTTGTGAGCCTGCCGTCCACCCAGAGCGAACATGCACCGCACCGGCCGATGCCGCAGGAAATTTTTGTACCTGTTTCATGCAGCCGGTCTCTTAAAAGGTCGACGACCCGGTCCATCGGAGAAGCATCGACACTCACTTCTTCACCGTTTACGCGGAAGGTACACGAGTATGTGCCCTGCCAGTGCTCTATCCCCCGGGAATCTTTTCTGGTTTGTTCCAAGGCAGAAGCCCCCTTTGCTGAATCTGTTGCAGTACCCACTCTCTGGAAACAGGAAGCTTTTCCGGACGGGCTCCAATGGCCTGGTAAATAGCTTCCGCAATGGCCGGCGCCACTGCAATTGTCCCTATTTCCCCGACGCCCCTTGGTCCGTGAATGTCCCCTTCCATCACTTCTTCACGCGGCTTTACCGTCACATTATCCGGCAGGTCCTTTACTCCCGGCATCAAGTACGTATCGAAGTTTTCCGTTTGATAGTGCCCTCCGTTCATCACGGCGTCCTCCATCAACGTGTACCCGAGCGCCATGATGCCGCCGCCTTCAATCTGTCCCCTGTACCCCTGCGGATACATGACCGGCCCCGCCGATACAGACTGTTTCAAATCAAGCACCCGCACGGTGCCGGTTAAAAGGTTTACCTCCACCTCTGCGCTCACACCGCCGAAGGAATACAAATAATGACCGGAGTCAACTTCATCCGGCGTCACCGGAAAATCAAACGACGTGTGCGTTTCAATATCCCCGTCCTGTACATATTCTGCTAACGCCCTGTAGCTTAAAAAGAGCGAGGGCTCTGCGCCTCTTTTATGAATGCCTCCTGCCTCCAGATATAAATCTGCTGCAGCCGTACCGGTTACTCTCGATGCTTCGCTAAGCAGCTGTCTGCGAAAGGAGGTCTTCATGTTTTCCACCGCTGTCCAGACCATACTCGTGCCGCGTGAAGCGGTCGTTGAACCTGAAACCGGCACTTTATTTGTATCACCGATTGTTATTTCAATATCCTCTTCCTTACAGGAAAATGTGTCTTTCATCACCGTTTCAATCACGGCTGTAATGCCCTGGCCGCATTCTTCAAACCCGAAAGCAGCTTCAAGCTTTCCATCCTTTGTAAGAGCAAGCCGCCCGCCAGAAGGGTCCAGCCGTCCATAGCCAAGACCACCCCCGTGCATGGATACAGCACCGCCCCGGCCGTTTTTCACCCAGAGGGTTTCTCCCGCATTATTCAGCGGCAGCTGCTGCCAGGCGGTGACGTCTTCAAGTATCATTTGTCCACCGTCCGTCGGAGCAATTTCCTGGCCAAGCGGGCCGGCATCTGAAGGCTTTCTCATATTTTTGGCCCGCAGCTTCGTTCCTTCCATTCCAAGCTTTTCTGCCAGCCGGTCCATCTGCCCCTCAAGCGCAAACGTTACCTGATTACCGCCAAAACCGCGAAATTCCCCAGCTACACCGTTATTTGTAAACACGGAAACACCGGTGGTCGTAATGTTTGGGATGGGATACAGCCCGCTGGCATGCTCGACAGCAAAGTCCAGAATCGCCGGGCCGAGGGTGGCATAAGCCCCGGTATCCGCATAAATGGTTGTTTCATGCGCGAGTATGCGTCCGCTATCATCAGCGCCTGTCCGCATCGTAATTGTCATCGGGTGGCGCTTCAATCCTGCCCGTATCGACTCTTCCCGGGTGTTATGCACCCGCACCGGACGCCCTGTTTTCAGTGCCAGCAGGGCCCCGTATGGCTGCAGGTTCAGCTCATCCTTGCCGCCAAACGACCCTCCGATTGGACTTGAAATGATGCGTATCTTCTCTTCCGGAGCGTCCAGAATTCTCGACAGCTGAAAACGATCTTTAAACCCGTGCTGTGTAGCCATGTATACGGAAATGCCCCCATCTTTTTCCGGAACAACCACCCCGCCCTCCGTTTCCATATAGCCATGCATCTGACGGGGCAGCTGATACGTCTCTTCGACAATACAGGTACAGCCCGTAAAGCCCTCCTGCAGATCCCCGCGTGTATAGGAAGCTTCATGCAGGATGTTCCCATTTTCGTGCAGCTGTTCCGCTTCGGGAGCCAGCGCTTTTCCGATCGAATCAAGCACATCCAGCGGCTCGTATTCCACTACTACAGCTGCCAGGGCCTGATCTGCCGTTTCTTTTGAGTCTGCTGCCACTGCGGCTATTGCATCTCCCGTATAGCGTACTCTGTCTTCACAAAATACGGGCTGGTCCGGCATAACGATGCCAAAGCGGTTTAGCCCCGGCACATCATGATGTGTCAGCACCGCATGAACGCCGGCCAGCGCTTCGGCTGCTGACGTATCGATGCTTTTAATACGGGCATGCGGGTATTCGCTTCGCAGCACTTTTCCGATCAGCATATTTTCTTCAAAACGGTCGGTTAAATACTTCAAGGCTCCGGTTACTTTCGGTACAGCGTCCGGCCGGCGCTGATTTTCTGGCTGTTTCATGCTTTATGCACGCCTCCCTTTTCTGCATTATCTTCGAGCCACAGGTGGGATAAAAATAAGTGGGCGGCCGCCTGCAGGCGGTAGTTTCCTGAAGAAAACGGTTCATCCTCCGGCTGATAATCAGCTGCAAGAGCCTCAAAGAACGCTTCCGGTGTCCATTCGGGGTCGGCCACACATGCTTCTGCATAACGAAGCCGCACCGGGGCGTCTTTTCCGCCTACTAACGCAAGCCTCGCCCTCATGCTTCCGTCTCCCTGCCTGCGGGCGCAGCCGCTTACAGCAAGGAGCGAGGCAGTGAATGCTTCCCTGCGTCCGATTTTTTCAAAAAAGTGTACGCTGTCCGGTCCTTTTTCCAGCGTTTTTGGCAGCAGCACAGCTGTTAATAGAAATATACCGTCATAGGAAGCTGCTTCTTCCACCGGAATACGTGCATACGATTCCCCGTTCCAGATTTCGAGCTCCGCCTGCAGCGCAATCAGTGCCGGCAGGGTGTCTCCGTGGCCGTACATAATGTTGCCGCCGATGGTGCCCCGCGTACGGACAGCCGGAGCAGCAATCCGCCGCAGCGTTTCCCCCAGTATTTCCCGGGAAATGACCGGCTCCTCTATTAATTGTTCGAGTGTCATACAGGCTCCGATCCGTACGTACTTTTCTTCTTCCTGCAGAGAAGAGAGCCCGAATATACGCTCAAGCACGATCACATTGCCGGTAAACACCCTCCCTTTTTCCCGCTCGACCTGCCGCCACGTGCCTCCGGCGATCCATTCCGCATCAGGAAAATGTTCCTGATACAGAGCAAAAGCTTCCTGTACCGTTTCCGGCATCCATACCACCGGCGTTACTGGTGTGTGTGCAGCATCCATCTGTATTCCTCCTCGGTGTCAACGTCAAGCTGCTCGAATTGCCTAAAGCCTACGTACGGGCTTCCTGTCCACGTATGCGTCCTCCGCAGAATAGAAGCAGCCCCGCGGTCACCCTCCACACTCTGCAGAGCAGCAAACATCTGTTTTTTAAACAGCATAGGCGGCTGGTAATGCCTCCCGGTCCACATCCCGGTAAAATCGCACGTCTGTGCCTGTGCCTGCGCTATTAACCGGTCAATCGTCTCCGCTGTCAGACCGGGCTGATCGGCAAGTACAACGAGAACCGCCTCCGCTCCAATACGTACCGCTTCGTTCACTCCAGCCCGGAGGGAATATGCCTGCCCTTTCACTGCCAGCGGACTGGCTGCAAGACGCACCGGACGTTTATTTTGTTCGAATATTCTGTTATCTATCCATACAGACTGATTCGTCACGACGATAACTTCCTCTGCGCTGCTCTTTAGCACCTGCTGCAGCGCACTGCTTCCGAGCGTCGTATTTCTCCACGGTTTTTCGAGTTTGTTATGGCCCATGCGGGAGCTTTTCCCTGCTGCTAAATAAATTACCGCCGTTTTCATGCCATCACCTCTCCAGTTTTTGCGGCGTTTTGAAGAGCAATCAGCTCTCCGATCACGCTTACCGCAATTTCTTCAGGGCCTTCAGCTCCGATCGACAAACCGATCGGGGTGGTAACAATCTCCGGCAGTACCTCTGTCTGCAGCAGGCGTTTCGTTCTCGCCTTTGAACCGAGTACACCAATATATGCCATTGGCTGCTGCAAAAGATGCGTCAGCGCCTCTCTGTCCCTTTCAAAATGATGAGTCATAATCACCGCTATGTCTCCGCGGCGAAACACCGTCTCCGACCACCATTCATGGGGAAACCCGAGCACCCTTCCCGCCTCCGGAACCTCATTTCTGAGTGTTTCCAGGGCGGCCGGGCGCCAGTCGAGAACCGTTACCTCGTACCGGCACCGCTCCGCCATTTGTACAAGCGGAAGCGCATCCGGGCCGGCACCGAAAATAAACAGCCTCGGTCTTGGCAGGATCTTCTGGACAAATATTTTTTCGCCCCGGCTGTCTGAAACAGAAGAACGGCCGCTCCCACGCTTCATCACAGCCGCCTGCCCGGCTAACTGTTCTGCCTTTTCATCAGGTTCCCCGCCGCAGACGAACCATCCGCTCTCTGTAGTCGTGGCCCACCTCAGCACTGCTTCTCCCTGCTTCACGAAAGCGTGCATGCTGCGCATAGAGGCTTCGAGCTCCTCCGTTACCGGTTCAAGCAGCACTTCAATCACGCCGTTGCACCCCGTGCCTTCTCCCCAGGAAAGCTCTTCGTAGCCCCGCATGTCATACGAAACCACTTGTGCTCCCTCTGCATGCACCTCCTCAATCCGGCAATGCAGATCCCCTTCAAGGCAGCCCGAACTCAGCATCCCCACAGAGCTTCCGTCTGCCTTTAACAGCATGGACGTGCCTTCCTTCCGGTACGCCGACCCTTCCACATTCGTAATCGTCGCCAGTATTTGTTTTTCGTCTGCAGAAAGCTGCGGAATAATATCATGCAGATGGTCCATGCATCTCGCTCCTTTTATAAAAAAAGCCGGAGAAAGGCACAGGTATCTGCTCCTGCGTTTCTCCGGCCTCTTCATTCCCGTCTAACAGGAATCAAGCTTCCGTCTGGATGGAAAGAGAAGAACTGCCGGTCTACAGCAGGTCTTCTTCTTAACTATTTGTATTTATTTTACTTCTATCCAGGCAGCCTGTAAGGAAGGATGTCATATAATCTAACGCGATTTTTCTTCCAGGTAAATAACGGTCGCCGCTGCCCCTGATACAGGATCAAAATCCTTCAATACAGTTCTTACCGGCAAATTCAGCTCCTGGACCAGCAGATGATGCAGACGCTTCTTGAATTCGTCCACCAATGCCGCATCCACCTGGCTGGTCAGAGCCTCATTGCGCTGTTCGAGCGCCCGCAGCGCGGGCACTCTTTTATGCTCCCCAAAAATAATACACTTGTGCTGTAACAGCTCGACCTTTAACGTTTTCACCCCAACATCGTACATCTCCTGGTTCACACTGTTGTACAACTGAGCAATTTGCTGCTTGATCCATTTTTCACTTTCAAACTGTTTTCCCCACACCATTACCCCGTCCTTTCGTTCATGACTTATTATAACGAATAACGCGGTCTTAGCCTATTTTCATGAAAGATTTTTTGTCGCCGGAATTATTAACTAGTAGTTTCGAACTAATTTATGTTTCTAACCTACTGTTATGCAACAATTTTGGATTTTTTCTGACATTTTCGATTGACGGAAGCGCTTTCATATTATAAGTTTAATTTGTCTCCTTCCTTTCTGCTGCATGTCGTTTCTGTCGATACTCTTACCTTACGCTAATTGAACTTTATTTGAAAAAGGAGGAAAAAATATGCCTGTCGAAAAAGAGTCTGATGCAACCAACGAAACCTTTACCTCTGGCGGCGGAGTGAAATATTCCGAAGCTGTGGAAAACCCTAAGTTTAAAAACCTCATGTCGAAAAAAAGAAAATTTATTGCGCCCTTAACGGTGTTCTTCCTGCTATTTTACCTGGCTCTTCCGGTTTTAATTCTTACCTCGGACGTGCTGAACAATTCGGCAATCGGACCAATCACCTGGGCCTGGATTCTCGCTTTTGCGCAGTTTGCCATGACCTGGACACTCTGTATTCTTTACGTACGTAAATCCGCCAAATTCGATAAAGACGCCGAAGCTATCATCGAAGAAGAAGAACGCAAAGCTAAGGGGGATCATTCATGAATGCAACGGTCATAATCCTATTTCTTGCAATAGTCAGCCTCACCCTCGTCATTACGTACTTTTCAGCGAAAAAAACCAGCTCGGCCAGTGACTTCTATACAGCCGGCGGCGGACTGACCGGCTGGCAGAACGGCCTTGCGATTTCAGGGGACTACTTATCAGCTGCTTCCTTTCTCGGGATTGCCGGTGCCATCGCCCTATATGGCTTTGACGGTTTTCTTTTCAGCATCGGTTACTTAGTTGCTTACCTTGTCGTTATGTTTGTGGTCGCTGAACCGCTTCGTAACCTTGGCCAGTTTACGCTTGCTGACATGCTGAATGCGCGTTTCGATGCGAAAAAAATCCGCGGGGCAGCGGCATTCAGTACAATCACCATTGTCATTTTCTACATGATTGCCCAGCTCGTAGGGGCAGGAGCTTTAATTCAACTGCTTTTTGGCATCCCTTACATTTGGGCCGTTATTCTCGTAGGTGTCATGATGACCACATACGTGCTATTTGGCGGCATGACTGCCACCAGCTGGGTACAGATCACAAAAGCTGTACTACTTATGATTGGTACACTGATTATTTCCATCATGGTTCTTTGGCAGTTTAACTTTAACGTCATTGCTATGTTCCGGGAAGCAGGACAGGCTACACCTGCCGGAACCAATTTCCTGAATCCGGGACAGCAGGATAACCTGCCGCTTGATTCACTGTCTCTCATGATTGCACTCGTACTTGGTACAGCCGGTCTTCCACACATTCTCATGCGCTTTTTCACTGTTAAAGATGCGAAAACAGCGCGGAGCTCGGTTGTTACAGCTACTTGGATTGTTGGTATCTTTTATCTCTTAACCGTCTGCTTAGGCTTTGGCGCAGCGATTTTTGTCGGTCGAACAGAAATTATTGATGCCAACCCGGCCGGTAACATGGCTGCACCGCTTCTTGCCCAGGCGCTCGGCGGCGATCTGCTGTTCTCCTTCGTCTGTGCCGTAGCATTTGCGACTATTCTCGCCGTGGTAGCAGGCCTCGTGCTTTCCGGAGCCAGTGCCTTCGCCCACGACCTGTACGGACAGATCATTAAAAAAGGGAAAGTATCCGAACGCGAGCAGGTAGTCGCAGCCCGTACTGCTTCACTGACAGTGGCTATTCTCTCCATTGCGCTTGCGATCTTTGCGCAGAACTTAAACGTAGCCTTTCTTGTGGCACTCGCCTTCTGTGTAGCCGCCAGTGCGAACCTCCCGGTTATTGTGTACACAATTTACTGGAGACGTTTCAATACGAACGGCGCTATTACAGCGATTGCAGTCGGTCTTATCAGCGCAGTCGGTCTGGTTGCCATCAGCCCGAACGTTATGAACCCTGACGGCAGCGCATTTATTGCCGCCGAGGCGATCTTCCCGCTCACCAATCCGGCGATCGTATCCGTACCGCTCGGCTTTCTCGGCGGCTGGATCGGCACTCTGGTTTCCAAAGAGTCGAGATCCGGACGCTACGACAAAGTGCTTTTCAAAGCCAACACCGGCTACCGCGAATACGACCTGCAGGGGCGTGAAATTAAAAAAGGAGAAGATTAATCATACAAAAAGCACCGGAGCAGCCGCTCTGGTGCTTTTTTACGCTCAATATTTCTCATTCTTTTAAAATAAACTGGCTTTCAGTTTACAAACTTAAAAATATGTTAACTAAAACTTTAACCAGTTCTCCTCTATAAAAAAGCCGAAGCACTCAGGATGCTTCGGCTTATCCGGCGATATGCTGCGCGATAAACACGGTGACCGGTAAAAGAAGCAGGCTGATGACCGTTGTGGCAATCAATGCCACGATACCAAGCTGCTTGGAGCCGCCGTGGATATAGCGCTCAAATAATACAGTTGCCAGTGTAAAGGTGGGCATCGACGCCTGCACGATAATAATTTTACCGAGAAGCGCTGGAATCGGCAGCAGCCACACCAGAAGACAGGCTGCAGCCGGCACGGCGAATACCTTCACGAGTACGGCTGTACCCATAAACCGCTTGTACCCGGTCTTCACCATTTTCCAGTTCGCAGACGTAATCGTCGGAATCAAAAGCCCGATCAGAATCATCGCAAGCGGCGCGGCCAGCCCCGAAATGGTGTTTACCGTTTCGAGAAAAATCATTGGAAGCATAATACCGGCGGAGGCAAGCAGCACCGAACTGACAAGCGTCAAAAACGGCGTATTTAAAATGGCTGTCAGCTGCCGGAACGAAAAGCGCCCCGGCTTCAACAGCAAAATACCAATAGTGAACACACTCGTCATAGTCCCGGCATCATACACCGCCGCATACGAGCCGGCTTCTGTTCCAAACAAAATTGTAATGAGCGGAATGCCTATAAACCCGGTATTGCCGCACCCTGACACGATCGCAAGCTGGCGGGCTTCCATGTCAGTATAATGAAACGAGCGCCCAATCGAATAGCCAAGAGCCATCCCGGTCCACGTAAGCCCGAGCGCGCAAGCATAAACCATCGCAAACGACGCCCAGGTGGAGCTGTTGAATTCGAGCTGAAAAATGCTGTATACGACTACAGCCGGAAGTGCGAAATTAATAGCCACAAAGGAGATAAAACGGCGCGTTTCCACCGATACATCGATCATTTTAGAGGTAACAAGACCGATCACCACCATCACGGCCATCATAAACACCGGCGTAATTATATCAATAATAGACATCCGTCTCGCCTCGGTTCTTTCATTATTTTCCTGAAGCTGCACGTGTTCTATCTTAATACAAATCAGTAGGATTGAAAACGAATGAAAGCTTGCTGTATCAATAAATTATATGCAAGCGCTTCCCCTATGCCAAAAAAACTGCCCTCCAGGCTGGAAGGCAGCGGTCCGTTACGGGGACGTCTTAGGTTCAGGGTGCTTCTTGCGGTTGAGCAGCCGACGCAGATCGTCCTTTTGCTGTCTGGAAACGAGAATGTACAGAAAATCTCCTTCCTGGATCTCAGTATTACCGCCCGGGGTGACGAGTTCATTATTTCGCACCATCGCGCTTACGGTCGCATCATTTGGAAAATTGATTTCATACAGCTGTTTCCCGACAATCGCCGATTCCTCACTCGCTTCAAACTGCACCATTTCCGCATTCGCCGAGCCCATGCTGACGAGCTCGATGGAATGGTACGGTATTTCTTTTTTCGGCCCGACCAGATGGAGAAGCTTCGCCACATAGGAGATGCTTGAGCCCTGGATGAGCGCGGACGTCAACACGATAAAAAATACGAGGTTAAAAATCAGTTGGGCATTATCGAGACCGGCGACCACGGGAAACGTTGCAAGTACGATCGGCACCGCTCCGCGCAGGCCCGCCCAGGAGAGAAACGTTCGCTCCTTCATCGTATAGCCGAGAAATGCCGTAGATATAAAAACGGCAAGCGGCCGTGCGATAAACATTAGAACAAAGGAGAGCGCAATGCCGGCAAGCATCACGTCTGCCGTAAATACCTGACCCGGAAAAGCAAGCAGACCAAGAATAATAAACATCAGAATCTGGCTCATCCAGGCGAACCCTTCATTAAACTGAAAGATCGAGTAACGGAACGTCAGCTCAGAGTTGCCGATGACAAGCGCAGCTATGTATACTGCCAGAAACCCGCTCGCTCCAACAGCCGCTGTCACGCTGTAGGCCAGAAGCGCAAAGGCCACCGAAAAGATCGGATACAGACCACTGGATTCGAGACCGATATGATTGATCGAAAACGAAGCGAAGCGGCCAAACAGCAGGCCTAAAACAATGCCCGCCCCGATCTGCCAGAAAAATGACGGAATGAGCATCCAGATGTTGGCATCCATGTTTGTGAGCAGTTCAATAAAAGATATCGTTAAAAAAACAGCCATCGGGTCGTTCGTTCCCGACTCGGCTTCAAGCGTAGCCCCGAGCTTGGCTTTAATATTTCGTTCCTTCAGAGCGGCGAAAACGGCCGCCGCATCGGTCGAGCCGACAATCGAGCCGAGAAGAAGCGCTTCATACCAGGTAAAGTCGAGCAGCAGATATGCCATGCCTCCTACGCATAAGGAGGTGATCACCACGCCCGCGGTCGCAAGCGAAATCGACGGCACCGCCACCCGGCGCACCGTCGCCCATTTTGTCTGCAGGCCGCCCTCAAACAGAATAATCACAAGGGCAAATATACCGACCAGCTGGGCTACTTCAGCATTATCAAAATAAATAATTTCCAGGCCGTCGCTTCCGATCAGCATGCCGATCAGAATAAACAGCACGAGGGCAGGCAGACCGAGCCGGTTCGAAAATTTAGCCACAACAACGCCGGCCACCAGCAGTAAACCGACAAGCAGAACGACTCCATCGTTTGCTTCCAAAAAGTCCAATATGTTTCGTTCCTTTCATGACACATACCCTGCATGCGTTATGTTTTATAGTTTTACGGTGAATTAATAGGAGAGCATTCGAGCCGACTGTGAAGAAGAAGGCCGCTGAATCAAACGGGGAAAATGGTACATAATAATATACTCTTTTTATCTTAACATTGATTTTTTATTCTCCATAGCGATCAGCCCTTTTGCGTTTTCATGCGTAACGAAACCTTTTACAGGGAAAAGACGTATAGTGGTATACGCACATCAAAAGGAGGCAACCATTCATGGAAGTATCCCGAATACTCAAATGGGTCACCGGCGGGATCGAACTGTTTCTCGGTATCCCAATTATAGGCGGGCTCATTATTATCAGTACAGGCTACGTGCCGCTGAATATTATGCTTGTCGTCCATATTATCGCTCTTATCGCGTCCATTTATGACAAGCAAAAGAAAACAGGCAACATTCTCGGCATCATTACTTCCGTTGTTGCCTATATCCCTGTCGTTGGTATGTTCATGCACATCCTTACCGGCATCTGGCTGCTCGTTGAAGCCTTTGGACCTCAGCGCGAGAAAGAAATTTAAAGCGGGGCACGCCTCAAACGGGCGTGTCCTGTTTATTTCTGCCTGAAAACAGGAATATGATTGTTAATACTTTTCAGGAAAGGAAGCAGTTATTTATGACCAAATGGAAAACGTCTACGCAGGCAGCTATGCTGCGCTCTTTTCAAAAACGCGTCAGTCAGCAGTCCCAGTCGTATATTACCCCGCCGCCGGCGGATTCGGTCAGCACCTCCTCGTATCTGGTCGAAACGACACCTGGAGCCACACCGGTACATATTTATTATCCAATTGCGGACGTTTCCAAAAAACTTCCGGTATATATCAACCTGCACGGAGGCGGCTTTGTGATGGGCAGCGCCAGCGAAGATGAGGGCTGGTGCAAATATATTGCCGCTGAAGTGCCATGTGTGGTGGTAAACATCGACTACCATTTGGCGCCGAAGACCCGCTTTCCTGCCCCGGTGCTTGAAGTTTTTGAAATTGTTGAATGGCTGACCGCACAAGCCGGGCGCCTGTCGCTGCAGATGGATAACTACGTGCTCGGCGGCCACAGCGCCGGAGGCAACCTTGCCGCCACGGCGAGCATGATGCTGCGTGATACCGGCCACAAACTCCCGAAGCTGCAGATTCTTGACTATCCGGTTCTTGACCTGCAGACAGACCCTTACGAAAAGCCGGCTTATTCGACCGCCATTCCGCCTTATATTGCGCAGATTTTTAACGACAGCTACCTGCAGACACCGCAGGATGCCCGTCATCCCTACGTCTCGCCGTTATATGCTGAACAACTCGAAGGCCTGCCTCCGGCGCTTGTTATCACTGCTGAATATGATTCGCTCGCCCGGGAGGCGACGCAATATGTAAGTCGCCTGGAAAAAGCAGGCGTCGCTGTGCAGCATTATCCTTTTTCTACGACCAGCCACGGATTTACCCATATGGGAAATGAAGAAACCGCGCTCGAGGCGTGGGCGACAATCATTCACGCGCTCAAACGTGCCTTCAAATAAAATAAACCGCCCTTCACGGGGCGGCTTTTTTAGTTACATATCGTGTCTTCGCAGATTTCGCGGTTTTCCATGTCGATCTGGATGGTCGTATGGTGGATCCCGTGCTCCCTGTGCAGCAGCTCATTGGCATTTTTCAGCGTTTCCTGCTGGCTCGTGCCCTCTTCAACGACCAGGTGGCAGCTGAGCGCCGGGAAGTCTGACGTAATCGACCAGACGTGCAGATCGTGCAGATCCTTGACGTGCTCGACAGTGAGCAGTTGTTCCTTTATCTGCTTCGTGTCGATTCCCTCCGGCGTGCCTTCCATGAGTACGTGCACCGAATCCCGCAGCACCCGGAGACCGCTGATGAAAACAAGCACTGCAACGACCATGCTTGCGATCGGGTCCGCAAGACTCCAGCCAAACAGCATGATTAAAATCGCAGCTGTAATGGCACCGACCGAGCCGAGCAGATCTCCCATAACGTGCAGAAACGCACTCCGGACATTTAAATTTTCATGATTATCCCCGCTGTGAAGAATACGGGCCACAACAATATTAACGATCAGGCCGATAGTGGCCACAATCAGCATCCCTGTGCTCACCACGGAAGGCGGATCCATTAAACGCTGAATGCCTTCATACGTAATATATACAGCAATCACCATCAGCGCGAGACCGTTGATAAACGCAGCCAGCACTTCAAACCGCCGGTAGCCGTAAGTTTTCGACGACGTCGCACTGCGGCTGCCGTACCATATGGCTGCAAAGCTGAGGCCGAGCGCTGCTGAATCACTCAGCATATGTCCTGCGTCAGAAAGCAGTGCCAGACTATTCGTCCACAGGCCTCCAATCACTTCGACGACCATGAAAACAGTAATTAAAATAAATGACCATTTCAGGGCCGTCTGGTTTGTCGTTCCGTGATCATGGCTGTGCCCTTCATGTGCCATAATGTCTCCTCCCTGTTTCTTTACCTTTTATATTCAAATCATCTTTTGATTATATTATACCACTTTCACTCTTTTATTCAAACATTCTTTTGAATAATAAAATGTCTAAATTTTTCTTTAAAAGGGAATACAGTACCGTACGTAGAAGTTAACGTTTACAAAACCCACACAAGGAGAAGATGTTTATGCACAAACTCGTCAAACAGGCAGGCCTTGGCGCCTGCGGACTGATCGCTGCAGCAGCTGCCTATGCATTCTTTTCACCGCGGCCGGCTGCGTGGTATGTAAAGCAGGCCTTCAAGGGCGGCCTCGAAACCGAAGCACCCGACTTTGCCGAAGCAGCCGAAAAAACGGTACAGTATAGGGATATTGACTACGAATCCCAATACCGTAACGGACGGCTTGATATTATTTTGACGACGAAAAAAGAAGAAAAAACGCCGGTTATTTTTTGGATGCACGGCGGCGCCTACGTCGCAGGCGACAAGCAGGATGCTTCCAAATACGTCACCTATCTGGCTGCCTCCGGCTATAATGTGATCAACATTAATTACGCACTCGCACCGGCCGCCGCTTACCCGGCGCCATTAATCCAGCTCGATGAAGCGTACCGCTATATTAAACGGCACGCCGATGAGTATGGGATCGATCTGACCAATATTTTTTTCGCCGGCGATTCTGCCGGGGCACAGATCGTCTCCCAGTATGCGGCCATCCAGCTGAACGAGGGGTACTCCCCTTGGGTGCCGGTAAGACGGCATATTGATCCGCTTTATATTAAAGGGGTGCTGCTGTTCTGCGGCCCGTACGACCTTCGCCAGATCGCCGGCGCACCACTCGGCTGGTTCAACCGCTTCCTGTTCAAGCGCATCGGCTGGGCATACATCGGCACTTACAACTGGGAGGAAGCTCCCGCGCTTACGGAAATATCGATGCTCCAGCGTCCACCGGAAAAATTCGCTCCTACGTTTATTACAGACGGCAATAAAAATTCCTTCGACACCCAGGGGCGCCGGCTTGCTGCCCTGTTAAGCCGCCGCGTACCCGTTCGGGACATCTTTTACGATAAGGATGAAACGCCGGTCGAACACGAATATCAATTTATCATGGATAAGCCTGCCGCCCGGCAGACGTTCCGTTCCCTGACTGCTTTTATTGATACGTACAGCCGTACGTAAACGACGAAAGGGGCCTGCTGCGCATACATGCGCTTCAGGCCCTTTTTCTGCGCCGGCTGTTACACGTCCAGCAGCGTCCCGAGACGATTCATGATTTCCCCGCCTTGTTCGCCGACAATCACGTCGTCCTCGAGACGAATGCCGCCCCATCCTTCAATATACATGCCCGGCTCAATGGTGAGTACCATCCCGGCTTTAAGAAGCTCGTCGTTTTCGCCATGAATCGACGGCGCCTCGTGCACGTCCATACCGAGACCGTGACCGACGCGGGTAATGAAATAATCGCCGTACCCGGCTTCTGTAAGTACGTCCCGCGCGGCTTTATCCACGTCCCCAATTCGTCCGCCGTCCCGGCACGCCTCTATCGCTGCTGCTTTCGCCTCCGATACAATATCAAGGCGCTCCCGGGTAATTTTATCGGCTCCGCCAAACACCCAGGTGCGAGTCATGTCGGAGCAGAAGCGTCCGTAGCGGGCACCGAGATCCACCAGAATCAGGTCACCCTTTTGCAGCCGGACTTCTGACGGAACGCCGTGCGGATAGGCGCTTTTTTCTCCGAACAGGACGATCGTATCAAAAGCCGCACCGTCCGCTCCCTGCTTTTTCATCACCTCTTCAAGCTGATGAACGACCTCCCGTTCAGTCACTCCTTCCCAAAGTCCTTCCGCAACGGTTTCAAGCGCCCTTTCAGTAATATCCACTGCGTGCTGAATCTGCTTCAGCTCCTCCGATGATTTTACCTGGCGGCTCTGCATAATCACCTGCTCAAAATCTGTACAGCGGACTCCCGGATAAATCTGCTGCAGCTTTTCGAACCGGGCCACAGATAAATGATTTTTCTCCACTGCGAGCCGGACAGGATTCGGCATCTGTTTATGAAGTGCTTTTTTCACACTTCCCCATGGGTCCTCGCTGTCTGTGTAGGTAACAATGCTTCCCGGCCATCCGCTTTTTTCCACCAGTGCCTTTTCCATTCCCGGGCAGACAATCAGAGGCTCTCCCTGCTGAAAAAGGACAAGCATCAAAAGCCGTTCATGCGGGTCTGTGTAAAAGCCGCTTGCATAGTAAATATCAGCCGGATTCGTGATAATGGCTGCGTCCTCCTCGCGTTCTATTAACGATCTCGTCCATGCTTCAATTACCGCATTCATTTTTTGACCTCCTTTTTCTTTAGTATCGCACAATTTTTTAGATACTTTCCAGCTGTTCCTTGTTTTGCCCAAGGTTTGCCTGGAGGCAAAGACGGGAAATAATGACAACGATAAGTGAAACAATGCCCTTTTTGAATGCGTAGACATACATAGATAAACAGCGTGGTGGTTTCGCGCATACCGCGCAAACCATGAAGGGGGGACAGCATCTATGCAGAACCAGGAATGGGTCTTTAACGATATACTTTTCTTTTCCTCCCACAATTCAGTTCCAGTCTACAATCACGGAGGGGAAACGATCGGCCTGCTTGAACGGGCCGACGCCACATCCATTGACGTTAACACCGATCATATGCGTACCGGGGACGCTTACCGGTTTAAAGATACGCACGGCCAAACGCGCATGGCCATGGGCGTGAAAAAAGGCAAAATGCACCGGCGTCTCCGCTATCATTATATGTTTCAGCCATGCAGCGAAAAAGAAGAAATTGAGCTGCGTGATCAAATATTTTTTCCTTACTTTCGTTTTCACGTAAAGGGACGCGTTAACGATGAACAGCTCGAAATCTACCAGACCCGTCACGAACAGCTGATTGTGCGGTGCGAAAAAGTAACTGTCGCTACGATTACCTTTAAAAATTCCGGATGGAAGGTTTCAGCCTCCGTTAATAAAATCCAGGATTCCTGCGTAACAACTCCGGAATTTCTTACTCTCGCCTACTGTATGTTCCGCCTGAACGACTTTGAATCCTCCGATATTAAAACGCTGTAAGCAAAGCACGTAACAGAAAGTTTTCTTCATTAATATAAGATTGGCGCATAGCACTATATGAAGGCTGTTTAACAGGAGCACTGAACGGTGCTCTTTTTTATGGCTTCAGACATATTAAAAAACCCGCCTTCCATTGTTGGGAAGACGGGTTCTGTTCGTCTATTGATTAGTCTACTACTGTTACTTCTACGTCCTGACGTCCGAATTCATAAGCGTCCGATTTTGTTGGTACGTGAATGTCTATGCGGTCGTTATTGATGGCACCGCCGGTATCGGCTGCTTCATACGTGCCCATGCCTTCAACCTTCACGGTGGAGCCAAGCGGGATCACGTCCGGGTCTACGGCAATAACATTAGCGTCGCGGTCGTTGTTAAGGTTTTTGCCTGTAGCGGTAATACCGCTGCAGCCGGCACATTCAGCCGTGTAGGCGGTAGCTTCCATGGTCATGGTTTCGCCGCCTGTGCTGGCGTCACTGCTTGCTGATTCTTCCGAAGAGCTGCTGCTTTCGCTTTCTGAGGAGCTGCTTTCAGAAGATTCGGATGTGGAAGCTCCTTCCACTGCTTCGCCGCCGTCCACGTCATCAAGTGCCGCGCGGGTGTTCGGCCCGATAATGCCATCCACGGTCAAGCCCTGATCACGCTGGAAGCTGCGTACGGCGCTGTCCGTGATCGGGCCGTAGATGCCGTCGACGGCGTAGTCGTAATAGCCTTCATCCTCGAGGACGGCCTGTGCTTCGGATACATCGTCCCCGCGGTCCCCTTTATTTAATAGGTCTGCTGCGTCCGACACGGCCGGTGCTGCTGCAAGAAGTCCCGTTCCGAGTGCGAAACCACCGGCCCACTTCATCGATTGACGTACAGAAAACATATGTGAATACCCCCAACTGTTTGAATTTCTCTCACAGCAAGAACTATAACGGACCACCACGGGGGTCTTCAAGCTTATTAGTTAATTGTAATTACATTGTAATTTCTATGTAATTATTACTAATGCATGATAAATTCCCGTAACAAAGTCTCTGTTTTTTCGGATATTCATGAATTTCCCGGGCAGAACGGCTTAGAGACATCCTTCTCTTTGCTATTCGTTCCGGGTGGTGTCGTTACCATATTACAAAAGCTTTTTAAGTCTGTTACAGGAATTCTGCTTTTTTTCACGAAAGTAGTAAGTAAACGGCAAGGGGATTCTCAAACTAAACCGAAGGGGTGCTTCGGCATGTTTACTGGCAGTCTGATTGTCCATATCACTGCAGGGTTTCTGGCTCTCGGCGTGTTTTGGATACCGTTGGTTACGAAAAAAGGAGGGCGCACGCACAGGCGCGCAGGATGGATATTCGTTTTTGCTATGATGACTGTCGCTTTTACCGCCTTTCATCTTTCCTTTTACCGTTTGTTTGTCTCTAGCGGCCGCACACCCGGCGAAGATGCCTTTTCCTACTTTCTCTTATTTATCGCTGTATTGAGCATTGCCACTGCCTGGCACGGCATGAGAGTGCTTCGTTTCAAAAAACGAAAAGCGATTCATCGTCACCCTGTCGATATCGGCATTTCCTTCCTTCTTCTCGGTTCCGGACTGGCAGCCTGCCTATACGGCTTCGTGCAGGGCATTGCTCTCATTACCTACTTTCCCCTCATCGGCATCGCTCTTGGCAGTCTGCAGCTGTACTACTGGCTTCGTCCCCCGGCCGAACGAATGCACTGGCTTTACGAACATTTAGGCAGTATGATCGGCTGCTCCATTGCCACGATTACGGCTTTCACGGTGTTCGGGGCACCGCAGCTGTTAAACATCGAGGAAGTATCGTTATTCATCTGGCTGCTCCCGACATTTTTACTGGTGCCGTTAATTATCGGCTTCACCAGGTACTACCAGCGGAAATACAGCCCTCCCGTCAGCAAATGACTGCTTTTGCTTTTGCCGCCAGAAATACCTGGCTTTCTCTTCCCATAAAAAAAGCTGATCCTGTAAAGAATCAGCTACTGCTCTGTTTGTTGTCTGATCAGCATGCGCCTGATGCGAAGCGTGCGGTTTGTCGGCACGTAAAATACCTTAGCCGAGCCCTCTTCCTTCAAAAGAGGAAAGGTCGGAAGCTTATCATCAATCTTAATAATGGTGGCAGTGCGTCTATCTGTGAGTTCAACCTTAGCTCCCAGTGGAAAAATTTCCAGGGTTTCACACAGCCTGGCCACATATTTCACGTCCACGCTCTCCTCCTGCAGAATAATCCGAATGGCTTTATGAGGACAAACTGCATTTCTGTACGGCCGGTCGAGCGACAGCGCGGAATATATATCCAATACGCCAATCAGGCGTGCCTGCTGCGATATCTCATTTCCCGCAATACCATAGGGATATCCCCTGCCGTTTAAACGCTCATGATGATCACGAGCCATCACAGCAATATTTTCCGAAAATTTAAACTCTTTAAGCAATTCGTATCCGGCCAACGGATGGGTCTGAATCATCGCCATTTCCGAGCCGTTCAGGGCACCTTTCTTCCATAGTATCTCCTGTGGCACCTTCAGCTTCCCCGCATCATGAAGAAGACAGCCGACTGCAGATTCACGAACATTTGGAAAACCAGATTCGCGGGCCAGCAGGGCCCCTAAAATAAATACATCAAACGAATGCTGGTACGTGTATGGATCCCAGTCCTGAAGCTTATCCATCAGCGCCTTCACCTTCGGTTCCTTTATAATGGTGCAAAATAAATTTTCCAGCCATTCATAGCGCTCCAAATCATTCAGTGCAAAACCGAACCGGTATTCGTTGCCAAGGCCGAGCACGTTTTCCAAAAACAGGCGTTTTAACTCCTGTTCACTCATCTGCGCTCCTGTTTCCACTGGTTCGTTGCCGTGTTGAATTTCCACTGCTTCAATGCCCCATCTGTGCAGCCTGTCAATCCATTCTTTCGTTAATACCTTTCCTTTTTTTAACGCCAGGGTGCTTCCTTTGTATACATCCTCTCCCAACACGTCTTCCGGTCGTAAGTCTTTGATCAGTCTCTCCGTCATGATCTCCACCGCCCGTCCTCGTATTTATTATTTAGTATTCAGCTGCATATTAGGTATATATTCACACTACTTTAGTTTGTTATTAAAATCAATATATAATATGCGAATTATTCCATAAAAAAACTGGAAGCTCCCGGCTTCCAGTACATACTATTTTTCTTCTTTACTATCCACGATCAATATATCGCAGCTGGCCGAACGGACGACGGCTTCCGAGAAGCTGCCCATCAGCGTGCGGTCCATTTTGTTTTTGCTAGTCTGCGGAAGCAGCACCAAATCAATCTGATAGTCCGGCACTACCTTCTGCAGCAGCGTCTGCGTCGGGGCCCCGTGCTCCACAATCAGCTTCGCATCGAGCTTCCCGTGCCCGTGAGACTCTGCTTTCTGCTTCACGGTGTGAAGCGTTTCGGTTGCTTCTTCTTCAGCTTTTTTTAAGACATCTTCTTCATAGCGGGCAAACGGGCCATAGCCCTTTTCCTCAACCATAGATGCCAGATAAAGGTTCGCTCCATGAAGCTCGGCCAGGTCGCAGCCTTTTTGTACGACATGCTCCGGCACGCCTGCCGTCGGATGTACGCCGATTAAGATGTTTTTGTATAGTTCCATATTTATACGCCTCCTTATTAAGTATATGGAATGCGTAATATGACTATTCCCATCTACCTGAAAATATATGCATCAATTCGGAAAAACCGGAGGCCCTCCAGCCTTTATACGCAGCTGCGAATCTCCATTAACCTCCACCCAGATACTGTCACGCCAGCTTTCAATACGGGGAAAACTGCTCAAATATATTTCCATACGCAGGCGGTTCCCCGCCGAAAGCCGGTATGCGGTTCTGCCGATATCAATGACCCGCTTTCCTGCCGCTTCCGGCTGTGCCTCCAGGGTATCCACGACGTTCCATGCACTTCCGTCCGGCTGAACTTCGCTTATCCGCAGGCCAAGCGGAACGTCCGGTCGGCTCGCATTCATCCAAAGACGCGCCTGCACGTCGCCAATTATTTCCCAGTCTTCCTGCAGTAGTGCACTCGTATAAACCAGCACATCGCTCCGTTTCTGTATCACCTGCTGATCAAAGCTTCCTGCCGGAAATCCGCTCATTAAAATATTCCCGCCGCTCGTCGGCACCGGGTTCTCCGGATCATGCTCCACCCGGGTACTGGATGCCTGATTCGGAGATTTTTCGGAAAGCAGGCCATCAGCGTGCAGATAAAATGTCTTCTCCGACTGCCCCTCCGGTATTTCCAATCCGCTTCTCCATTCGCCGGCGTGCATGACGTAATAATGCACCGGATCCCCGGGTGGCGTTTTTTCGTCCTTCAGCCAGCGGTCAAACCACTGCAGAAACAACGCGGTACGATCCACCTGCGCCTCAGGAAAAAACACGTTTCCCGCCTGGCCGCTCTGATCTTCATGCGTCCATGGCCCGATCCAGAGCTCCGAGGGACCAGCCGTTCTTTCATATAAATCAATGGTTTCCTCAAGAAAGCAGTCATACCACCCGGCGAGAAACAACGCCGGCGCTTTAATGCTCTCCGGGGCTGCCTGCATGCGCTGCCTGGTTTCTTCAGAAGCCTTTCCGAGCAGAAAGTCGTTATAGTACACCGGCAGGCCGACCGCTGTAACCGGGAGCCACATGAGCGGTTCCCCTTTCCCGAGCCAGGCCGGCAGCTCTTCAAGATATCCTCTGATACGAGCCGGTCCTTCGGGACCTTCCAGCCGCTCCAGGTGATCCGGAAGCATCGATTCAGCGACCCATGTCTGCCATTTGCCGATTTCAAACACGCCCCGGTCTCCACGCATCGTGCTCCAGCCGTCCGCAAATGCCATCACCGGTGCTATTGCCTCAAGCGACGGCGGCTGAACGGCCGCAGCTGCCACCTGGGTAAAGCCGTGATACGACATGCCGATCATGCCGACACGCCCGTTCACCTCCGGGAGGCGCGCTGCCCATTCCACCGAATCATATCCATCTTCGGCTTCATATATAAAAGGATAGAATTCTCCCTCCGAGGCAAACCGGCCGCGTACGTCCTGAATAACGACCACGTATCCAGCCGCTGTCAGTCGTTCCACATCCACAAACGTGTCCCGGTAATGACGGGTCGTTTTGTCATACGGAAGCCGGAGCAGAAGCACCGGCCAGCTTCCGCTCCCGTCCGGGCGGTACACGTCTGCGCGCAGCACGGTGCCGTCGCGCATCCGGCCCTCCACCTGCTTTTCGATACGCATGCTACGAGCGCACTTCCTCATGGCCGATCGAAAACGTTCCGCCCGACACGTCCTTGACGTTATGGACGACGATGAACGCATTCGGATCCACTTCTTTAATAACCCGTTTCAAACGAAGCAGACGGTGCGAATGGATAACAATATACAGCACCCGGCGCTGCTCCTTCATATATTCGCCCCGGCCGTCAAAAACGGTCGCACTCGAGGCAAGCTCCTTCGTAATACGCTCCGAAATCTGTTCGGAATACGGTGATACCACATTGAGCGCTTTTTTCGAATCAAAGCCGCCGAGCACAAAGTCAGTGACGACCTTCCCGATGTAGAGCGTAATCAGAGTATACATCGTAGATACCGGCCCGATAATGAAAATCCCTGCAATTACGACGAGCGCGTCCAGGACGAGCGTCATGCCGGTCAGGTCCCAGCCAAGCTGCTGGTTAAAGGCACGGGCGATAATGGACGTGCCGCCAACAGAGCTTCCGGCCTGATAAATAAAACCAAATCCTACACCGGTAATCGCCCCGGCGAAAATCGCAGCAAGCAGCGGATCCTCCATCGGCTGGGCATACATGCCTTCAAAAATCCAGATGAACACTGAAAACAGTGCCACGTTAAAAATCGTTTTATACACCATGTGGCGCGGCAGATAACGGATTCCGACGCCAAGCAGCAGAATAAAAATAATCGGTGTTGAAATACTAGGCGAAATGTCCAGTCCGTAATAAATTAACAGGGACATCCCGACGATGCCGCCCTCGGCAATGGAGTTTGGCATCGCAAGCTGCGTCACCGCGAGCGCAAACAGCAGTGTGCCGATAATAATGTACATTATATTTTTCATACGTTCTTCCCCCCATACATATTTTCAGACAAAACTATATTATAACGTAAAAAAGAGCAGGAACGCAGCCTGCGTTCCTGCCCGCGCTTATTTGCCGCGTTTTTGGTCGAGATTTAAGGTCTTGACAATGCCGACGCACATTAGAATAACAATGACCGACAGCGGCAGCGCACTGACCACGATGGCAGTCTGGAAAGCACTCAGCCCGCCAACCACTAATAGAATCGCAGTGACGGAAACGAAGAATACGCCCCACATGATTTTTATCGATACCGGAGGATTCAGGCTGCCCCCGGTTGTCTGCATCCCGAGCACAAACGTCGCAGAGTCGGCCGTGGTCACGAAAAAGATCGTCACCACGATGATGGCAAACACGGACATAATGCCTCCGAGCGGATACGTTTCAAGCACGTAGAACAGCGCTGTTTCGAGCGACTGCGATGATACCTCGCGTTCTTCGAACAACTCAAGGAAAATCGCGCTTCCGCCAAGCGTGCTGAACCAGAAGAACGAAACGATCGATGGCACGAGCAGTACGCCGGCCATAAATTCACGAATCGTCCGTCCCCTTGAGATCCGGGCCACGAACATACCGACAAACGGTGTCCAGGAAATCCACCAGGCCCAGTAGAAGACGGTCCAGTTTTGGGTCCATGCTGCTTCCTGCTCATCGATCGGATCCATGCGCAGCCCCCATCCGAGGAAGTTCTGCACGTAATCCGACAAGCCGGAAGCAAACATGTTAATTAAAAAGAGCGTCGGCCCGGCGATCAGCATAAACAGCAGCAGGATGCCGGTCAGACTCAGGTTGATGTTACTTAAATATTTAATACCCCGCTGAATTCCCGTGCTTGCTGATGTTACGAAAATAATCGTCACAATCGTCATGATGATGAACTGCACGCCAAGATTGTACGGCACGCCAAAAATAAACTGCAGGCCGGCGTTAATTTGCTGGGAGCCTAGTCCAAGTGAGGCCGCGACTCCGAACAGTGTAGCAAAAACAGCAACGATATCGACCACGTTCGCGACCGGTCCATACGCATATTTTCCGAGCACCGGCCGGAGCGTCGTGCTCATCAGCCCCGGTGCCTGATAGCGGAACTGCTGCAGAGCAAGCGCCAGTGCCACCAGCGCATAGATTGCCCAGGCATGCAGTCCCCAGTGAAGCCACGTCGAGGAAACGCCCCGGATGGCATCACCTTCCGCACCGCCCTCGCCGTGTGGCGGGCTCGAGAAGTGCCCGATCGGTTCGGACACACCGTAAAACAGCAGCCCGATCCCGATACCGGCAGAAAACAGCATCGTAAACCAAGTGAGCCGGTTAAACTCCGGCTTTTCGTCCGGCTTTCCGAGCCGCACCTTTCCGTATTTACTGAAGCCCAGATAAACGGCGAAAATTAACAGAAGCGTCACTAAAATCTGAAAATACCAGCCAAAATGCACAAATACAAATGCCTGGGCAGCAGTCATTGCTGCTTCAAGCTGCGCTGTAAAAAATACGCCGAATGCTAAGAATAGTAGGATAAGAACGATCGACACTTTTAACACAGTCGTCATTTTTCTCATTATGTATGTACCTCCTCCATAGTCTTTCCGCTGCAGTCGTTCACAACGTCCTTCATTATAGAGAAAGCCCTCTGAAAAGAAAAAACGCGTAAGCCGTCAAAAACCCGTGTAAAATCTATGCAATTTTTATTGCACAGATTTTATGGTTCATTATCTTATATTTCCTTCCTTTCTCGCCCTCAGTGACCCCAACCTGCATTTTTGTCTTTTTTTTGAAACGTGATACAGTTAGACGCGTGGAAAACAGAGAAAGCTTTATAAAGGGGGAGCGCCATGAGTGCCTCAGGGGATAAAAACCAGCTGCTTGAACAATTGAATGAAACCGAACGGCAGATTGCCGACCGTATTTCCGACAATATGAATACGTTCGGCGTGTCATCGACGATCGGCCGGCTGCTCGGCATTATTTACATGAACCGCGAGCCGATGACGCTCGATGACCTGGCCGAAGCAACCGGAATGAGCAAGACCCGGATGAGCCAGGTGATGCGCCAGATGATTTCGTTAAACATCGCAGAAAAAGAGCACGTAAAAGGCAGCCGCAAGGAGCATTATAATGTGGAAAACGATTATGTGCAGACGTTTGTGTCCCTGTTTACGACAAACTGGCGGGAAGTGATCAGCAAAAACCGGCAGTTTGCCAACAAGCTGCAGCGAGAAATCGATGAGGTCGCTGCTGCAAGCGATGGTTCAGCGGAGGTAGACCAAAAAATTGCCGAGCTCCGCAAAGAGCTCGACGAATGGGTCGCGTATTATAACTGGATCAACCGTCTCGTTGAATTTTTCGAAAGCGGAGATATTTTCAACGCTGTTCCAATAGAGAGAAACGATAAAGGAGAAGATAAATAATGGGCCAGAAAACAATCATTACAAGCGCCGTCACCGGCGCCGGAGAAACGACAGACAAAAGCAAGCATGTGCCGGTCACGCCGGAAGCTATCGCCCGTGACGCCATCGAAGCAGCCAAAGCAGGAGCCGCGGTCGCCCACATTCACGTCCGCGATCCGAAAACAGGGACCTACAGCTTTGACCCCGCCCTCTTCCAGGAGGTCGTGGAACGCGTCCGCGAAAGCGAAACCGACGTGGTGTTAAACCTCACAGCCGGGGGCGGCGGCGATTTTGTGCCCGATCAGAAGCACCCGGCCACCGGCGGTGACGGCACGTTTGTGCAGACCCCGGAGGAGCGCCATCTCCCCGTGGGGAAATTCCTCCCCGAGATTTGCACCCTTGACTGCGGCAGCCTGAACTTCGGCGACCAGGTGTATCTCGGTCCGGCCGGCTGGCTCCGTAAGCAGGCATCGCTGATCCAGCAAAGCGGCGTGAAGGCGGAAATGGAGTGCTTTGATACCGGTCACGTCCGCTTTGCCAACCAGCTCGTTCGCGAAGGCCTCGTAGACGGCGACCCGCTCTATCAGTTCTGCCTCGGCATTCCGTGGGGCGCGGAAGCAGACGCGGAAACGATGCTTCACATGAAGCATCACCTGCCGGAAGGCGCTAACTGGTCGGCGTTTGGCATCGGCCGCATGCAGATCCCGATGGTCGCCCAGGCAGCCCTTCTTGGCGGTAACGTCCGCGTCGGCCTCGAGGACAATCTTTATCTCGAAAAAGGCGTGCTCGGCACGAATGCCCAGCTCGTCGACAAAGCTGTGCAGCTGCTGCAGACGCTGAACGTAGAACCAATGACCCCGCAGGAAGCGCGCGATACGCTCGGCCTGACGAAACAATCTTAAATTTTTAGGAGGACCTCATGAATCCCACAACAACTACTATTGCCGTCGTTGGAACCGGCGTGATCGGCAACGGCTGGATCGCCCGTTTCCTTGCGCACGGCTTTCACGTTATTGCCTGCGACCCGGCGGAAGGCGCCGAAGAAAAAACCCGCAGCACTGTTACATCGCTTTGGCCGAAGCTGAAGGAAAACGGCATGCACGACGATGCTTCCATCGATAAGCTTACATTTACGACTGACATTTCAGACGCTGCGTCAGACGCTGCCCTTATTCAGGAAAATGTGCCTGAACGCGAAGACATTAAACGAAGCGTGCTCGCCCAGATTGATGCACACGCGCCGGCCGAAAGCATCATCGCTTCGAGCACGTCCGGCTACAAGCCGACGACCCTTCAGACCGACTGTGCCCGCCATCCGGAGCGCGTCATCGTCGCCCACCCGTTTCATCCCGTCTACCTGCTTCCGCTTGTGGAGCTTTCCGGCGGCGAGCAGACGACAGGTACCGAAATGACACGCGCCCAGGAAATATATGAGCTTGCCGGCATGAAGCCGCTTGTCATGAAGGGCGAAGTGGACGGCCATATCGCCGACCGACTGATGGAAGCCCTCTGGCGGGAAGCCCTTCATATTGTTAATGACGGCCATGCCACCACCGAAGAAGTCGACAAAGCGATCGTCTACGGCGCCGGTCTCCGCTGGGCACTCATGGGACCGTTTTTGACCTTCCATCTGGCCGGAGGGGACAAAGGCATGACCCACATGCTCGAGCAGTTCGGTCCGGCCCTGAAAGCCCCGTGGACCAGTCTCGAAGCTCCGGAGCTCACTCCTGAATTGAGCGAAAAAGTGATCGAAGGCACAAATGAACAATCCGGGGACAAAAGCGTCGCCGAGCTTGAAGAGCGCCGCGATGAATTTCTTTTAAAGCTCATGAACCTGCTGCACGATGGCAGCTACTGGCCGGCGGAAAAGGTTGCGAGCCATGACAAATAACCATACAGTCTGGAACGGCCGCGTAGAAAAGGAATGGGTGGACTATAACGGACACATGAATGACGCCGCTTACGCTTTAGTTTTCAGCCGGGCGCTCGATGCGCTGCTTGAAGACGCAGGCCTGACTGCCCGCTTTATCGAACAGGAGCAGTACACCGTATTTACCCTCGAAACGCACCTGCTGTATCTGGCGGAGGCCCGCCAGGATCAGCCGCTCGCCGTATCAGCGGCGATCCTTGATCAGGACGCCAAGCGGCTGCATCTGTGGTTTGAGATGCTTGACGCTCAAAATGAAACAATCGCTACGAGCGAACAAATGGTGATGGGAATGGATCAGTCCGCCGGACGGCCCGCCCCGTTTCCCGAAACGCTTCAGCAGGGATTTGCCGGCGTTCCGGTCCTCTCTCCGGAGAACTGGCCGGCTAAAGCCGGGCGCTCCATTGGGATTAAACGAAAATAATGCAGCATCAGCCGGTACTCTCTTAACGAGTGCCGGCTGATTTTTTATGCTGGACAATTTTCAGCTTAACAAAAGGCTGCGGCAGGAATAGGCACGTAGAGAGAAGAAAGGAGTGGCACCAATGCCCGTATGGAGAACCTACCTGTTGACCGCGCTTCTGCGCGCGTTTCAAATACGACTTCGCCGTTATTCGCCGACCCATATTACCCCGCCTGTGGCAGAGGCGGTCCGCACTGATTCCTACATTGTTGAAACGGCTGCCGGCGCGACGCCCGTGCACATCTATTATCCCGAAAAAGCTGAAGGCACTGCTCTTCCGGTGTTTGTGAATCTGCACGGCGGCGGCTTTTTCATGGGAAGCTATGCCGACGATGAAGGCTGGGGCCGCTATGTCGCCGAGCTGACCCCCTGTGTAGTCGTAAATATTGATTACCACCTGGCCCCGCGCAGCCGGTTTCCGTTTTCCCTGTTTGAAATCCGGGACGTGATCGCATGGCTGCATGCCCATGAGGATTGGCTCGGCCTGAATATGGAACGCTTCGCCCTCGGCGGACACAGTGCCGGCGGAAACATTGCAGCATCAACGCTGCTGCTTTTGCGCGACACCGGGGCGCCGATGCCCGCAGTTCAAATTTTGGACTCGCCGATTCTCGACCTTGCGACTGATCCCCGCGAAAAAGCATTCTTCCCCGGAGCGATTCCCATTTTTGTGGCGGATCTGTTCACGGCAAGCTACCTGGAAACGGGCCAGAGCGCTGCGCACCCGTATATTTCCCCACTCCGTGCGGAATCACTCGAAGGGCTGCCGCCGACGCTTGTGTTCACCCCGGAATACGATTCCCTCGCCCGGGAGGCATTCCGGTACGCAGAGCGCTTGAAGCAGGAAGGCGTGCCGGTGGAGTATCAGATGTTTCCAAAAACCATTCACGCGTTCACCCATGTCGGACGAAAAAGCACCGCAAAAAAAGCGTGGGGACTAGTCGTCTCCACGCTTCAGGCCCGCCTGCTTTAGGCGGGCCTTCGTATTACTCTTCTGGATGCGCCGGCTGCTGATCGAGAATTTCCTTCAGCACCCAGGCGTGATTTCGTTTTACGTCCTCTGACGAAAAGACGAGCGTCACGTCCTTGTCCTGCATCCGCACAATTTCTTTCAGACGCTGCAATTCTTCGCGTTTGAGCTCATCCTGCTCAAGCTCTGCCTTATACGCCTCCTTGAAGCTTTCGAACTTTTTCGGTTCGTCCTCAAGCGCCTTCTGCAGTTCCTTCGATGGGGCAACGCCGTCCACCCATTCATGAATATCGGCACGCACCTCTTCGACTTCATTCGGCCATTCCTTCTCAACAAAAATCCGGTAGCCGTCGTCCGTATCTGCTTTCTTATGAAGCCGCTTGCAGTATATTGGCATAGTAATCATCCTTCATCTGTGTAATTTTAAATCTCTCTTCTCCGCTCTTTCCTTTCCGGGAAAGTGGGCAAACGTGCAAGCGAAAAAATCGGTTCATTTAAAATAAGTTTTTGTTTCCATTAATATTCGAAATATTGATTGGCCTTTGATACTATTATAGTAACAGCATACTGTAACTCAAAGGTGGTCGGCACTCCCTCGCGAAAGGGGGGATGCCGTAATGCTAATAGACGCCGTAACCGTAGCCGCTTCCATTCTAACAGCGATTTACGCCAGCGTAATGTTAGCAGACTATTTTAAGCATAAAAAATAAACCACCTTTGAGTTAGAGCGCTCCAGTGGTTTATTTTTCCCTGAGCCGACCCCTTTGAAGGGTCAGTACTGCTGTTGGCGGTCCGTGTTCGCGCACGGGCCGTTTTTTGTTAAATGAATTATACCACAGGCGGGCGAAGCTATTCAAGCTCCTTCGGCCTGCAGAGTGTTTCCTTTTAACATTCTACTGCCACAAATCCGCAATCCCCTGCAGCGACAGAAATCCTGCCACCAAGGTGACCAACACTGCCACTATCCCAAAGATGAGCATCCAGGCCGGGTGCCTGTATTCCCCGACAATGGACTTTTTCCTGGAAGCCACAAGCACCGAGCCGAGCGTTAATGGTAGAATCAATCCATTTAAAGCGCCGGCTACGATCAACAATGTTACAGGCTCCCCGACAATCGCAAACACGATCGTGGAAAAAGCAATAAAGCCGATGATCAGCCATTTATAATACTTTTCGAGCTGCGGGTGAAAGGAGCGAATAAATGATACGCTCGTATATGCTGACCCAATCACGGAGCTTATCGCAGCGGACCACAGCACCACGCCGAAGATTTTATAGCCGACATTGCCGAGAGCGATCTGAAACACAGAGGCCGCCGGGTTTCCTTCATCAAGCGTATACCCTGCAGACACGACACCCAGCACGGCAAGGAATAAAAGCACTCTCATAACTCCGGTCGTTAAGATGCCAAAATTCGCAGCTTTCGTGACAAGCGGCAGGGCTTCTTTTCCCTTGAATCCACGGTCGATCAGCCGGTGCGCACCGGCAAAGGTAATATAGCCGCCGACGGTTCCGCCAACAAGTGTCACGACCGGGAGCACGAGCGCTGCGTAATCCTCCGGGAAAACACTGCGGACCACTGCTTCTCCCACCGGTGGGTTGGTCGTGATCATCACATAACCCACCATCGTGATCATCACGATACCCAGAATGGGGATAAGGATATCCACTACTTTTTCGGCACTCTTTACAGTAAAAATGATAATGGCAATCACCCCGGTGATCACTGCCCCCACCTGCGGGGAAATACCAAACAGCACGTTAATACCAAGACCTGCCCCGGCCACGTTCCCGATGTTAAAGGCAATACCGCCGAGTACAATGAGCGCCGCTACCAGGTAGCCGAGCCCCGGAAATACCATGTTTGCTACGTCCTGTCCCCGTTTTCCGGAAACGACCAGCACCCGCCAGATATTTAACTGGGCGCCAATATCAATAATAATCGATGCTAAAATGGCAAACGCAAAACTAGCCAAAAACTGGGACGTGAATTCTGTTGTCTGTGTTAAAAATGCCGGTCCGATAGAGGAAGTGGCCATTAAAAAAATGGCTCCCCACAGCACCCGCCGCTGTACGCCTTTTTTCAACAGATCGCTTTGGTTTTGTTCCATCATTCACCGCCGCCTTTCTTCATTCAGTCGGCTGCTGCAGCTGCTCCACTTTATACGAATGGTGAATCGTCTGGTTCCGAACCGGATCGTGCAGTTCAAATTCATAATAATCGGCAAATGCCAGCGATTTAGCTACCGTATTAATCGTTGCTGAAAAAAAGAAATTCCCCTCCGTATTCACCCGCATTGATTCAAACTGCGGCTCCCACTCCTCCGGCGTCATTAAATCAGTCACTTTGCCCTGCTGATACAGCTCTTTTTCTTCCCCGGAGGACGCCCAGCATGTGAAGGTGATCTGGTCCCAATGATCCTTCACGTCGGCATATTTCCATACATCTTTTGCAATAACGTTAGGGTACGCCTGCTTGGACATCGGTACGCTGAATGTTTCCAGCCTGCGGTCTGTATGATCACTGCCTACTGTTACGTAAAGCTCGCCTTCCGCCCAAATCAATACGTATTCTATCTCCCCGCTCGTTTCTCCGTGCTGAACCTGAATCGTATCATCTGTTGTTGGATTATTGTTAGCGATCGGGTATAGCGTTGGAGTTGTTTCAGGCGTTGGCACTCCGAGTTTGGCGAGCTCATCGATATGCTCCTGCACCTTATCCTGATCGCTCCCTGCATACCCGGCATTAAAAACCCGGTTCACCTGTACACCGATCTTGTTTCCAGAGGACTGCTCATGTAACGTCAGATAATTTTTCATAGGATAACTCTCCCCCTTTTCATGAAAATCGTTATTCATACAACTCCGGCACCCGACTGTCAAAAACCGGGACGTTTTTGCGAACATCTGCTACATTGGAGAGATCCAGGGTTTCCCGGAGCGTTTCCTCCTGCTCTACGCTCCCCTTCTGCAGCACGTTGCCCCACGGATCTATAAAGGCCGAGGATCCGGCGAATGTAATACCATCGTACGAGCCCGGACGATTGCACGTCACGACATACATCTGGTTTTCCACCGCCCGCGCTATATTCAGTACGTCCCAGTGACTCCGGCGGCTGTCGGGCCATTCCGCCGGAATAAACAGCAGCTCACACCCCTGCAGAGCGAGGCTCCGGATAATTTCCGGAAAACGAAGGTCATAGCAGATTACGACCCCCATTTTGATTCCGTTAATCTCAAACACCTTCACCGGCTCGCGCCCCCCGCTTAAGTACGCCGGCTCGTTCAGCATCGGCACGAGATGGATTTTGTCATAATCATATACAAGCTCCCCTGTGTTATCTATCACCACGGCCCGGTTATACACCTTCCCGTTTTCTTTTACCGCGATCGACCCTCCCATGATATGAACATCATAGTGTTTCGCCGCCTCCTGCAAAAAACGGATCGTTTCGCTGTCCGCCGGATCCTCCGCAATACCCTGGAGCTCCGGCAGCGTATACGCGGTCGTCCACATCTCCGGAAGCATAACTAGATCCACCTCGCCAAGCTCCTGCTCCCTAAGCCACCGGCTTACCTTTTCCCGGTTCGCTTCCGGGTCTCCCGCCACAATATCCATCTGATAAACGGCAATATTCATCGTTTTCCTCCTCTTGTATATGTATCCTATTACGATTCAATATACCACCCGGCGCTGACGGAGAAACAGGGCCTATTCTCCGGTACTTATTTTATTTACCCTTCGGAACCTTTATGCTTAACTGTAGCGGAAATTATACAAACTCTTAAAAAAGAAAGCGGGTGAAACCATGCTTCATATGCTGTTTCGCATGATGCCGGCATCGGTAAAACGGCTGCTCAGCATGTCCTCCCGCCAGCGCTGGCACGAAACGCGTGCCAGCCTGTGGGTGCTGCCGGCTATTTATATTATTATCGCTTCTCTTTTATCCATTCTCTCGTTTTGGATCGAATTCAGCCTCCGGCCGGGATGGACGCTTTTGTCAGCATTCACGACAGAGTACTCGCTCATCACCCAGACGATGTACAGCACCATGTTGTCCGGGGTGCTGTCGCTCAACGCGTTCACCTTTAACTCAATGCTGATGGTGCTCACGAACATGTCGAACCAGTTCACGCCGCGGGTGCTGCTCAACTTTATTTTAACCGCCGCACCCAGCACGCAATCGGGATCTTTAACCTCTGTTTCTTCTATCTGCTGATCGTATTTTTCTTTTTGGATTCCTCCATCAGCCAGTACACGGTTTTTCCGATTGCAGGTGTGCTCATGACGGCCTTTTCGGTGCTGAACTTTATTTTGTTTATTAATCACGCCACCAAATGGATGCAGCCGCCAAGCATTACGACAGACATGAAAAAACAGTCCGAGGAGCGGATTTTAAACACGCTTTACTACGACCTTGAAAAATACCGGGCCGACAACCCGGACCACCTCAGCCTTTCCTATCTGCCGCAGGAGAAACAGGACCAGGCAACAAAGGTGGCGTGCGAGACGTCCGGCTACCTGCAGATTATCGATTTTGGCAAGCTGATCCAGGAAGCCCAAAAGGACGGCCTCGTAATTCAGCTGCACTGCAATATCGGTGATTTCCTGCTGCCCGATTTGACACTCTTTTCCTACTGGACGACCGAGGGTACCACCGTGGACGAAGTGGATGAGCAGAAATACCGGCGCATGCTGTTTCTCGGTGACCGGCAGAACGAAATTCAGGATCTCGGATTCGGGGTCCAGAAGCTGAAGGATATCGCTGTGAAGGCGGTAGCCAACGATGAACCGGGGACACTTAAAGACACGCTATATCAGCTGATTGACCTGCTGCTTTCCATCGCCAAAGTCACCTCGTTCACACCGTATTTGTCCGACGGGGAAAACGCGCTCCGCGTCGTCATGAAGCAGGAGTATTTTGACGATTACCTGTATACGGCCTTTGGACACATCAGTGTTTATGTGAAAAACGACCCCGTTCTTACCAATATGCTGCTTGAAACGCTTGTGCTGTTAGCCCGCTCGCTGCCGGAGGATAAAAAACAAATCTGCTGGAGCTACGGCCAGGTGGTCGCCCAGTCATTCGCGGAAAAATTCGCCTATGAATTTGAAAAGCGCTCCTTTTACAGCCACCTGCGGACGCTTTCGATCGAAGCCCGTGACCCGAAGACCTTTCAACAGCTGGTGCAGGAATTTATCGAAAAAGGTACGCTGCCCGCAACGTATAAAGAAAATTACAGATAATAAGAGGGAGGCTTCTCTATGACTAAAGCTGACGAATGGATCCGAGAACTGCAGCTTGAACCGCACCCGGAGGGCGGCTTTTTCCGGCAGACGATGAAGTCGGAGGAGACAGTCACTACGCCTAATGGCAGAACCCGCGCCCAGTACACGAGTATTCATTTTCTCGTCCGCTCCGGTGAGCCTTCCCGTCTCCATCAGCTGCAGGCGGACGAAATGTGGTATTACCATACCGGCGCTCCGCTTGACGTGCATATGATTCATCCGGAGAGCGGGCACCATGAAATTATGACGCTTGGACCGAACCCCGCCAATGGCGAAGTGCTTCAGGGCGTCGTGCCAAAGGGAACTATTTTCGGTGCCGAAGTCCGCAAACCGGAGCAGTTCGCACTTGTCAGCTGCGTCGTCGTTCCCGGCTTTGACTTTGCCGACTTCGAGCTGCTCGCGCGTGACGAACTCACCGCTGAATATCCCAAACACCAGGAAGTAATTGAGCGGCTGACTTGATCAAGCGCAAAAAAAGCCCATGTAGACCTTGCCTGCGCGGGCTTTCTTGCGTTAAGACGTATATTTTTCATCCCGGCGCCCTGCGTATTCGTTTATCGCTTCAGCCGGGAGCGGCGGGCTGTAGTAATAGCCCTGGTATTCTTGGCACGCTTTTTCCGAGAGGAGGCTCAACTGCGAGCTTTTTTCGATTCCCTCTGCGATCACGTTAAAGCCAAGACGTTGGGCCATATGGATAATGCTTTCCACGATCGCTTCCTCGCGCTGCCCGTCCTCGATGTTGTCCATAAACGATTTATCGATCTTAAGTGTATTCAATGGAAAGTCCTTCAGGTAGCTGAGCGATGAGTAGCCGGTGCCAAAATCATCAAGAGAGATGCGGATACCCCTGGCCCGAATGCTTTCCATCAGAGGCACCGACCGTTCCGGATCCTGCACAATGCTTTCCGTCAGCTCAAGCTCCAGGTATTCCGGGGGAAGGCCGGTATTTTCAAGAATTTCCATAACCATATTCAAAAAGTCCGGCTGCTGGAACTGAAGGGTGGAAATATTCACTGACATTCTGGTTACCGTGCTTCCGGCTTTTTTCCATTCTGCCATCTGCCGGCACGCCTCCTGTAGAATCCAGCGCCCGAGCGGGATGATGAGTCCGGTTTCTTCAGCAAGCGGAATAAATTCTCCCGGCGGCACCATTCCGAGCTCCGGGTGCCTCCAACGCACAAGTGCTTCATAGCCCTTTATTTCTCCGCTGACAACGTCCACCTGCGGCTGATAGTACAACAAAAATTCTTCGGTGATGATGCCCTTCCTAAGTCCGGACTCGAGCAGCATTTTTTTGGACACCTCTTCATTCATATCGGCCGTGAAGAAGAAGTACTGATTTGCGCCGCTGCTTTTCGCTTTGTACATCGCCGTATCGGCATGCTTTAGCAGGTCCTCCGCTGTTTCCCCGTCCTCCGGATACACACTGATGCCAATCGAGGCGGAAATAAACAACTCATTTTTCTCTATTGTGACCGGTTCATTCAATACCTGTACCAGCGAATGAGCCGTGTTCCCTGCCCCGTAGCCGGTAGACTCCGGCAAAATAACCACAAATTCATCCCCGCTCTGCCTGGCCAGAAAATCCGTTTCCCGCAGACGCTTTTTCATCCGTTCAGCGGCAATAATTAAAAGCTCATCACCAATACGGTGCCCGTAGACGTCGTTTACATTTTTAAACCGGTCCAGGTCAACAAACAGCACGGCCAAATTCGCCTGAGACAGCTGCTCAAGCATATGGGTAAGATGCTCGTTCAGCATACGCCGGTTCGGCAGCCGGGTTAAATCATCCCGGTAAATCAGCTCCTGGATACGTTCATTCTGTTTGATACGCTCCGAAATATCGCGCACAATTCCGGTATATACTTTTTGGCCCCCGCTTCCCTGCCGGGAAAAGGAAAGCTCGAGCGGAAATGTCCAGCCATCGCAGTGCAGCCCTTCCAGCTCAACGAGTGAGGCACTTTCCACATCCTCGCCGGTTTGATGAAAATACTCCACCCTTCTTTGATACGCACTTGGAATAATCGTTGAAAGCGGCTCGCCGATAATATCTGCCTGCCGGTGTCCGAAAATACGCTCTGCCGCATCATTCCAGGATACAATTTTCATATCCATATTGGACGTAATAATTGCATCGTTCGCCGTATGAATAATGCCCCGGTACAAATCATCGATGTAATCCAGCTCGTCTTTCTTAAATTCGATCTGACGTTCAAAAACAGCCACAATGGTCGTAATAACTAAAATCATCATAATTCCAATACCGATAAAAATGGACAAAAGCTCCGTTTGAACGGCAGTGCCATCCATTCCCATTCCGGCGCTTCCGTGTTCAAATGACGCTCCGGCCATGCCTGTATAATGCATGCCTGCAATAGCCGCTCCCATCAAAAGCGAACTTCCGATAAAGCCGATCTCCTTCCAGAGGCGTTTTTGAATGGACGGCACGACCGAAAGCAGCCGCAGAGCGGTAAACGATGCCAGATAGGCAATCACGACGGATATTATCACAAGTACCGGGCTGTACTTTATCTCTGCATTCATCTGCATCGCTGCCATGCCGATATAGTGCATCGACACAATGCCGCTTCCGATAAAAACAGCGCCAAGCAGGTGCCACCGGAGACCCGGTTTGAAAAATTGCAGAATCAGAAAAGCCAGCCAGCTGGCCCCCACCGCCATCACAATGCTCAGCACAAGCAGCCCCGGGTCATATGTAACCGGCATACCCACATCAAGTGCGAGCATAGCAATAAAATGCATCGACCAGATACCGCCGCCGAGACACAAACCGCCGCTCATGGCCCAGACGGCTTTATGCTTCGATCCGGCCGCTTTTAGTCGGCCGGCGGCGTGAAAGGCTGTATAGGAGGCAAATGCCGCAATCAAAACAGACAGCACCACTAGTCCAGGACTGTACGATTCATAAGTAAGCTCCACCACGTTCACCCCGAATTCATAGCATTTTCCAAGCATAGAATATTACACATCTATGTCTTTTATCGGCAGAACCATGAATATAGTTGAATCCCAGTCAAGCAAGTACAGTGTTAGTGCTTTATGACTAATGCCCGGGCTTTTCAACGTATCGTTCGTTATTACTTATTTTCATCTTTTCGTTCCTGTTCCTTTTTTTGGATCAAAGAGGTGCTATCATTGGGATAAAACTCTTGTTTGAATCTAAAGTTCAGCTTGGGCCAAGCAGCGACGGGGGATGCTATGCTGTCAGGATTTTTTATTAATATAACTATTCTTATATCGTTTATCTATTTGTTTCACCGCCTGCTTTATAAAACACCTTTAAGCACGGCTTCACCAGTAAAACAAAAAATAGCTGCCGGTGCCGCCAGTGGGATGCTGGGGCTTGTCCTGCTTGCCTATACCATTCCGCTGAACGAAACGACTATCATCGACCTCCGGCTCGTGCCGGTTACGTTGATGGCTGTCTTTGGAGGCTGGGTGCCGACTATTATCACCGGAATTATTATCGCAGCCGGACGGCTGCTCATCGACTTCAGCCCTTCTTCCTTCCCTGCCCTGCTCCTCATTGCTATAAGCGTAGTGTCAGGCGGAATCGTCCATACTGCCGTGAAAAATATCTGGCGGCGGGCGGCCTGGATGATTGGACTCACCACTCTTTATATGGCAGTGATGCTTTCCATACTGATGCCGTTAACGGTCTCGCTTCCTGTTTCGGCGTTTTATTTCCTCGCCTCTCTTACAGGTACAGGTGTTTCTGTTTACATGTTTGTTCATTTAAATAAAGTGAACCAGATGTTTAACCGCTACCAGTACCAGGCGTACCGGGACAATTTAACGGCGCTGTACAACCAGCGCGCCTTCCAGGAGCTTCTCGGGCAGGCCGCAGAGGAATATCCCTCAAGCAGCCGCTCCCTGTCGCTTTTAGTGCTTGATATCGACTATTTTAAGCAAATCAATGATACGCACGGACACCTCGAGGGCGATATGGTTTTAAAGCAGCTCAGCCATGTAATAGTTGCTGCTGTTCGTCCAGATGATGTCGCCTTCCGAATCGGCGGCGAAGAATTCGGAGTGATTCTTTACGATTGCGACGAGACCCATGCGCTGACAATCGCAGAGCGCATCCGCGCCGATGTCGCCCGCACCCCATTTATCGTTGCCGGACGCCCCGCTCCCCTGTTCATCACCATTTCGATTGGGCTTGGAGCCTACCCGGCCTCCGGAAAAAACGTTCATGCTTTGTATGATCTGGCGGACCAAGCGCTGTACCAGGCAAAACGAGAGGGTCGCAACTGTGTTTGTTCCGCTGGTGCGGCGGGGTTAATATAACAAAAAGCTGCCCGTTCAACGGACAGCTTTTTTTGAAATTACGCCCCTGGCGTATCCTCAAGATCATCCACCCGTTTTTCCAGATACTCGGTATCCTTGCGGGCGTTGAATTTTTCGGCTTTTTCCACCTTTACGCCGATGTTGTAATCCGGGATTTTTGCAAACTGCTCGTAGCGTCCCTTTGGCAGCAGGAAGTTACCCTCAGGAAAATGGACGCCCAGATTGCCCTTCGCCATGTCGGCAATCCGCGCCCGGCCCTGGAACACGCCGTACTGGTTGTACAGCACGACCGCCTCGCCGTCAGCGATCCGGTTTTCCTTCGCATCCGCTTCGTTCATGAGCACGTCATCACGCTCCGCCCCGTTGATCGGATCGGTTTTTTTGTACACCATCGAGTTAAACTGCTTGCCGCGCCGGGTCGTCAGGTAAAAGTCCCCCGGCTGCCGGTTCAGGTCTGGAATTTCGACCGGAATCAAATTGCCTCGTCCGTCCGGCGTCGGACAGACGCCGCCTTCGCACAGCCATGCGCCGCCCCACTGGAACACGTCGCCCTGCTTTTTCAGATGCTGGACGCCGTTGTAGTTCGGGTTCGCCTTGGCCATTTCCCCGCGTACCTCGTAGCCATCCTTAAAATCAACCAGATGGGCCGTTTCCGGCTTCACGCGCTTGGCGAGGTCAATATAGATTTTCCATTCCGCCCGTGCTTCCTCAATCTTGTTTTTGTTGCCTTCGATTTCAGGGGAAAAATAGACCATCCGCTCGGTCGAGGTCGACGTGCCGCCGTCCTCCTGCTCGTAGCGGGTTTTCGCCGGCAGCACAATCACCGCCTCCTTCGCATCCACGAGCGTCGACGTGTTCAGGATAATGTCCTGATGCACGCGGACGTCGAGCTCCGAGAGCGCCTGTTCCACAAAACCCGGCTCCGGCATCGTTTCCAGGAAGTTGCCGCCGGACAGGTAGTACATTTTGATTTTGCGCTCATGATCCTCAGGCAGCATAATGTTTTCAAGCGTCACGCCTACGACGTCTCCCTGCCATTTCGGAATGTCAAAGCCCCAGAGCTTTTCGATCCGCTCGATGTTGTCGCCTTTAAAGTCGCCGCCCGGAAGCACAAACGGATCGGCGCCCATTTCACCGCTTCCCTGCACGCTCGAGTGGCCGCGAAACGGCATCAGGCCGCTGTACTGGCGGCCGAGAAAGCCGCGCAGCAGCGCGAGGTTTGCCACCTGGGAAATGTTGTCGGTTGCAAACGAATGCATCGTAAGCCCAAGCGCCCAGGCAAATACAGCATTTTTGCTGCGGGCAAGCAGGTCGGAAAGCTCGATGATCCGCTCGCGGGTCACGCCGGATGATTCCGTAATTTCCTCCCACGACTGCGCCATGACCTGCTGCTTCAGCTCTTCGTAGCCGTTCACGTGCTCGTCGACGAAGTCATGGTTGATCGCAGATCCCGGCATCTCTTCCTCCATGTCAAACCAGTGCTTCATGATGCCGTGCATAAACGCAATGTCGCCGCCGATATTAATCTGGTAAAAGTCGTCCGCAACCTTGGTCCCAAACAGCGCCGACTCCGGATTCGACGGAATCCAGTACTCGTCCATCGACGGCTCACGGTACGGGTTGATGACAATAATTTTCGTGCCCTTTTTCTTCGCCTCGAGCATGTATTTCGTAGAGACCGGCGAGCTGTTGGACGCCACGCTCCCCCAGAACATCAGCACGTCGGTGCCAATCCAGTCCTGATAGTTGGCTGTCGATGCCCCGACGCCGACTGATCGCTTCATCGCGGTCTTACTCGGTGAGTGGCAGATTCTCGACGCGTTGTCGATATGGTTTGCCCCGAGAAACCGGGACACCTTGGCGGCCACGTAGTAAGATTCGTTCGTAATGCCGCGCGACGTTAAGTAGAACGCATACTGCTTCGGGTCGAGCTCCTTCATTTTATCCGCGATCGTATCCATCGCATCGTCCCAGCTTAGCCGGGAGAATTTGCGCTCGCCCTTGCGGCGGATCATCGGATACGGCACACGGCCGAGCTCCCGCAGCTCGGTGCTCGAGTATTCGCGGAGCTCATCAATATCCTTGTTTAAAATTTCATCGTCGACCGCCGGCATTGTGTTCAGCCGCAGCACATTCAGCCGCGTTGTACAGATGTGCGGACCGCTGAGCGTCTGGTCGTACAGCCCGGATACCCCGAGCGCGCAGCCGTCGCAGACGCCCTTCGTAATAATGTTTTTCGCGTAGCCGAGGTTGTCCTTGTTGTCCCAGGCAATTTTCATCGAATCCCGGATATGCTTTGGCTTCACTTTGCCGAGGCCGAACGGAATCGGACTCACCCAGTGCTCCGGTGCCGGCATTTTGGCTTTTTTCATTGGTCCCTGGTGCTTGGTTTCTCCCATAATCAATAACTCCTCTATGTGTAATAATAAAAAAACCACCTCACGCCCCGGAGCCTGTATCGCCCGGAGCGCAAAGCGGTTGAGTCTTTTGCAGGGTCGCTGCGAAGTGCCTAACCTGTGTATTTAAGAAAATTTCTCCTGAATGTTGTCACTGAACACGAAGATCGACATGCCGAAATCCTTTTCGATATCAATATCCACATACAAATCGACGAACGTGCTGCCGAGGAATTCTTCCATTTCCACGGGATGATTCTTTTTGTACATGTCCTTCACCATCTCGGTCCGGGCCGCCCGAAGCATCTGTTCACCGTTGTCGGCGGCGGCAATAAACTTTTCCACCGGCGACAGGTTGCCCTCCATCTCGCAGATCGCCCAGTGCTTGCAGAACGTGGTGTTGATTTTGCCCGGCCCTTTGCCCATATGCCGTTTGCGGAACGCCTTGACCAGGTTGCTGAACTCAGCTTCGTATTTGTTCATTTTTTTCACCTTTACTATTTATACTCTCTAAATTTTATGCGCCGCGGCCGCAAAAATCAACTCGAAAGCCTCTCTGCCTTAGCCGGCTCGGCGTTCGCCTGCTTCAGCTGGCGGATATCAATACGGATTAACAGCGACACGAGAAGCGCGACGATAAACATGCTGCCAAAAATCGAAAGCGTGAGCGCATAGCTCTCGGTCACCCCGCGAATCCAGGAGGCAAGCAGCGGGCCCACCAGGCCGGCAGCCGCCCAGGCGGTCAGCACGTAGCCGTGAATGGCGCCAAGCTGCTTCGTGCCGAAAATATCGCCAATGTAGGCCGGGATGGAGGCGAAACCGCCGCCGTAGCATGTCATGATTAAGAACAGTGCCAGCTGGAACAACAGCGCTACGGTCAGGTTCGGCAGCGCAAAGAAGGTCACGATCTGAATCAGGAAAAAGGCCGTGTACACGTTCGGGCGTCCGAGATAGTCGGAAATACTCGCCCAGGCGATGCGGCCGGCGCCGTTGAAAAAGCCCATCAGGCCGACCGTGGTGGCCGCAGCGGCTGCCGACAGCCCGGCAATTTCCTGCGCCATCGGGGAAGCCACCGATAAAATCGCGATCCCGCACGTGACGTTAATGAACAGCATGACCCACAGGTACCAGAAGCGGCGCGTTTTGACCGCTTCGTTCGCCGTCAGCTGCGCGAGATCCGGCTTCTGTTTTCCAGCAGCCGTGTATTCCTTCATGTATCCTTCCGGCGGACGCTCGAGGTACAGCGCCGAGCTCATCATCACGATAAAATATACTGCCCCTAGAATGAAAAACGTTAACGGAATGCCGGCGCCTTCAATGAGTGAGGCCATCACCGGGCTTGCGATCATTGCCGCAAAGCCAAACCCCATAATCGCAAGGCCCGTAGCGAGCCCCCGGCGGTCCGGAAACCATTTCACGAGCGTCGACACCGGTGTGATGTAGCCGATGCCAAGACCGATACCGCCAAGCATGCCGTACGTTATGTATAACAGCCAGAGCGACTCTATCATCGTCGCTGCCCCGGAGCCGATCATGCCGAAGCCGAAAAAGCTTGCGGCAACCATCCCCGATACCCTCGGGCCATGCTTTTCAACGAAGTGTCCCATAAATGCAGCCGACAGCCCCAGAAATAGGATCGCAATGCTGAATGTGAGCGACACGGCGCTTAAATTCCACCCGTAGGCGTCAATGAGCGGATTGGTGAACACGCTCCACGCGTAGACCGATCCGATCGAAATGTGAATCCCGACAGCCGCGAGCGCAATCAGCCAGCGGTTTTTTGTTTTGTTCATTCCTCTCACTCCCCGATATGTAATAATAAAAAAAGCGCCGCCTGCTCCGCCGGGATAAAAATCCCCAACAGAAACAGAACGACGCTTAGCTTCAGGCAGGACCTCTGCCAAAATACCATGTAATCGTTTCCATAATTATACTCATTTAAAACCGCCTGCAGGAGCGCTGCCGCGATGTTTAAATGTTACAGCTTTCTGAACACCTTTATCATAGCTGTTTTCGGGCTGAATTTCAATCTCAATTTTATCTTTCCGTTTATTTCTAATCATTTTCCCTTTTAAAGATTATTCCAAGTATTATTAATTTTATTCCTATTTCTCACAGCTTTCTCGGCATCTTTATTACGAGTTTCAATTAAGGTGAATTGAACGCTTTGTTTTATCAAACCTAACCATACCGGCATATTAAAACTCAATGGATTGCCATGGTTCTTAATAATTTTAGCCACGTTACCACTTGCCGCTACTGAGTGGCTTATAAATAACATTTTTTCCAGACGAATGTTTTGTTCTAATTCATTTAAATTTCTATCTAAATATACACCAGGTGTCTCATATGGTTCACTTGTTTTTTTATGATACAACCTGTTTAAAAGTTCAATACTACCTGGCACTGTGCTCATCGTTAAAAAATGCCTTAGATCGTATCCTTCTACATACATCCACCTTGCGATATCTGCAAAAGTACGGTCATTCTCTCCCAAACTCCCAAATTGTAACAATTGAGTAAAGCCCCAACCCGGTACAGGCAAACCCATTTTTGTACATGCGTCTGATAGTAAATGACCTAGCCATAAAAGTGGAGCAAATATTTTATCGTTTAGAGAAGCTTTGCCTAAGTGGCTCATATCTACTGAATGAATAATTCCTTTACTATCTATAAAAGTTAAAGTGTCGTTCCAAATATCTAAGGTACCAAACAAAAGACCAAAAAAAGGATCATGGCCTAAACTCATCATTCTGTGAGTTTTAGGATAAAAGCCATTAACATCTCCTTGATAATTATTGAACCTTTTGCTAGTGCTGGCATCGTAATTTACTTTAAAGGTTTTTTCTAATTTAGTGATAATATTCTTGAAATCTCCACTTTCATCTCCTATCTTTTTTATTTCGCTTGTTAGTGCACTTCCTTTTTGATGATACTTACCTAGATAATTGATATCTTTCGGCAATTTAACTAAAAACATATCAACTAAAACTCCTACCAAACCAATAGCAAAGGCTACAAAGTAATCAGTTTTAGTCAAAGGAGATAACAGATTTGCATTTGTATAAATTTCCTTTTCAATTTCTCTATGCGTTTGTTCTGAAAAGTTTAAAAAATATTGTTTATCATAATTAATATCGATTTCTGGAATTTGTGAAAAGCTAGAGCTTTCGCTACCTTGACCTGTTAGTGATTCCAACTCTTTTTGCAATTGTTGCAGCTCTAGACTATTGGTTTTCGACTTTATATTGTTTTGTCTTAAACGATTTTGAGAATCTGCCAATCCGTTTTGTATTTCGTCGAAATCATCATCAAAATCAAAAATTTTCTTTTTCGACATCACTTATACGCTCCTTATTAAACAAATTGATCCAAATTAACTTCTGAACGTTTAAGAGTAGTTTTTAAATATTGAATTGACTTCGATAAATTTTTAATTTGTTTTTTATTTTCTTTTTCATTCATTTCTAAATCTGTAAGTTCTTCATTTAATTTTTTAATAACTTTCTTTTGTTCTCCAATCATTTCTTGAGCAAATCTAACGTCATGTTGTTCAGATAAAATAATTTCTTTCATAATCACTTCTAATTTTGCCCCTTCACGTAAAGCTAGACTAGAAGAATCCTTTAGCATCCCTCCTAAAGCCATACCGCTTAATGAACCAAAAATACTTCCTCCTCCAACTATAACTGTCATACCACCAGCCATACCCATCCCACCAGCAGCTACTGCACCACCGCCAAGTGCGGCTAATCCTGCATTTGTAGCCGCCGCTCCTGCCAATCCAGCTGGGGCTGCTAGCCCAGCAATAAAGGGGGTTGCAAGACCAGCGGTCAAAGCTATTAATATTGCTCCTCCTCCAGCCCCTGCCAGCATTTTTGTACCAACTTTAGAAATAGAACGTACTGATTTTTTAAAGGTCTTATTTGTATTTTCAATAAATTCTTCGTCGATGTCTAATAAGCGTGCATAACGCACAACATTGTAATTGAGTATTTTTTTATCATATTTTACTCTTTCATGTGTTTTAAATTTTATTTCATCGACAGGAAAGTACGGAACAAACAAATTCAGTTCCAACAATATTAAGTACAGAGGTGTTCGAAGATTCTCACAATTTTTCACAGCGATTTCGCATTCTTCTATTAATTGTTTTTCTTCCTCAACAAGGGTCCATTCATGATATTCTTCTCCATTTAATACATCTTCGACACCTTTAACCCAACTTTGCAGCCATTCTTCTTTTTTTTCTTTAATGGTATTATTTTTTTCAAACTCAATATCAGACATTACTAAGGACTTTTGTAAACTAAAAAGTAATCGGGTTTGCCTTTTATCTAAACCAAATTTTTCTAAAACACTCATAAAAAATCCCCCTTTTATGTTTTATAACTAACAATATTTTCTAATAATATAGTACTATATAAGAGACTATAAAACTATATTTTTTAAAAAATATGACAAATCCGATTCAGTAAAAATTACTGAATCGGATTTGTCATTAATAGAAAAGAAAATTTAATAAAAAGTCCCTTCTCAAATAATCATGATTTAGTGGGTTCGCTCCCCCGCACCCGCGGCGCCCGGTACGCCATGAGCGCGATTACCATAGCGACCACCACAAGCGCGCTTCCGGCCCAGGAGGTGGCGGCAACGACGGACTGCTCCACGACGATACCGCCGAGAATCGAGCCGATCGCAATGCCGACCTGGAGCGCCGACGTGTTGACGCTCTGCTGGATGTCGGACGTTTCCGGCGCGACCGCAATCAGATAGCTCTGCTGCGCCGGCGCAATCGACCAGCTGAGAATACCCCAGATAATCACGGCTATGATAAAGAGCGCCATCGAGTTGGTCGCAAATGGCAAAATGAATAGGATAACCGCAAACGAAGCAATGAACGTTAGCGACATTTTTTTGGAGCCAAACTGGTCGGTGAGCCAGCCGCCGACGCCCCCGCCGGAGACCGCCGCTGCTCCGAAAATAAAGAACATGGCGCTGATCCAGAACGAATTCAGTCCCATCGTCTCCTGCATGAACGGATTAAAGTAGCCGTACAGCGTATAATGGCCCGCAAGCACCAGAAGCGTCACACTGTGGATACCGACGATCTTGATATCTTTGAGCGAGCGGATCTGCTGGCCGACAGTAACCACCTGCTCCGGCTGCATGCGCGGCAGAAAGCGGATCATGACGGCGCCAATCAGTACCGTCAGCATAGCGATCATCACGAAGATGATCCGCCAGCCGAACGCCTCCCCGATCAGCACGCCGAGCGGCACGCCGAGGACGAGCGCCGAGCTGACGCCCATCGTCACGAGGCCGATGCTGCGCGAGCGGTATTTCGCCTCCACAAGCTTCGGCGCCATCGTAAGCGCGAGCACGATAATGAGCGCCGCACTCGCTGCGGTTACAAACCGGGCGGCCATGAGGACGGTAAACGTTGGTGCCAGGCTTGCGCCTATATTGGCAATCGCAAATACCGCAAGCGCCCATATGTACACCGTTTTCCGTTCCACATTGGACGTAAATGACAGCAGTAGCGGGCCCGCCACCGCAAATACGAGGGCAAAAATGGTAATCAGCTGGCCAGCAATAGCAATCGACACCGATAAATCCTCCGAAATGAGCGGGAGAATCCCGCTGATAATCAGCTCGACCATCCCGACGATAAACGCCGACACCGCCAGTAAGTAAACACGTGAATTCATAGCACAGTGACCTTCGAAAGACGCCTCCGCCTTTCGTTCCTTTCTATCCTAAAATCTTCTATCTCATTCTAACACGAACCTCCCACCGGAAACGATCATCTGCCTGCATAAAAAAGCAGCGCCCGTAATGGGCCCTGCCTTCTCTCATTTATATCAGCTGCACATTTTGTGTCGGTTTTTCGTGATTCTGGTACTGTTTGGCCATAATGCCTTCCGGGGTAATCTCCCAATCGGTGATTGAAAGAACCAATTCGTGCCGAAAACCGGTCAGGCGACAGGAGGCAAGCTCCTCTATGTGTACCGGGCGTCCCTGCAGTTCTTCGAGCAGTTCATACGTTTCCGGCTTCCACATCATATATTCGTCATAAAAGAAGGGAATAAGCAGTCCTTCTTTCCGTTCCTTCGCCTGTTCGTAGTTCACAATTGCACTATCACGAAAAAGAGAGCCGATGTCTTCCCAGCGATCCGAGCGGACCTGGGCAGCAATGAATGTGTTTCTCATCTGTGACAACTCCTTTCCCCTCTCTATTCCCAGAAGAAAGGAAAGTTAGTCATGAATGGTGAATGTTTTCATAGGAAGCGCACACATTCATTGCGGCTGAAACAGTTCCACCAGCAGCAGTGCCACCGCGCCGAGCATGGTTGCTTTGCTGCCAAACTCGGTAATGACGACTTCTGTCTGCTTGGCCTGTTTGGTGAGACCACGCTCCTGAATCGTGCGCCGGACCGGATCGAGCACGTACTTTCCGGACTCCGACACCCCGCCGCCGAGTATGATTTTCGTTGGGTTGATAATATGAATCAGATTGGTGAGACCGATGCCTAGATATTCCCCGGTCTGCCGGAGAATGTCAATGGCGAGCGGATCGCCCGCTTCGGCAGCTTTTAAAACTATTTCCCCACTCACTTGCTTCGTGTTACCCTCAACCAACTCCCATATCCGGCTCTCCGGATGATTTTTCAGGCTTTCCACGGTCCGTTCGGCAACGGCCGGTCCCGAAGCGACGGTCTGCAGGCAGCCGTTGCTTCCGCACGCACACCGGCGACCGTGCACGTCAATCGCCATATGGCCGAGCTCCCCGGCGATGTCATATTCGCCGTGATAAAGCTCGCCATTGATAATAATACCGGAGCCGATGCCCCGTCCGACGTTGACCGCGACCATGCTTTTGACATTTTCGCCGCTGCCAAACCAGGCTTCGCCAAGCGCCATGGCACGGGCATCGTTTTCCACCTTCACGAGAAAGCCAAATTCCTTTTCCAGTTCGTCTTTAATCGGAATATCCCGGAGATGCAGGTTCGGCGCAAACAGCGACGTTCCTGTCGCCACATCGACAACCCCGTGCATGGCCACCCCGATTCCGACGACTTTGTCCCGCATGAGAGGAATTTCATTTAATAAATCATGAATACCCCGTTTCACTACATCCAGAAATCCTGATTCCTCCGTCAGGTTAATGCTTTCCCTCAGGTGATGAATCACGGTGCCCGACAGATCCGCAAGGCCAAACTCCACCTCCGTCGGACCGGCATCGAGACCGATAATATAAAAATCCCCGCTGTTGATCACAAGCATCGTCGGCTTCCGGCCGCCCTGCGAATCGCCGAGGCGGCTTTCTTTGACGATCCCCTGCTCGATCAGCTCACGCACGTTCGCGCTCACCGTCGGCGGGGTCAGGTTTGTTTCTTTCGCAATCTGGGCACGTGATATCGGGCCCTCGCTACGGATTTTGTTTAATACAATTGATTTGTTAATGGACTTCATCCATTGAAAACTGCCGGTTTGCATAACTGATCCCCCGTTTCGCGGCCCCTGGTTCTTATTCCACGTGCCCTGATGCTATAAATAAAACCTGCGCGGCTTTTCTATTTGTTATTCCCCGCGCAAACGAAGCTGAAAATGGAAAGGCTCCGTGTGCAGCCTGTACTGCTCCAGCACATCCGGTCCGCAGCTGGCCGAACCGAGGCCGTGCTGCTGATGATCAATTTTCACCGTAACATATTCCTCTTTTCTCAGATCGTAACGGTGCCTGGCCTCTTCCATGTTTTTCTGGCTGTACTCCTGGATGGTAAAGTCAAAACGCTCCCCGCGTGCTTCGGCCGTTAACGCTACAGCTCCGCCTTTCAGCGTTACTTCGCGTACGTCGTGGCGGTTGCCGTTTTCCTGCGGGAAAATGTACGGTGTCATAAGCTCCGGCACCGGCGACGACCACTGGCCGCGCCGCACAGACTGCCGGCTGTCGCGGTAGGCCTCTCCCGGTCCGAGTCCGAGCCAGTCCACCTGCTGCATCGTTTTCGGCACCGTCCATTCAATGCCAACCCGCGGCAGGGTGTCCGGGTAGTGACCGCGCGGAACAACAGAAATATCCACGTCCACCGTCCCCGATGGAGCAATCACATACGTCCACTCCACAGCCATATTCCACGCCAGGCCCGGAGGCGCGACGCTTTCCTGAACACTCACGTGCACAGTTTCTCCGTGTTCGGCCACATGAACGGCTTCCGTACGCGTAAGCAGGTAATGCAGCCCGAAAGATTTCCACGTTTCCTCCGACGGTACCGGTTTCCATTCCTTCTGTCCCCAGCGGTCATTATCGATCGGCGCCCGCCAGAGATTCAGCTTCGGTCCGTGTTCGATCAGCGGCTCTCCGTTATGGGTCCATGCATTCATTCTTCCGGTTTGTTTGCAAAACGCCAGGTGCGTTATTCCCCCGGAAATAATCCATTCGGCCCCGGTTTCCGTTACGGCAAGCGTTGATTCGCTGCCGCCTTCGTCCGGCACCTCGCCCGGAAGCGCCGCTTCCTGCAGCACGTGCTCGCTCCAGGCAATCTCATGGCCCACCGCGGCCCACTCGGTCTCTTCCTTCAGCGAGCATTCCACTGTGAGCGTCACCTCTTCGGTTGATTCAGCTTCCACCGTTTCATACGGAATACTGAGCGGCTGCGACGTACGTGCCGGCGCTTCGATGTCCCGGAGTTCGCCAGCCTGAATGGTCGTCCCGTCGACTTTCACCTGCCAGTGAACCGCCAGGTGATCCGTGCCGAGAAAATCATATTCGTTTACAATCCGGTATGCGCCGTCACTGTCTGCTTTCACCCAGATGGGCTGGATGATTTTTTTGTATTCCCGCAGCGCCGGGGACGGCGTCCGGTCCGGCATCAGCAGTCCGTCGATGACGAAGTTGCCGTCGTGCGGGTATTCCCCGAAGTCGCCGCCGTAGGCAAAGTATCTTTCGCCATTATCAGTCGTACTTAAAATGCCCTGGTCGATCCATTCCCATACGAACCCGCCCTGCAGCCGGTCGTGCCGGCGGATCGTTTCCCAGTATTCCTTCAATCCACCCGGGCCGTTGCCCATCGCATGCGCGTATTCACACAGAATGTGCGGTTTTTTATATTCCGTACGTGCTCCGAGCTGGTCCATCACTTCCACGCTTGTGTACATCGTTGTAAACACATCGGAGGCAGTCGGATCCTCGTCCGGCTGGTTCCGCACCGACGCTTCATTCATCAGCTGGCGCGTTTCGCCCTCGTAGTGTACGAGCCGTCCCGGATCGCGCTCTTTGGCCCAGTCGGCCATCGCCTGGTGGTTCGGACCGAAGCCGGACTCGTTGCCGAGCGACCACATGATGATCGACGGGTGGTTTTTATCGCGTTCCACCATCCGCACCATCCGGTCCAGATACGCCTCTTTCCAGTCCTCATCCCGGCTGAGCTGACTCCAGTCGTTTATCACGTCAAAGCCGTGGCACTCCAGATCCGCCTCATCGATCACATACAGCCCGTAGCGGTTGCACAGGTCGTAAAAGGCCGGAGCGTTCGGGTAATGTGCGGTGCGCACGGCGTTGATGTTGTACTGCTTCATGAGACGTACGTCTTCCTCCATGCGAGCCCGGCTGACCGCCCGTCCGGTTTCCGGATCGTGGTCGTGGCGGTTGACACCCTTCAGCGTAATCGGCACCCCGTTCACAAGAAACACACCGCCCTTCAGTTCGACGGACCGAAAGCCCACATCATGGACAATCCGGTCCACTTCTTCCCCGCTTTCGTTTCGCACGACCAGCACGAGCTGATACAGGTACGGGGACTCTGCGGACCACTTTTCCGGGTTCGCGACGTTCACATCGACGCTTGCACCTGCACTATCCGCCGGCAGCTGTGCCGTACCGATTTCCTCCACTCCGTCATACAGATAGGCGTCCACCATATGGGCTTCGTCCCGGCGGTTCGTCTGCACCTCTACACGGCAGACCGCGTCGCGGTAATCACCGTCCAGCAGCGTACGAACAAAAAAGTCATTCATGTACACAGATGGTTTGATCTGCACCGACACGTCGCGGAAAATACCGCTCATCCACCACATGTCCTGGTCTTCAATGTAGCTGCCGTCAGACCACTGGTACACCCGCACGGCGATATGATTGGTCCCCGCCGTCACAAGCCCGGTAACGTCAAATTCCGCCGGCACCCGACTGCCCTGACTGTAGCCTGCCTCCCGGCCGTTGATCCAGACGTGAAACGCGCTGTCGACGCCTTCAAAGACGAGCAGCACTGTGTGATCCTCCGGCACCTCCTCCAGTTCAAAGGTACGGCGGTAGCTGCCGGTCGGGTTCTCCGACGGAATGTTCGGTGGATCCACCGGAAACGGATAAATCACGTTCGTGTAATGCGGACGGCCGTAGCCATGCAGCTGCCAGTGCGACGGAACGGCGAGCGTGTCCCAGGACGCGTCGGAAAACTCCGGATCGTAAAACCCTTCCGGCGCCTCCTCCGGCGACGGAGCGTAGTGGAATTTCCAGTCGCCGTTTAACAGCGTGACCCCTTTGTCGCCTCCCGTGCTTTCCTGTGATACAAACGACGCCCGGGCCGCCCGGCGGTTCCGCTGCAGCGTGGTTAAATCTTCCCAATCTTTTTGCATAGCAATGCCTCCTAGTTGAACTGTTTAATAATGGTGATCCTAAATAAAGTGTCTAAGTTGTTAAAGCCGATGATAAACTCCCCATTATAGCCGGAATAAATTTCCCCACGTAGAATACAAACCATAGCTGAGAAAGGAGTGCTGTGGTTTGTGAAAACGAAAGGGGAATTTTTTATGATCAAGGAAATGAAAGAACGAGGAATGTCGATCTCCGATATTGCCAGAGAACTTCACATGGATCGCAAAACGGTACGTAAATACCTCTCGACTCCGTCAGCGCCGGTATCTTCCAAACGGAAACAGAAAGCCAGTAAACTCGATCCCTACAAATCCTATCTGGACCAGCGGATGTTGGAGGATCAGGTGTGGAATAGTGTGAAATTGTTCGAAGAAATTGAGGCGCAGGGCTATCGTGGTGGGCTTACCATTCTGAAGGATTACATGAAGCCCTATCGGGCTGCCGCGAAAAAGAAATATACGATGCGGTATGAAACGCGGCCGGGGGAACAGATGCAGGTGGATTGGAAAGATGTTGGGCTGATGGAGATCGACGGCAAGCAGCGCAAACTGTCGTTATTCGTGGTGATTCTCGGATATTCGCGAATGAAGTATGCCTGGTTAACCGACAAACAGGACCTGGAGCATGTGATAGAAGGGATCCTTCGGGCGTTTGAGTATTTTGGGGGTATCCCGAAGCACCTTCTGTTCGACAACATGAAGACGGTGGTCCATGGACGGGATCAGGGGCGGGTGTTGTGGAATGAACGATTCGCGGCCTTTGCCGTGTGAACGCTAGAATAAAGTTGACAGATTTTGCTTGATTCGATTTTACACTTTTGCTCCATCAATCTGATCCTTTAGTAAAATAGATAATGACGTTATTTTACTGG
>NZ_JBQLIA010000003.1:0-219504 GCF_056034345.1 Marinococcus sp. LNSP9103-4 | reverse complement strand
TTTTGGAGACGCCAAGGAACTCCATGCGTTTCGGTATGCCCGATGCCGAGGACACTCGTCTGTGCAGGAACAGGCATCTACCTGCCAGAATATGAAAAAAATGGCCCTCGTTCTCGCCAACCAGGCGACATAGAGGGCAACATTTTTGAGGCACCAGCCAAAAAAGAACGTGGATCGAACGATCCACGAACAAACATGACGCTTTTATTTTGTTTCTCAACAATCTGAGAAGCCGGCTGGTTTATCCAGCCGGCTTCCCTTTTATCAATCCGGAATACCTAAGGCGATTTTTGCGTAACGGGACATTTTGTCTTTACTCCAAGGTGGATTCCAAACGATGTCCACGTCCACTTCACTGATTTCTCCGTATTCCTTCAAATCATTCATGGCGAAATTAATATCGTTAACGATTGTGCCTGCAAGTGGACAGCCCATTGCGGTCAGAGTCATTTCGATATTCGCCTGTCTGTCGTCATCGACTGTTACTGTATACACAAGTCCCAGGTTTACGATATCAATACCGAGCTCCGGATCAATTACATTTTCCAGTTCCGCCCAAACTCGTTCTTCCAATTCTCTTTTTTCTTCTGTTTCTGGCATGGAAGCTTCACCTCCTACTTTCTGTATTAACCTTATCAAAAATTGCGTTCCCCTGAAACCAATATGCTTGAATTTCATAGGAAGAATTAATAGCATGAAGCTGTTATAGGCAATCATTAATAGGGTAAGTGTAAAAAGCGTAAGCAAAGTTCTTGAATCTGTTCGTAAAAAAATATAGAATATGAATCGCTATAAGAAAGGAATGAGGAGTGCGTTGATGCTTTTTTGGCTTATTATTACTATAGTTGTTATTGTTCTCGTTATGATACCGGCATTTAAACGCTGGATGCCTGTTTTACGCGTTCCTTGTTCTTCCCTTCCTCAAAGTCAGGAGACCACGGCCCACATTCTGGACGTCCGTGAATACCAGGAATCAGACCGTAACCCGATAAACGGTGCATTCGCCCTTCCGTATCCGTATTTAAAAAGACATTTACAGACCGTACCGAAAAAAGAAGTATTTCTCGTAGCTCCTGATAAGGTTTCACGAAATCTCAGCACCCGGCTGCTGTTGAAAAACGGCTTTACCGTGACCGGCTATGCTGTAGTGCGAAGAGGCGAACAGGGCTATCCGCCAGTGAAACTCCCATGCAGCGGTTCATAATATTTACATAAAGCAGGCAGCCGGATTAGCGGCTGCCTGCTTTATGCTTCAGTCTTTTAAACCTTTTTTTCTTATAATTAAAAAACAGTCCAAGCTGTAGAGCCTGGACCGTTATTTACTGATATTTATCATTCTGTCTTACGAAAAACCGTTTAACGGACCGGTTCCAACAAGCGTTACTACGTCTTCATTAGCCACACCTGCATTGTCAAGTGCTTCCACCGATACGAGGCCGTACATGCTTCCTTTATCGGTTTCGAATGTTAAATGCTTCTTTTCGTTATTTTTTAAAGCATCTGTGAAGAAACGCTGATTATCGACTCCGTAGAGCTTCACTTCCCAATCCTCTCCGTTATCATCACGAACCTCTAATTCACCGTCCGTATAATGGAGCTGTTCCTTGTCATCTGTAAAAACTTCGTCTACTTTTAATTTTTTCATTGTCTAGTCCTCCTTCATCCGATTACGTCTACCTATACGAATGCCCGAATCTTTTCTCCCTAAAACATCATATTTTAAATCTTTTATAGAAATTGATGATCTTCTTCTCCAGAATTTTTCATAATTTTTACAAAACATGTACCCAATTTATTATTTTTATAGTAAACTTTTCTAACAAACTGTTCACGTCTTTATAACATCTTATGTACAGTTACATTATGGAAAGGAGTTGTTACATATGTCAGGTTTTATGAACAGTGTTGAAGAATTACTAACCACCATCAGCGGTATTGTGTGGGGCCCGCCATTTTTAATTCTTATTTTGGGAACAGGTATCTTTTTAACAGTTCGTTTAGGATTTTTGCAATTTTCTACTCTTCCTTATGCCTTAAAGCTTGCCTTTTCCAAGCAGGACAAAAAATCAGAGGGGGATATTTCCCATTTCCAATCGCTCATGACCGCTCTGGCAGCCACGGTCGGAACCGGTAACATCGCCGGTGTTGCTACAGCAGTAGTAATTGGCGGCCCTGGCGCAGTCTTCTGGATGTGGATCAGTGCGCTCTTCGGGATGGCTACAAAATACGGAGAAGCTATTCTGGCTGTTAAGTACCGGGTTCAGGATGAACGGGGCCGCATGGCCGGAGGGCCGATGTATTACATAGAAAAAGGGCTCGGATGGAAATGGTTGGCCGTCCTGTTTGCCGTATTTGCTGCGATTGCTGCATTTGGGATCGGCAACACCGTTCAATCCAACTCCGTTGCCGATGTGCTGGACTCCAACTGGAACGTGCCTACCTGGATCACTGGTGTTGTGCTCAGTATTTTAACCGGGGTTGTTATACTTGGCGGCATCAAATCCATTGGCCGGGTAGTTTCATTTATTGTACCAATTATGGCTGTCTTCTATGTCGTCGGTGGCCTGATTGTTATTTTTGGCAACCTGGATCTCGTTCCAGCCGCGGTCGGTTCAATCGTTTCCGATGCATTTACCGGTCAGGCTGCAGCCGGTGGGGCTGTAGGGGTTGTAATTCAGTACGGGGTGGCCCGCGGGGTTTTCTCCAACGAAGCAGGCCTTGGGTCTGCACCAATTGCAGCCGCCGCAGCCCGTACCGACTATCCGGGCCGGCAGGCTCTTGTCTCCATGACCCAGGTTTTTATTGATACAATCATTATCTGTTCCATTACCGGTATTTCTCTTGTGATGGGCCAAAGCTTTGTAAGTGGTGACTTAGACGGGGCACCGCTGACTGCCGCCACATTTGAACACTTTTTAGGACCGGCTGGAAGCATTATTGTTTCTGTAGGGCTGATTTTCTTCGCCTATTCTACTATTTTGGGCTGGTCCTACTACGGAGAACGCTGTATTTATTACCTTTTCAAAACATATAAAGCTGTTTTTGCCTACCGCGTCATTTTCGTTATCGCTGTATTCTTTGGTGCTGTAGTCCAGTTCGGAATTGTCTGGTCGCTTGCAGACACGATGAACGGCTTGATGGCAGCTCCAAACCTGATCGCTCTTCTGGGGCTTTCCGGAGTCATCACCGCGGAAACGGTTCGCTTCCGCAAACGAATGAAGGAAGAAAAAAATGGCACAGCAACCTGGAACAAGTCATAATACAACTAAAGCATCTCGCGCGCCCGTTTCAGGCTCGCGAGATGCTTTTTATTTTACAGGCACTTCATGCGTTAACGGCAGTCCATGGAGGCCCTGTAAAATATGGTCTGCAGTCATATCCGCCATACGCCGGCGTGTTTTTTCACTGGCACTGCCGATATGCGGGAGTGCCACAACGTTGGACAGGCTGAGAAGCGGATGGTCTGCACTAATAGGTTCGTTCTCAAAGACATCCAGACCGGCGCTGAAAATTTCTCCCTCCCGAAGCGCATTCACCAGTGCCTCCTCATCCACAGTTGTCCCTCTCGAGGTGTTAATAAATACAGCTGTTTTTTTCATTTTACGAAAAGCTTCCGCGTTGATCAGCTTTTCTGTTTCGGGTGTGGCTGGAGCGAGCACGCATATAAAGTCAGCTTCTCCCAAAAGTTCATCCAGCTCAGCGTATAAAGCACCAGTTCGCTCTTCTGCTTCCCGCTTCCGCGAGCGATTATGATAAAGTATGTTCATATCAAAACCACCAGCCCGCTTAGCCACAGCTTCTCCAATACGTCCCATGCCGATAATCCCAAGGGTGGCACCGTAAATATCCTGTCCCGTAAATGCAAACGGCGCCCAGGACCCCCATTCATTTTTCCGGATAGTATCCATGGCTTCCGGCAGCCTCCGAGCTGCGGCCATCAATAAAGCAAAGGTGAGATCCGCGGTTGTTTCTGTCAGTACACCCGGAGTGTGGGCCACTTTAACTTTCTGTTCTTCTGCCGCTTCCAGATCAATGTTATTATATCCCACTGCCATCGTCGCTATTACTTTCAACCGCGGTGCCTGTTCAATAACGTTTCTTGTCACAGGCTCCGATACGGTACAGAATAAACCGTCTGCTTCCGCTGTTCTCCGGACTAATTCCTCTTCCGGCACCGATTCGTTTTTATTCCATACATCCAGCGTAGCTTCCTTTTCAAGCTTTTCCAACAGCCAGTTGGGCATTGGCCTCGTAATAAAAACATGTGGTTTTGTCATTCTCAGCCTCTCCTTTGAAATAATATAGTGTGCCATTCATTCGTCTGTTTGTACCAGGCATCCGTATAATTTTTAACCCAAAATGCTTTTTTCACCCGCTCCACTGACCAGTCCACCAGTCCGGATACTACAACCTGGTGAGGAAGAACCTCTATGGAACCAGCCCGTTCGAGCCAGTGCACCGCAATATCCGCCCCAATATTGATGATGGCTATATCGTATGCTTCGTATGGAAAGACTGGGCCAACTACGTCCTGTTCGTATACCTTAATTCGATTTTCTACTCTGTTTAACGCTGCCTGCTGTTCTATCTCCCGCGTTACCGGCTCCATATCATAGGCATCCACCTGCATGCCTTTTTTTGCAAGAGCAATCGACAGCACCCCGCTTCCCGCGCCAATGTCTGCAGCCCTCAACCCTTCCGTACAGGTGACAATACATTCGAGAGCGTCCCTTGTGGTTTCATGGATGCCTGTCCCAAACGCTCCCTGCGGATCAAGACGTAATTCCCGTTCTCCCTGCTTTTCCTGAAACGGGGGATACACAAGTTCCCATCCGTCTGCCAGTCTGACGTTTTCGTAGGAAGACTCTTTCCACTCCGGTGGCTCCCATTCGTGCAAATCATGTGTGTGTACTTCAAGCATCCGGCTTAACTCTTTTTTAGAAACATTTTCCGTGTAAACATATAGTCTGCTTTTTTCCCCACTGCTGAATTCGTATGTATAACCGTCTTCATCCTTCCTTGTCTCTATGGCTTCATCAATATAAAATGTATAAATATCATGCTCATAGAGCCTCAGGCTCCATGCTTCGTTATTCCCCGACGGGACTTCCAGTGAGTACCACATACCAGCTGCCTCCTTTTCGTAAAAATTATAGCAAAACTACTGTTTATACAACATCTATTTTTCCTGTCTCGTTTCTGTTTGTCTCCCGAGACGATGAAATTGGTATTTCTCCTTTGAAAAGCCTTTCTTTTTTTAAAAATGTTCTTTAATCTAGAGGAAGAGTGCTTACTCTATTACCTTATTGATACTAGTAGGAGGTCGACCTATCGATGGACTATCGCGTAGAAAAAGATACACTTGGAGACATGCACGTACCGAAAGACAAGCATTGGGGCGCGCAGACCCAGCGCAGCCTGGAAAACTTTAAAATCGGCCAGGAAACTATGCCGATCGACGTCGTATATGCGTTCGCCATTTTAAAACGTTCTGCGGCTCTTGCAAACAAACGCCTGGACAAGCTTGAAGCGGAAAAGGCCGACGCTATCGTCGAAGCGTGCGACGAGGTTCTTTCCGGGAAACTCGACGACCATTTTCCGCTCGTGGTCTGGCAGACCGGAAGCGGTACCCAGTCCAATATGAATATGAACGAAGTAGTGGCCCGCCGCGCTTCCCAGCTGCTTGAAGACAAAGGGTCTTCTCTGAGCGTGCATCCAAACGACGATGTCAACCGTTCCCAGAGCTCAAACGATACCTTTCCTACGGCGATGCACGTAGCTGCCGTGCAAAAGGTGGAGGATCAGCTTCTTCCTGCCGTGGAAGCGCTTCGTGCGACCCTGGAGAACAAAATGAATGCATTTGAAAATGTAATTAAAATTGGCCGCACGCATCTTCAGGATGCCACTCCGCTCACGCTCGGCCAGGAGGTCAGCGGCTGGCACCGGATGCTTGAGCGTTCAGCTGAAATGATTACAGAAAGCATTGATCACGTGAAAGACCTTGCAATCGGCGGAACAGCTGTCGGTACAGGCATTAATGCCCACCCAAAATTCGGTGAATATGTAGCCGAAGAAATTAGTGCCTATACCGGCAAATCCTTCCGCTCCGCTCCAAACAAGTTTCACGCCCTTACCAGCCACGATGAAATTTCATATGCGCACGGAGCATTAAAAGCCCTCGCAGCAGACGCCATGAAAATTGCAAACGACGTCCGCTGGCTTGCAAGCGGTCCCCGCTGTGGTATTGGCGAAATTTCCATACCTGCGAATGAACCGGGAAGCTCTATTATGCCTGGAAAGGTAAACCCAACCCAGAGTGAAGCATTGACTATGGTTTCAGCACAGGTAATGGGCAACGATGCTACGATCGGTTTTGCTGCCAGCCAAGGTAATTTTGAACTCAACGTGTTTAAGCCGGTTATTGTTTATAATTTCCTGCAGTCAAGCTACCTACTCGCTGATGCGCTCGTTTCCTTTAATGATAAATGTGCAGTCGGCATTGAAGAAAATCAGGAACGCATTGATGCGCATCTCCGTAATTCTCTGATGCTCGTCACAGCGCTTAACCCTCACATTGGGTACGAAAACGCGGCTAAAATTGCCAAGTCCGCTCATGCTAACGGACAGACACTGAAGGAAGCCGTGCTTGAAAGCGGCATGTTAAATGAAGAAGAGTTTGAATTGATCGTCGATCCAGCGAAAATGGTTTCCCCAAGTGAATAAACAATGATAAACCAATAGCCTCCCAGGCCAATCACAGCCTGGGAGGCTATTATTATTTATCCGTGCGTTTTCCTTCTTCGTAATGATACAACGGCAGCCGGTGACTGATATAGTAGGCAGTGTACACACCAAGCACAGCCATGACTAGCCATATCCACGCATGGAGGCTGAATGAGGCGATACCGCTAAAATATGCCCCAATGTTGGCACCGAACGAGATACTTGCCCCGTATCCCATCAGCCCTCCCCCAATCAGGGCGATTAAAGCAACCCGAAGAGGGATCCTCGAAAACCGGATTTGTCGGTTCATGGCCAGAGTTACTACAGTGCCCAGAATGACACCGAAATTAATAATGCTCATGGAATCCATCAGCACCGATTGATGAAGGGCAACAAACTGATCCTGTTCAAACCAGTATGTCCATTCGCTCACGTTCATTCCAAGAGCCTGCACTATCTTCGATCCCCATAAGGAAAAAGAAGCTGTCAGCTTCCAGGGCTCCCCCTGCACGAGAAAGATGAGAGCATTTAATACTGCAAGAATAACAGCACCCACCCACAGCGGCCAGGAGCCGAAAATAATCCGGCTCCAGCTTGCGGCGGAAGGCAGCGGCGGGAGTGCCGGAGGCCTAGTTCGTTTTTTGTGCACATACGAGCCAAAAGCAATCATTCCGAGAAAAACAATTTGAATCACCCACGCCCATATGTAACCGATTCCCGTATCCACCGCCAGCGAGACTGGATCAAACGAAGGAAGGGAAGTGTTCCAAAAACCAAAATGGGCTGCCCCTGCCACTGCCCCCGTCATAAAGCCGGCCAACGTGCAAATTAAAGCAGTCCTGCCGCCCTCTGCTTCGTAAAATGAAGATGGGGCAAGGCCGCTGCCTATTTCCATGCCAAAACCAAAAATGAACGCTCCTACTATCAATCCAACACTCACAGCGGAAAGCGCCGGTATCGGGACTGTCCCAAACAAAGCCGGACTGATAATAAAAATAGCAACTGAAAAAGTTGATACGAGAATAAGCATCAGCATGTGAGCCCGCAGCATTTCTGTATTGCCTTTTTCGATAATCTGCCGGTAGACTGCCGAAAAACCGAAGCGGGCGTGGAAAAGGGAAAATCCAAGAAAAAAACCAATCCAGAGCAGAATGACATACTGCCAGCCTGATATCTGGTAAGACACGAGGGAAAGCGCAAGAATGACCAATAAGCATACTATCGAAACGATATTTTGTGGATTATTTAAAACAGACGTTTCTGCCGCAGTGTTCATTTTTTTCATTAATTTCTCCTGACTGGACCTGTATTAGAACCCCATTCTTCTTTTCCCTTACCTTAATGATTCACACATCTTATAGAAAAAAACTCCCCGGCAGCGGCCGGAGAGTTCATGATTTACTTATAATAGAATTTAATACAGCTCGCTTAATGCGTCTTTGGTGAACGGCACCAGGTCTTCCGTTCGGCCCTCCTGCATCTTTTTGGCCCATGCCGGATCCGTTAACAGCGGACGCCCAACTGCGACTAGGTCAAATTCATCGTTTTCGAGCCGGTTGACTAATTCCTGAATATCATCGTTTTCTGCTTTATCAAAGCTTGTAAAAACGCCATTCAGCCCTACAGACCCTACCGTCACAGAAGGCTTACCGGTTAAATATTTCGTCCAGCCGGCAAGATTTAATGAAGAACCGTCAAATTCCGGCTCCCAGAAGCGGCGGGTTGAGCAGTGAAAGACGTCTACGCCTGCTTTAGACAGCGGCTCCAGGAACTGGGCCAGTTCGTCTGCCGTGTCTGCAAGCTTTGCTTCAAAGTCAGACATTTTCCACTGCGAAAACCGGAAGAAGATAGGGAAATCTTCACCTACAGCCCGGCGGCATGCTTCGATTACTTCAACGGCAAACCTTGTCCGTTCGACAAAATTCCCGCCGTACTGATCCGTACGCTTATTGGTCTGCTCCCAGAAAAACTGGTCAATCAGATATCCATGGGCGCCGTGGATTTCAATACCATCAAAGCCAATACGCTTCGCCGCTGCTGCAGCGTCTGCATAAGCCTGTACCAGTTCATCAATTTCTTCCACTGTCAGCGGCTTTGATACAGCTTCCCCGCTTAAAGCTAAACCGGAAGGTCCAATCGGCATAGCCTCAGAGTTCGGCTCTGCTCCTACCGGTCGTGTCATGCCTACGTGCCAGAGCTGGGGGATGATTTTTCCTCCTGCTTCATGCACTGCCTCTACCACCCTTTCCCATCCTTCGAGGGCTTTTTCACCGTAAAAGGCCGGTACACCCGGGTCTTCCACGCTCGCAGGGTGATTGATACCGGTTCCTTCTGTCACAATCAGTCCTACGTTATTTTCAGCCCGACGCCGGTAATAGGCTACCACGTCTTCGTTTGGTACGCCTCCCGGCGAAAATCCTCTTGTCATCGGTGCCATTACTGTTCTGTTTGCAAGATGCAGATCTTTTATTTGAAAGGGTTCAAATAAAGGAGCCGCCGCTTGCTGGTTAGATGTTTCCTCTGTCATTATTACGACTTCCTTTCTCCTGCCACAAATTATAAGTAGTATCCAAAAATCAGTATGCACGCATCGTTTTTCCAAACGCAACTTATCCGCTCAAGGACGATACTTTTTTGGTGTTAATTTCCACGAATCCGTTTGCAGTCTCCTGAAAAGTGGTATTCTGTACTAGAATACTTACATAGGCCCAAATACCTTAAGGAGGACATATCATGTCAGATAAAGCGACAAAAATCATTCAGGAATCGCTCGATGCACTGATGCAGGATGAGACCTTTCTGCCCGATTACGAAGGCCAGGCTCGTGAAACGGCCTTTTCCTCTCTTATTTCCATCCTTTCTACCCCCAACCATGTACACAAATCGTTTCTTCGTGTTCCTCTTCAAAACGGCGAAGTAGTACGTTTGGAGGCGTACCGTGTCCAACATAACGACACTATGGGGCCTTACAAAGGCGGTATCCGTTTTCACGAAAGCGTCGATGAAGACGAAGTATCCTCCCTTGCTTCTCTTATGACTATTAAAAATGCCCTCCATGACGTACCATTTGGCGGTGGCAAGGGCGGCATCAGTATTAATCCAAAGGAGTTCAGCAAAAAGGAATTAAACCTCGTTTGCAAAAAATACGTGCAGTACTTCAACGATGTAATTGGGCCGGATAAAGATATCCCCGCTCCCGACGCCGGCTCAGGCGCCAGGGAGATGGACTGGATGATGGCTGAATACAAAAATATTAACCCGGGCATTCCTTACCGTGGAAGCTTCACAGGAAAAAGTGTTAAAAACAGCGGTTCCCTTGGCAGAAGAGAAGCGACCGGAAAAGGAGTTTATTTCACTTTACGATACCTGCTGCATGACTTTCTGAAAAACCGGCGCGACGAATTCCAGACTTCGGAAAATAAATTTTTCAAAACTGCGCTTGAATTTTACGGGCGGCCGCTTTCCATCGCTGTACAGGGCTTCGGAAATGTAGGCTCGGTCACCGCGATGCAGGCATATAACTGCGACTATCTCGATACGAAAGTCGTATCTGTAAGTGACCAGAACGTCACTCTTTACAATGAAGACGGACTCGACGTACCGGCTCTGCTCGATTTTTCCAACGATCATGATGGCGATCTTCCCACCACTGATGAAGAAATCCATGAACTTGGCATTAGCGCTGATGTGCGGGACCGTGACGATGTTCTTTATCTCGAAGTAGATGCTTTATTTTTCGCCGCTCTCGGTGGTGTCATTCATAAAGACAATGTGCAGGACGTTAAAGCCTCTATTCTTATAGAAGGCGCCAACTCTCCTATTACCACCGAAGCCGATGCCATTTTAGCTGAACAGGGTGTCGTCATCATCCCTGACATCCTTGCCAACGCCGGCGGTGTTATCGTATCTTATTCCGAATGGCTGCAGGGACGGGAAACACTGTATTATTCTGAAGAACAGGTTACAAAGATTTTATATGACAAAATGAAAGAAACGATGGACCGCGTGCTGCCGGAATTTTTCGGCGACCCATTTGCTCTTCGCCAGAACTGCTATATTCATTCCATCATGTCACTCTGTACGATGCTTCATATTCGCGGAAAATTATATTAAAACCAGTCTTATATAAACAAAAAGCCCCGGCCTCCAACGCAGTTGGAAAGGCCGGGGCTCTTTTTTCAGTCAGCATTAGCTGCCCAGTTTTTGCACGAATTCTTTAGCTACAGCTTCTGTCGATTGCGGATTTTGGCCGGTAATCAGGAAGCCATCGGATTCCACGTGTTCAGTCCAGTTCGGTGCCGTAACGAATTCGGCTCCAAGCTCACGCAGACGGCTCTCAAGCAGGAACGGCATGTGAGCCGTAAGTCCTGTATCTTCTTCCTCCGCGTCTGTGAAAGCATTTACCCTTTTGCCGGAAACAAGCGGTTCTCCGTTTGAAAGAGTAACGTTCACCAGCGCCGCCGGTCCGTGGCAGACCGAAGCCACGTATTTGTCCGCTTCATAAAATTCACGGATCAGATCCTGGACTTTTTGACTTTCCGGCAGGTCAAACATCGCTCCGTGCCCTCCAGGAATAAAAATGGCATCAAAATCTGAAGCAGAAACAGTATCCACCTTCACTGTTTCTTCAAGGTATTTTTCTGCATCAAGAATTTCCTGGCGCGTTTCCTGCTGCACGCTTCCTTCATCAATCGGCGGCTTACCGCCGTCTACACTTGCGATAGTAACGTTGTAGCCTTTGTTTTGAAATTCAATATATGCTTCCGCAAATTCGGAAAGCCATATGCCTGTTTTTGCTTCATTGTTCACTTTGGAATGACTTGTTACAACCATTAAAACGTTTTTTGCCATGACGATGGTCACCCTTTCCACAATTACTTTCTGATTTAGCACAAAGGAATGTAAAGATGCTTTTCCTCTCTCATCTTTTCAAACATCCTTTAAGCTGTTGCAGAACCTATTCTAACTATATCCGGCAGCCATGCAAAGTAAACTGCTCACGCTCAACCATTCCACTGCAGCAGCTGGGTTCCTGTTAAAAAGATAATCGCGATCCCCATCCAGATGAGAAGCAGAAGGAAAATTTTCCTTCAAACAAAACAAAGCGCACTGCCGAAGCAGCACGCTTTTGGTTTATTCCGAAGGGCGTTCGCGGAGTTCTTCTCCGTTCTTTCCTTCATAGCGGCGCCCCCATCCGGTAATCGCTGCGAGCAGCATGATTAAGACGAGAAACCACCCCTGAAAGACGAAAGGAAATACTGCAGTAGGCTCGACCACCGGCAGCCAGTTGTACTGCTCCTGCATCGTCTGGATCGTAGACCAGCCAAGAAGCACCGGAGCTCCCCACGGGAAAATGTAGCCGAGTGCCGATGTTACCGCATCAAGCAGATTCGCCCGGCGGTAACGGTGAATCCCGTACTTTTCCCCGATATCCCGGACAAACGGAGCCGCTGCAATTTCTGCAGCCGTGTTAATGGTAATGGAACTGTTCAACAGAGCTACAATCCCCCACATTGACAGCTCTGCCCGGCGTACAGAATTTTTAATCCAGCGAACCAGGCCGTTGGTAATCGCCTGCATAGTTCCGCCGAGTCTCATCAAGTAAGCTGCCGCCACAATTAATAATATCAAAATAGCCATATTCACATACCCGGTGATACCATCGATTAACGCCCCTTCGACTACCGCATCTGCTTCAGGGTTAAAACGAATAATATCCGAAAATGAACCCAGACCGGAAATGACGATTAACGGAATGGCAGATACAATTCCCCATGTTAATGAAGTAATTAAATGCTGGCCGGATAATGCCAATATAAGCACGAGCAGAAACGGAAGAAGCATGATCAGACCACCCGGCGAAACGTCTTCCACCACGTTTGCCGAAGAAACGCCGGAGACTGCACCGCCGTCTCCTCCGCCGAAGACTGCAAACAATACTGCACTTGGAATGGCTGCAGCGATCGCGTACTTGAACCGGCTTCTTACTACACCCGGCACATCTGCATTCTGCGTCGTTGCGGAAACGATTGTCGTATCAGAAACCGGCGCAAGATTGTCGCCAAATACTGCACCGGCAAGTATCGCAGCAAACAGCAGTACCGGATCTGCCCCTGTAGCTACGCCGGCTGGAAACATCAGTGTACAAAACGCCACGGTCGTACCGTAGCCGGTGCCGACTGCTGTAGAAAAGACTGCAGCAAGCAGAAATGTTACTGCGGTGAACAGACCGCCTGTCACACCTGTTGCTATCCCTGTCCAGACAAGCCCTTCTACCAAACCGCCTACCTGGAGCACCTGTGCAAACATCCCCGCATAAAACCAGGCCACCATGGCGATGACGCCAATCGGCTGCGCCAGACCGTCAAACAGGCCCTGTGCGTAGTCAGCCCACCGGCTTTTACAAAACAGCATGCCAAGGGTCAGTCCGATGACTGCCCCCAGTACCAGCCCAATCTCAGAGGAAAGCTGAAGAACACTGGTAGTAATCGCCCAGACTACGAAAAACAACAACGGCACTGCAGCTCCAAAAGCCCCAAGCCTGAAATCCAAATTTTCGATAGATTTTGCCCCTACGGCTCTCTCTAACTTTTCTTCTTGTTCTGCCATGTGGAAAACTCCTATGTATAATATTTATTCAGCACGAAAACCATTCTACCACTCCTGTGCCTGTTTGTAATGGACAAACGTACGCCTTGAAAAGAATTTTGCAAATAATAATAAAGCTGCCCGCAAAAATGGCAGCTTTTTAACAGTATTTTATTAAGGCACGTTTATTTTACGACAAGCACAGGGTGACGGATCTGCTCCACAATTTTTCTGCTGACGCTGCCAATAACCATTTTCTGCAACGGATTCAGTCCTCTGCTTCCCACAACAACACAATCAAATTCGTATTCGTTGGCATATTCACTAATAGCCGCTGCCGGATCCCCGTGGAGCACCACTTTTTCTGCTCTTATTCCTTCTGCGCTGAGTCGTTCGACCGCCGGCTGCAGAATTTCTTCTTCATTCTGCTGTTGAATGTATAATTCATGCTCACTCAGCCTGTTCGATTTCGGCTGCGAAGAGGTAGTCGCGTAGACGACCTCCACATAGACTTCGGAAAGCTCCGGCGCAATGCTTTCAATTGCTTTTTCCACCGCACGGGCAGAGTGATCGGAACCGTCTACTGTAATTAACAGTCGTTTAAACATACAAGCATCCCCCTGTTACTTTGCTCTCAATTTCATGCTTTTAATTTACTGTTCCCGATTTTCAGCCAGTTTATACGGCATTTGTCCTGTAATACTGGCTAAATTTATTCACCTCCATGCTTTATTTATTCTTTCACTTTAACATACCATATTTTTACGTATGAATATTGATACTGCTTTTCTCCTATCCATATTTTCATGATATGGTAGAGAAAACACTACAGAGAGGGAGTTTCATGTGGGGTATGTAGAAAACCTAAGGCGGCTCGTTGGAAAAGAAACAGTGATTCTCGTGGGAGCTGTTGTTATTGCAGAAAACGATGAAGGCCGTATTTTGCTGCAGGAAAGAACCAATCCCCCGGGCAGCTGGAGCTTTCCCGGAGGCTTAATGGAGCTCGGGGAGGCTGCCGAAGAAACAGCAGTCCGTGAGACCCTGGAAGAAACAGGTCTCCACGCCCACGGCCTCCGACTGTTTAATGTTTACTCCGGTGAGGGTACGTTTGTGATTGCACCGAACGGTGACCCTTTTTACTGTGTGATTATTGCCTACACCGCTGATCATTTGGAAGGTACTATTCAACCCGATCCCAACGAGTCAGCCTCGGTGGCTTTTTTGGATCCTGCAGCTCTCCCTGAAACAATCGTAGACGGCCAGCAAACGGTTATGAAGGAGTATCTGCGCAGCAGGCATTCAATTGATATGTAAAGAAGCATGCCTTTTCCGGCTGGAAGAGGCGTGCTTTTAAATACTGTGGTACAGGGCTTCTGCAGTATTTATCCCGTTTTGAATGCAGGCGCCGATACCAACCCCGTAATACGAAGCACCAGCCACGTAAACGCCTGGAAACTTTTCTTTCAGCAGCCTTTCAAGCTCTCCGACAGCTGACTGGTGCCCGATGTGATAATTTGGCATCAGCTGTTCCCAGTCTGTTACTTCCAGCCTTACCGGCTCCTGTTCAATATGAAGGCTTTTCTTAAGGTCATTTAGCGCTGTCTGCTTTATCTGCTCTTCTCCTCCCTCCTGCATTCGTTGATACGCAGGCTTGGAGCTTTTGTAAAATAAACGCACCAGCACATTTTCGCCTTTCGAAGTATGAATCCATTTCCGGTTGCTCCATGTGCATGCATTACATTCAAGATCGCTGTTCTCAGAAACGATAAATCCCGTCCCGTCCCGCGGCAGACTGTCCGGCGGCAGGGAAAAACCAGCATACACACTTAAAAGAGACGAACTCTGGAACTCGTTAAATATTTTTGTCATCTCTTCATCCTGCAGTATACGTGCTGCAGTCCGGTGCGGTGCAGCTATAACTATGGCATCTGTCTCCAGGCTTTCTCCGTTGTCGAGCTTCACCTGATACGCTTCATCTTTCTTTTTAATGTGCTCCACCTGCCGTCCAAACAACACCTCTGATTCGGTTAATTTCGAAAGCAGCGCCTCCGGCAGCGAAGACAAACCATTCCGGAAGGAAATGAATTTTTTCCCCACCCCCGCTCCAAACGTTTTTTTGTTTTTCGCAATCCCCCGCATAATACTTCCAAAATCGTTTTTATAATCCACGAGGTACGGAAGGGTCGATGCCATGGTAAGTGAGTAAATATCCCCCGAGTACACGCCGGACAAAACCGGTGCAATTTGATTTTTCACCAGTTCACGACCCAGGAAGGATTCGAGGAACTCCCCCACTGAGCTTTCTTTCGTGAAGTTCTTATTCTTTTTTACGTAATCTCCAAGTGCCTGAACCTTTCCTTTCCAGGAAATAAGCGGACTTTTTAAAAGCGACCCTGGTCCCGATGGAATACCAAAGACTGCATCCTTCGGGAGCGGATAAAGCTGATCTTTTACATACAGGTAAGACACTCCGGTGCTGTTATACACCATTTCTTTTTCGAGTCCCACTTCTTTGACTAACGGAAGCACTGCGCTGTGCCTTGCTACAACAGAATCAGCCCCGGTTTCCATAATAAAATCTTCATGATGGACGGTTCGTATTTTACCGCCTGCTTTTTCTTCTTTTTCCACAAGCGTCAATTCAATATTGCTGCCGCTTTCCAATTTCCATTTCTGCAGGTAATACAGAATGGTAAGCCCTGTAATTCCCCCACCTACTACGGTAATACGTTTCATTCGTCTTCCTCTTTTCTGCATTCTAACGATTTTGTGCTATATCTAAAATTATGCCGCCGTTCTTTATTTGATGCAAATATATAAAATAATTTCATGCATTCGTTTACAAATGTTTACAAAGAGACAGGAACAGGTAATGGTATCAGGCCGAGACCTGCTATTTTTGATAGGAGAAATGATTATGGGAAAATTAAACGGAAAAACATTGGAAAGAAAGCACCGAATAACTCCTCATAACTAAGAGCCGTTTTACGTCCCGGGACATAAAACGGCTCTTACCTTTTCTTATTTAATCTATTTTTTATAAAGCTGTATGTTTTAGCTTTAAGCTTCATCGTACGTATATCGCACCACATATTTATTGGAGCGCAGCTTTCTTATTTCTACGAGCGGTCCTAGTTCGTATCCGTTGTGCCAGTTTTCTTCAAGCTTTGCTTTGAGGCAGCCGGCCTGAAATTTTGAATGAAAGGTTTTTTTCCAGTATATCCAACGCGGTTTGGTTTCCTGCACTAGAATTTCTACTCCTTTATCATATATTTAAGTTTGCTTTTTCTCTACATATTGTACTCCCAATTGTTTTATTTGTTAAGTACAATGAGTTATCCACACAAAAACCCCGCAGCAAAAAACTGCGGGGTTACTTATGATTTCTTTCAGCCAATCAACTCTTCATCTTCGCGGTGTTTAATCTGCCTGCTCGTACGCTCTTCTTCCTTATCACGCATACGGTGAGCAAGACGTGCGGAAGCGCTCGATGCGATGCTTGCGACCAGGTCATCTAAAAACGTGTGCACTTTGTCTTCACTTGTGTCCAATTCGTTAATAATACCATCTTTGGCTTTATCCAAATATCCAAATGTCGTAACGGCTATACTTCCGAACCCAAATACCGAACCAAGCGCCACCGTCTCGTCAATACCAAACAAGCCTTCATCCGTATCAACCAGTGACTGCAGAGGCTCAGACAACTGGTTATTTTCGGCCAGTTTGTCGATTTCCACGCCCACTAAGATAGCATGCTGAATTTCCCTTTTATACAATACAGCATCCACGCTTTCCAGGCAGTCATCCATTGTCAGATTTGGTGCGTATTTTGCCTGCATATTATATACGATATCTGCAATGTCCTGAAGGGAAACTCCGCGCTCCTCGAGCATATCCCTTGCTGCTTTTTCTACTTTTTCACTTGATACTTTTTCTTTAGTCATATTGCTGCCTCCTTTGTCGAGTGCAATCCGGAATACATAAAAGCCCTTAAAATTATGTTACAATAGCTATTGCAACAATAAGGGACTTCACTAATACTATTTCCCTATGAAAGGATTGTGAAACGTCATGGACGGTACCCAGCAGGATGTCACATTTCACAGCGAAATATTGGATCACTCATTTGATTTACGTATCTACACCCCGGATGGATTCACTCCTATGTCTACATATCATTTAATCATCGCCCAGGACGGTAAGGATTACTTCCGGCTCGGCCATTTAGTCCGCTATGCCGAACAGGCGATGGAGGAAGGAGCCCCCGACACGGTAATCGTAGGAGTTCCTTATCCTTCTGTGCGCCAGCGCAGAAACTGGTACCATCCCGATGAAGAGGGCCATAATGATTATCTTCAATTTATGGCCTCAGAACTCCTTCCGTTTATGGAAAAAGAGTATCACACTGAGCCTTCACCTGAAGCGAGGACGCTGCTTGGCGATTCCCTCGGAGGTACAGTTTCTTTAATGGCTTCTCTTCGCTATCCTAACATTTTTCAGCGGGTTGTGATGCATTCACCGCTTGTTAACGAAACGGTATTCAATGCTCTGAAAAACTCAGAGGACTGGCCTTCCTTTACGTTGTACCATACCATTGGAACTGAAGAACAGGAAGTAGACACGACAGCTGGTACGGTCGAAGATTTTCTGAAACCGAACCGTGATTTGTATGAATATCTTTCTGTTAAAGCATCCCATTATTATTACAAAGAGCTCGAAGGCGGTCATTTATGGAAGGTATGGGAGCAGGACGTGCTTCATTCGCTTGCTTACATGTTTGATATCGAACTGGATTGAGAAAGGACTGCGTTTTATGATTGAAGTATATGAAGTAAGTAACAGACAGCAGCTCGAAGATGCCTTCCGGGTCCGTTTTGACGTTTTCGTCGAGGAACAGAATGTGCCCGAGGAAGAAGAAATTGATGAATTTGAAGAAGAAGCTGTCCATTTCGTCGTATATGACGGCGAACGGGCAATTGGAGCATCCCGGCTCCGGTTTGAAGAAGACTATGCTAAAGCGGAACGTGTATGTATTTATTCCTCCTTCCGCGGGACCGGAAGCGGCCGGCTGCTGATGCAGGCCATGGAATATAAAGCACTGGAAATGGAAAAGCCTGTCATGAAGCTCAATGCACAAAAATATGCTTCCGGGTTTTATCAATCCCTCGGGTACGAAGTCACGTCCGGTGAGTTTATGGATGCCGGCATCCCTCATGTAGAAATGAAAAAGTCGCTTAGCTGGTGAGCATCCCTGCTCACCTTTTTTTCGTTTTCGATCGTCGTACTTTCACCCTTTTTTCTCCCCGCTGCTTTCGTATCCATTTAATAAACCGCCAAATTTTTTCATCAGCCCGCAGCTGTTCAATAGTGTTCAGCCTTACGGCCAGCTCTTTGTTACTGTATAAAGCATGTATCTGCCGATGACAGGCTTTACACAGCCAGGCAGTTGCCCCGTGTGTCCCTCCTTCATCCTTTGGCACCAGATGGTGCACTGTGCGTTCGACTTCCTCCCGTCCGCAAAGCTCGCACGTCCCCACCGATTTTCTCTGTTTCAATCACTTCTCCTCCTAGTCCGTAATAAAAAGAGAACTGCCGGAAGGCAGCTCTCTCAGGCAAGCGTATGAATGCGCCGCCCTTTTTTATTTTCTTCTTCTAAAATACGCTCATACCTTTTTTCGAGTGACCGATAGACGTCCTGCTGCTCACTCGAATATCTTTTCGGCTCTACGGGCTGCACCCGCTGAATACGGCGTACTCCCAGCTTCACCGGCGGCTGTTGGCGGTTGGCATAATTAACAGCCGATGCATTAATATATGGAACTACCAGTGCCATGCTCAGACCCTCCTCCACTGTTTACAATGATGGATTGAAGAAAAAATGATCACTAGTATTCTTTACCCTTTTTTCCATATATTAAGCACCGGAAACGGTTATTTAATCATAATAATACCGTCTTCCTCTGCCCGAACCATTTTCCCACTTTCTACACTGACAGTATATTCTTTATCCAGATTGGTGAACACTACGGGTGTAGTTGTAGAAGCTGCTTCCTGACGGATTTTCTCAAGGTCAGCTTTAACTAGTACATCTCCCTGCTTCACCTTATCGTTTTCTGTCACAAAGACTTCGAAGCCTTCACCTTTCATATTAACCGTATCCAGACCGATATGAATGAGAATCTCTGTACCTTCATCGGTCTGCATCCCTACAGCGTGTTTCGTCGGGAACACTGTAGTAATAGTGCCGTCGGCAGGCGCATGAAAGATGCCTTCTTCCGGCACAATTGCAAATCCGTCTCCCATCATTTTTCCGGAAAACACTTCATCCTCCACTTCATCGATACGGATCAGCCGTCCGGAGGCTGGACTTGTAATGGACATGGCCTGGATATCTTCAGCAGAAGCAGTGTTCATTGCAGTAGCAGCCGTTTCTTTTTCTGCTATTGGTTCAGGCGTTTTTCCAGCAATAACGTCCTGCATCTGGGACTTAATCGCATCTGATTTAGGACCAAAAATCGCCTGAACGTTATTGCCGACTTCCATTACGCCGGAAGCACCCAGTGCTTTAAGCTGATCTTTATTCACTTTATCTTTTTCATTGACTGTGATCCGAAGTCTTGTAATGCAGGCGTCCAGGTGCTTTAAGTTTTCCTGGCCGCCAAACGCAGCAATGATTTCTCTTGGCAGTTCATCGTCAGAAGCTGCACCAGACATTCCAGCGGCTCCTTCTGTGGCTGCTTCACGCCCCGGAGTCATCAGGTTGAATTTTTGAATAGCAAACCGGAATCCGAAGTAATAAATTAACGCAAAGCATAGGCCCACCGGAATAACGAGCCACCATTCCGTCCGGTTTGGCACGATGCCGAAGAGCATAAAGTCGATAACGCCTCCGGAGAAGGTCATGCCAATTTTGACATCAAGCAGCTGCATAATCATAAAAGAAAATCCGGCAAAAATCGCGTGAATCGCAAACAAAAGCGGTGCTACAAACAAGAAGCTGAACTCAAGCGGCTCGGTAATACCTGTCAGAAATGAAGTTAATGCCGCTGAACCCATAATACCTGCGACCATCTTTTTATTTTCCGGACGGGCGCAGTGGTAAATTGCGAGAGCCGCAGCCGGCAGACCGAACATCATGAATGGGAATTTCCCTGTCATGAACGTTCCGGCAGTAAAAGGCACTCCGTCTTTCATCTGTTCAAAGAAAATCCGCTGATCTCCATTGACCGTTTCTCCTGCATCGTTCACATAGCTTCCAAATTCGAACCAGAACGGGGAATAGAAAATGTGATGCAGGCCGAATGGTACGAGTGAACGTTCCATTACGCCGAAAATAAATGCGGAAAGCGTTTGGTTTGATTCTGTCACATAGAGCGACAGGGAATTCAATCCGCTCTGAATCGGGGGCCATGCCAGGGTCAAAGCAGCACCGATAACCAGACCGCCCACAGCGGTAGCAATCGGTACAAATCTTTTCCCTGCGAAAAATCCTAAGTAGGTTGGCAGATTAATATTATAAAAGCGCTGGTACATCACTGCTCCTAATATACCGGCAATTATTCCCCCAAACACCCCTGTCTGAAGTGTGGGAATACCAAGCACTGACGCGTAGCCCGGCTCTTCAAGCATATCTGTATTAACACTTAATAGCACGCTCATCGTAACGTTTATAATCATAAACCCGATCAGTGCTGCAAGAGCTGCTACTCCGTCTCCTGCCAGACCGAGCGCTACACCGACTGCAAATAATACCGCTAAATTATCAAATACTACCCCACCGGCTTCCGACATCAGCTCGGCAATTAATTCTGCTGGAGCAGAAGTCAGAAATGGCAGCAATTCGATCATTTGCTCTTCCTGCATGGCGGTACCGATAGCAAGAAGCAGACCGGCCGCTGGAAGAAGGGCAACCGGAAGCATCAGGGCGCGCCCGATACGTTGAAGTACTCCAAATGACTGTTTCCACATATGTATCTCTCCTAATTATTTTTTGGAAGACTCATCATTGACCACAGGTCTCAGTGCATAAAAAAAGCATGAGAGATACACTAATCGCGAGGTCACAAAGAGAAAAGAAGCTGGGTCTTCTCCCTTTGGTTCAAACGCGATCAGCATTCTCTCATGCCTGCTTTACCAGTAACACGGAACACTAGATCAATTATTTCGTTTCGATGAAAGCCTTTGCAGATGAATGGTTAAATAAACGGCTTCGCCTTCTGGTATCGTCGTCTGCAAAGCACGCTGCATCGTTCGTATGAGCTTCCAAGACAAATTATAGCAGAAGGGGTACTCTGCCTGCAACATTTTTTTTAATGGCTCAGACGCCTCTTCGAACTCACCGTTTCTTACCCTTGCGACAGCCTGCTGCAGATGACGGAACAGCCGGCGGTGATCTAAATCTTCCGGTGACAGCTGAATATCGAGAGCCCGCTCCACCATTACTGTCATATCTTTTACAAGCCGCGTATAAGCGTTCACCTGGTCAAGCGGTGTTCTCGTTACTGCCCCGTGCAGGTGCAGGGCAATAAACCCTTTTTCTTCTTCTGGAAGCCGCACCCCTGTCCATTGTTCAATTTCATCAATGATCCATCCGGCCGCACGGTATTCTTTTTCATAAGCAAGCTGGGTTTCTTTTAAAAACGGGTTGCTGATTGTGAGACCTTTTTTTGTTCTCTCAAGTGCAAAGCTGAGGTGATCCGTTAACGCCACATGAATGTGTTCTTCGAACGTTTCCGCCCACTCTGCTTCAAGCACCTGCAGAATTTCTGTAATACAGGCGATAAACGTCTCATCGATGTGCTCGATTAACTGTCGGTACTGCGTCTGTTCATTTTCATTTTTCAATATGAAAAACTTTTCCGGCGCTCCAGCATCAATGAGGTCTCCCGGGCGCTTGGAAAAACCGATGCCCCGCCCGGTAAGAATAACTTCCCCGTAGTCCTCGTGTTCTGCAATCACAACGTTATTGTTTAACCCTTTAATTACTTTCATCTTTCACCACCATGTTCCTGCAGATCTGATTTACATGCCGTATGCGTGATAGCCTCCGTCGACATGGATAACTTCCCCTGTAATTCCACTCGACATTCCGCTCATCAGAAAGGCAGTGGTGTCCCCGACCTCTTTTTGGGTAACTGTACGCCGCAGAGGGGCATGCTCCTCCATCGCCTTGATGGTGTCGTTAAAACCGGAAACACCTTTAGCTGCCAACGTACGAATCGGACCGGCCGAGATTGCATTGACTCTAATGTCGTCTGCACCCAAATCGTTTGCCAAATAACGCGTACTTGCCTCCAGAGAAGCTTTCGCTACGCCCATGACGTTATAATTTTTCACGATCCGCTCTGCCCCAAGGTAGCTCATCGTAACAAAAGAGCCTCCTTCTGACATTAAATCAAACTCTTTTACAGCCTTTGCAACTGCAGTGAAGGAATATGCACTGATTTCCTGGGCCAGTAAAAATCCTTCACGCGTAGCATTTAAGTATTCGCCCTCGAGCTCTTCTCTTTTCGCATAAGCCAGGGAATGAACGACGCCGTGAATGGTTCCCGCTTCTTCTTTAATTTTTGCAAAGCATTCGCGGATCTGCTCGTCGTTGGTGACATCACACTGAACGACGAGTGGTTCTTTCTGATCCAGCGAATCCGCCAATTTTCTGACACTTTTTTCAGTGCGCTGCTGTCCGTATGTAAATACTAAATCAGCTCCTGCCTCTGCCAGGCTTTCCGCTGCTCCCCAGGCTATGCTTCTTTTATTGGCAACACCCATCACGACAAATGTTTTTCCTTCAAGTGATAATTGCATCGTTGTCTCTCCTTTAGATATGATTGTATCAATATCAAATAATTTCTTTACCTTTATATCATTGAACCGCCAGGCTGTCCAACAGCCGTTATATTTTTTCAGAAGGGAGAGGTCTGAGTGAACAGACACTTTGACTTTATCAGCGACATTCACGGCTGTGCGTACGAAATGACCGAAATGCTTTCAGTACTCGGCTATGATCATAATCAAAATTACATGCACCCCGGCGGCCGTCAGCTTGTAATCGTTGGCGACATCACAGACCGCGGGCCAAATTCTATAGATGTCATCCGTATAACAGAGCAAATGGTTAAAAGCGGAAACGCCCTGTATCTGCCTGGAAACCATTGTGACAAACTGTACCGCTGGTTTTTGGGGCGCCCGGTCCAGGTAGGTCACGGGCTTGAAAAAACCATCCAGGAGTGGGAAGCACTTCTCCCGGGTGAGCGGCAGGAGATAAAGCAGAAGTTTATGGACTTGTTTGAGCAGGCACCGCTGTACCAGCTGTTCGACAACGGAAACGCTCTTGCTTCCCATGGCGGCATGCAGGAAAGTCTGATCGGCCGAACGGACCGCAGAACCCGGAATGTAGTTTTGTACGGCCCGACAAAGCTAAACGCCAGGCGCGAACCTGAGCGTATAGACTGGGCTCCCGCTTACCGCGGCAGGCCTTTCATCATTTACGGCCACACCCCTGTATGGAAAGCCCGGCTCGTCGGCCGGACTTTAAATATTGATACAGGCTGTTCATTTGGAAACAAGCTTACCGCCTACCGTTACCCGGAACATGAATTCGTTGAGGTCCCTTCCACTCTGCCGCTGCAGCCGGATCACTTAAATACCTTCAGCCGATGAGCAGCCAGAAAATCATTAATATCTTCAGGGTGCGGAGCCGTAATGTTGATCATTGTTTCCTGTACCGGATGAAAGAAAGTCAGACGGCAGGCGTGCAATGCCTGCCTGTTCAAGTATTCATTTCTATTTCCATACAGCGTATCACCGGCAAGTGGAAAACCGGACGCAGAAGCATGCACCCGGATCTGATGCGTCCGGCCGGTTTCCAGCCCAAACTTTAAGACTGTGTGTTCAGGCAGTATTTCAATCACCTCTGCGGTTGTCACAGCTCTTTTTCCGTCCGGTGCTGCCACCTGTTCCACCAGACTGGTCGTACTCGGGCGGATCGGAATATCTATACGCGTGAATGCCCTCGGCCATCTGCCTTCAACGATCCCGATATACTCTTTCGCTCCGGCATTCATATGTTTTTCCATGCGGGAGTGGGCATATGCATGACGGGCAAAAGGAACGATACCGCTTGTTCCGCGGTCGAGCCTTGAAACAGGATGAATGGCAGACTGTATGCCCTTGTTTCGCAGATAACCAGCCAGTCTCCCTGCCAGTGACTCCTCTCCTGCTGCTCTTCCGGGAATGGTTGGCAGGCCCGCAGGCTTGTTGATTACTATAACGTCTTTATCTTCATAGAGCACTTCCAGCTGCTCCTGGGACTCTTTAAAATGAGCAGGAACGGTTCCTGACGGGATGCTTATCTGCAGCTCATCCCCGGCGCTTAACCGGTCATTTCCCCGGCTTACTTTCCCATTTATATACATGGGGAGTGTATCTACTTTTTTCCATACTCTCCGTGAGACATCTTTGTACTGGCTCAAAAATCTTTTTACCTCCAGGTTTTCTGCCCCGGCAGGCACGCTCCATGTAATTGTCCGCATCCTTTTATTCTCCGATAAACGATTCTTTCACGCGCTTCCAGAAAGGAAACGGACGGAAGCGGGCGAATCGCACTTTTTCTTCTGCCACCCGGTACTGAATGGACTCAATCCCCTGGTCGACAAGAGTGATATGGTCAATAGTAATCTGCATGTCCACATCATTCACCGGGCGCAGAAGACAGGTATGGTGCTGCGGCAGAATTAAAGGCGAGCCGATCGTCCGGTAAACCCGGTTATTAATGCTTGCCATTTCAGATATTTGAATACTTGATAAGGAAGGGTGCAGAATCGCCCCGCCCAGAGATTTGTTATACGCCGTGCTTCCGGAAGGCGTGGAAATACATAGGCCGTCTCCGCGAAACGTTTCAAAATGATCGCCTTTAATATCTACATTGCATACGAGAGACCCTTCGAGCGTTTTTACCATGCATTCATTTAAGGCTAAGTACCGTTCGAACCTCGTATGTTCATTATAGCGGACAATTACTTCAAGCAGCGGGTACTCCACTACCTGGAAGGGCGTTTTTGCAAGATGAATCACCAGCTTTTCCACTTCTTCCGGCTGCCAGTCTGCATAAAAACCGAGGTGACCGGTATGTATACCTACAAAGCATACATCTTCAAGTGATTCATAATAATGATGGAACGCCTGCAGCAGCGTGCCGTCGCCCCCCACAGTGATCACAATATCAGGATGGACTTCGTCATGGATCAGGCCGAATTCATTCAGATAGGAAAGCACTTTGTCCCTGATTTCGTTGGAGGTGTCGTCTCCGCGGGACGTAACGTTGTATCGCATGTTTTCATCGGTGGACGGGATACTCATGTATTTGGACCCTCACTTTCCCTATTTTGCATATAGATACGCTGCGCTTCCCGCACCTCGCCTTTTATTTTAGACATTTCTTCATCGAGCTGAAATGCAGCTTCTGCAGCGCGCTGCAGCCGGTGCTTAATATCCTCCGGAATTTCACCGCTGTACTTGTAGTTTAAAGAATGTTCAATAGTCGCCCAGAAATTCATCGCCATTGTCCGCACCTGAATTTCTGTAAGCACGTCTTTGCGGCCGTCAATCGTATGCACAGGATAGGAAACGACCATGTGAAAAGATCGGTAGCCACTCTCTTTTTTTTCCTTAATGTAATCCCGCTCCTCCAAAACCTCAAAATCCTGTCTTGTCCGCATCAAATCCACAATGGTATCAATGTCACCGACAAATTGGCAGACGATACGAATACCGGCAATGTCCTGCATTTTCGTGTCGATTTCATCGAGCGGAATATCTTTGCGCTGGGCTTTATCAAGAATGCTCGTTACCGGCTTGACCCTCCCGGTAACAAACTCAATCGGAGTGTGCTGTGAAGACATCTGGTACTGCTCTCTTAATCCTTTTAATTTCACCTTTATTTCCTCTACCGCCTGCATGTATGGCGAAAGAAACGTCTGCCAGTTACTCATGGTTTACCACCACTCATTTACATTATTATGAGGTTATACGTTGAATGCTTCTTCAAATGCAGATACCATTTCAGTACCGTAATTCCCGTTTCCAGGCACATTATCCATTAAATATTCAATTTCTTCATGAAAGTTTTCTAAATGCAGGGCACTTCCGCTTTTTACATAGACATGCTTTCCATTATCGTAAGCCTTTTTCAAAAGGGGCCATACTCTTTTTGGAATACGGAGCTGCACAAATTCGTCCTCCATATCCAGTACATAAACAAGCGTGAGAGCATCGGAATCTGCGAGCATCTGTCCGCCGTCGCTTAATTTCTGCCATTCTTTTTCCGGCCATTCTTCCACCGGATACATCATTAATGAGTCATTGTCTTCTTCGTAATGATTCACAGTCAATATATGCTGCATGTCATAATTCCTCCAAAACAGGGCAAGTATACGTTTCTTATCTGTATCTAATTTTATCATAACTTATGTAAACAGACAGAGCGCAAACCATATGATAAGATAATGCATAGCGTTTTTCCAGTAATTCGGTATTAGAAAGGATGATTCTCCGTGGCGAAAGAACAGGAAATTGAAGCGAAGAACCTTTTGACGGAGCAGGAGTTTGCCTCTCTTACAGCTGACTTCGCGATTCAGGAAAATGATTTTTCTTCGCAAAAAAATACATATTTTGATACTGACAGCTTCGACCTTCGTTCCCGCAAATCCGCTTTGCGTATACGCGAGCGGGGCGACTCATACACCCTGACATTGAAAGAGCCGGCTCCGGAAGGACTCACTGAATGGAATCAGACTGTCACAGCACAGGAGGCTCAGGAGGCTATCACAGCCGGAACACTGCCTGCCGGTGACGTCTCCGGACGTCTTCAGGCACTGATTGGTTCCGTGCGCGTTGAAAGTGTAGGCACACTGACCACCTACCGGGCCTCCCAGACCTTTCGTACAGGAGAAATCTTTTTTGACCGGAGTCATTATTTAGGGATCACAGATTATGAGCTCGAAATAGAAGGACCGAGTGAAAAAGAGGTTTATGCCTGGATGAATGAACTGGCAGACAAACATCAATTTCCTCTCCGCAGCACACCGAACAAAATTGAACGACTTTTCCAACGCAGCCGGCAGCAGGATTAAAAACAGTAACATCCGCGCATTGTTCTTCATTTGAAATACTGGTATATTTTTCTTATCTGAATTTTATTAGTGGGGTGAATTTTTTTGACGATTTCTTCCTCTCTTTTCCCATCTTCAACCAATGCAGCTGCCGGAAGCAGCCAGCCGTCCGTTCCTTCGCAGACAGCTTCTGCTGCCGGCCGTTTCGGTTCTTTTTTATACGATTCTTTGAAATCAACCCAGGCTATCATGGCCGAACAGAACAGCAGCGGCTTCAGTCCGGTCTCTTCTTCGTTGTTCTTAAACCCGGTGAGCGCAAGCAGCTATTTCAGTCATTTGGGTGACGAAGCATCCAGTAATCCGGCTGAGTCTGCCGCAAAGGAAGTAAAAAAGGAAACCGCTGCTGCCTCTGAAAATCCTTCTTCATCTAAACAGACTTCAGGTTCGGGCGTTGTGCAGACGATTGAGCGTTTATCGGAAAAATACGGGGTAGACAGTAAACTTGTCCGCGCACTGGTAAAGCAGGAATCCGGCTTTAATCCAAACGCTAAAAGCCATGCGGGCGCTATGGGGCTGATGCAGCTGATGCCGGGCACTGCTTCTATGCTGAAAGTAAAAGACCCGATGGACCCTGAACAAAACCTTGACGGAGGTATTCGCTATTTAAGAGACATGCTCGATAAATACAATGGCAATAAAACGCTTGCCCTTGCCGCTTATAATGCCGGCCCGGGTAATGTTGATAAATATGATGGTATTCCACCGTTTAAAGAAACCCAAAAATACGTACCAAATGTGCTTGCCAACTATCAGGATCTTGTATAGCCTGAAAAAACAATCCCGTCTTCGGGGTTGTTTTTTTGCCCCGGCAGCCATTTGCCATTCAAAATATTTGCGGTTGCCGGGTCTCATTGCTAGAATAAAAACTGAAATATAATAATTGCGTTTGGCGCTATTGCTCTGTCTTTGTAAGCATAAACGTTAAAACGTTGTTCCGGAGGTTTACAATGACAGGTTTTAAATCCAGCTTTGATAAGCTTGGCGAAGAAAAACTTTCTGAACTTATTGATACGTTTTACAGAAAGGTTGGCGATCATCCGGATTTGGCTCCTATTTTTCCGGAGGACCTTACAGAAACCGCCCGTAAACAAAAGCAGTTTATGACACAATTTTTAGGCGGTCCGCCTTTGTATACAGAAGAACACGGCCACCCACGTCTGCGGGCCCGCCATCTCCCGTTTCCAATTACGAAAACACGAGCGAAAGCCTGGCTGTTATGCATGGATGAAGCGATGGAAGAAATCAACCTCGACAATGACGTTAGACAGGAAATGTTTCAGCGGCTTGTGGTGACAGCACAGCACATGATAAATACTACCGAAGAAAATTCATAACGAAAGGAGCGTGAACTGGTCATGGGCAACGAGCATTTTTCTTTTTGTGATGACAGTTCCGGTTCCTGCAGTCTGCCGCAGTCTACCGACACACATTTATCGAAAAAGCCGCTTGAATTATATATTTTTATGGATCCATTGTGTCCGGAGTGCTGGGCATTTGAACCTGTATTAAAAAAGCTGCTCATTGAATACGGCCACTATTTCACGCCAAAGCTTCTGCTCACTTCAAACATTGAATGCTGGAGTGAAGAGACACAAAAGCCAGTGAAAGAAGAGATGAAAAAAGAAATGGCCCTGTTTTATGAGGAAGTGGCCACCCGGACCGGCATGCCGGCAGATGGAAGCGTGTGGCTGAAGCACTCTGCTCCTTCTGCCTACATTCCTGCACTAGCCATGAAAGCAGCGGAAATGCAGGGAAAGCAGCTGGCTTCGGTTTTTTTTCGGAATATCAGAGAGAATTTATTTCTGCACGGCCGGGACATCTCCACGGAACAAACGCTTGTCCAGATCGCGGAAGCGACCGGACTGGACATTGAAGAATTTCAGCGCGATATACATTCTGCCTGTACCCGGAAAGCCCTGAATTGTGATATCAGGACCTCCCGTGAAATGGAGGTCGATCAGGCGCCAACATTCGTTTTCTTTAACGATCATGTTGAGGATGGAGGACTGAAGGTTTCCGGGCTGTATCCCTACCAGGTTTACGAAGAAATCCTCTCCGACATGCTAGGACATGTGCCGGAGCCTTCTCACTCATTAACGCTTGAAAAGTTTCTCTCCCGCTATCCGCGAATTACGACGAAAGAAGTTTCTGTTGTATTCGACTGGAGTGAAAAAGAGGCTGAAAAGCAGCTGAAGCAGCTTCTGCTGATGAGAAAGATGAAGCATGTCCCACTAAAGAATGGGGCCTACTGGGAGTATGTACCTTCCTTTACCTAAAAAAATAAAAATCCGCGGAGATGCTTTACATCTCCGCGGATTTTTTTATTGAAGCAGCAGTTCTTCCAGTTCATTCAAGGTATCTTCAAACGACTTCATGGCCAGTTCAATCGGCTTGGAGGTAGTCATATCGACCCCTGCTTTTTTCAGAACCTCGATTGGATAATCCGAACTGCCGGATTTCAGAAACTGCAGGTAGCGCTCCACTGCAGGCTCCCCTTCCTCTGTGATCTGTTGGGACAAAGCAGCAGCAGCGCTGTAGCCGGTGGCATACTGATATACATAAAAGTTCATATAAAAATGAGGGATTCTTGCCCATTCCAGCGCAATATCATCATCGAGTGTCATATGAGGCCCGAAATACTGTTCATTCAACTCATAATAAAGAGCATTCAGCAGATCCGGAGTCAGTGCTTCCCCTGCTTCTGCCTTTTCATGAATTAACTGTTCAAACTCAGCAAACATCGTCTGGCGGAAAACCGTGCCCCGGAAGCCTTCGAGGTACTGATTCAATAAATACGCTTTTTCTGTTTTGCTTGTCGTTTTTGTCAGTAAATGACGGGTAAGCAGTGCTTCATTGACAGTAGAAGCTACCTCCGCCACGAAGATGGTGTAATCAGCATAAGGGTACGGCTGATTTTGATGAGTCAGATAGCTGTGCATTGAATGCCCGAGTTCATGGGCCAGCGTATACACATTGTTTATACTGTCCTGCCAGTTCATCAAAATGTATGGCATTGTTCCATATGCCCCGGAGGAATAGGCTCCACTCCGTTTCCCAACGTTTTCATAAACGTCCACCCAGCCTTTTTCAAATCCGCCGGCAATCGTTTCTGTATATTCTTTTCCCAGCGGCTGCAGTGCTTCGAGAACGGTTTCTTTTGCTTCCTCGTACGTCATTTTCATATCAATATCTTTAACAAGCGGGGTATACAGGTCATAGTTATGAATCTCATCAAGTTCAAGCACCTGCTTACGCAGCTTTACGTAACGGTGGAGCAGCGGCAGGTAATCATGAACGGTCGAAACAAGCTGGTCATAAACCTTTTCCGGAATATGATTATTGCTTAGCGCAGCTTCTCTGGCTGAACGGTACTTACGAATACTTGCATTAAACGTATTCTTTTTCACCTGTCCGCCAAGCGTGCTTGAAATGGTATTTTTAAACCTGCTGTATGTGCTGTAGACAGCCTTAAAAGCTTCTTCCCGCACACGACGGTTGTCACTTTCCAAAAAGTTAAGCAGACGCCCGTGGGTCACCTGGGCATCATTTCCGTTCTCATCCTTTATGGACGGAAACTCCAGATCAGCATTATTGAGCATTCCAAAAGTGTTGCCCGGCACAGCCATCACTTCAGAAGCCTGGGCGAGCAGTGCTTCTTCTGATTCTGTCAAAACATGCGGACGTTCTTTATTGATCGCATCAAGGGCGTGTTCGTATAACCGGAGCTCCGGCTCTTCCTCATAAAATGCTTTAATCGTTTTTTCAGGAATAGTCAGGATTTCAGGCACGAGAAAAGCCGTTGCCTGTCCGAGCTGGCTGGCCAGTCTTCTTGCACGGTCCTCCATTCCCTGATACAGCGATTCGTTTGTATTCTGATCATAACGCATATGCGCATAAACAAATAAACGGCTGAACCGCTCTGTAATTTTATCCTGCTGCTGCAGGGCTTCATACAGCATATGACCCGAATCTCCGAGGCGCCCTTTATATGACTCGATTGCCGGAATCATACTTTGAATGTGTTTAAATTCTTCTTCCCATTCTTCATTGCTTGAAAAAATATCCTCTAAATTCCATTTATACTGTTCACTGATTTCTTCGCGTTTTGGCAGTTGTTCTACAGCAGATGAACTCAATGGAACGCACCTCCCTTTATCTTTCTCTCCTATTGTATCGAACTATTTCCAGTTGTTCCAATGAATCGTTTTTCTGCTTCAAGCTTTTTGATATAAGCCGTAAATATTCCAGCGATGCTTTGATCCTGCGACCATCCCGTTTCCGCCAATGCTTCAGGCAGCAGATCTTTCTTCAAATACCAGTGCCCGTGATGAAAATAAACCGTCTTCCGAACCTTCAGCCACTGCAAAAAATGCCAGACTGCCTGACGCAGGTAAACCTCTGCACGCAGACCAGAACGTATTAACGGAGCAATCAGTGGATCTTTTTGCACTAAAATTAAAATATTGTTTAATGTATCACTTTTTTGGCGAATAATCCGGTAAAACAGCAGGGTCTGCCACAAGAGCGGCGGTCCGCGGAAAACGTAACAATACGGCGTCGGCCAGCCCAGGTCCGCAGGATGCCTACTAATATGAGAGAGGTGCCGGGTATATATCTCCAGGCTGTCCCAATACTTTTCGCACCCGGAAAATTGATAAGACGAAAAGCGCCAACTATTTTTATGCGCCAGTATTTTATCAATAAAGCTGAATGACAGCTGTGCAGGGGCGAAAAAATAATCCAGCTTTATGTCGGCTACCGGCAATCTTAAGGCATGGGCTACGATACGCTTGGGCGAAGCTTCAAATAATGGCTGCACGATTAAAAGCTCCCGGGAGGATGGCATCAGCACAGGTACTGCATTAAAATATCCGGAGAATATGGAAGACCACACCGCTTCATTCCAAAACCAGCGCCCGGCATTTTTTCGTTGCACTAATTTAGGAGCAAAAAACCAAAGTGGAAGGATTCCTTTTTCTGTATATGTTCGGCTTCTCGTCAAAAGCTGCGGGGAATCAATCGCACTCCTCTGTATCTCGAGTGCTACGTTTCGCCCTCTCCACTGAACGAATACGTCTGCCCTTCTTCCTTCCTCAGGTAACTGCTTCTCAATAACGGGAGAAAGATTTTGTTTTTTAAGCCAACTGGCGAGCAGAGCTTTCCCTTCAGTATGCTCTTCGGATTCTCCACCAAGCAGGCGGCAGTCTGCACGCCGGGAGTGAACAAAATGAGGACGGGTATTTGATTTGTTACGCAGATGCACTTCGTGCCCGCAGTCCGGGCAATAGTAAGGGGGATAAATAGTGGGATCCAGGCTTGAAACCGCCCGGCCGTTCGCAATGAGGGCATTAAACATGAGTATCAGCCTTTCCAGGAGGGGGTGTAATACGGGGATTTTTTATAAAATAAAAAGGCTAGCGTCACACGCCAGCCTTTTAGAGATACACACACTTATGAGAAGTTTTCATTGAAGGTTTGAAGACCATATTCAGATGCAATTGTCGTACCGTACTCACGTATACGGAAAATGGACAGGTCAGATTCATTTCCGTACTCCAGCACATGACTTACCATGTTGTCCTGTTCATCCTCTGTATAACGCTGATCAAATACTAAATAAAGATAATACCGATTTTCAAAGAAGTATACTTCGTTGTGGACATCCGATACATGGAAGGCCTTACTCAAACTGATTAAGTCTTCCATATCCTGGAAGGAAATAACAATTTCCAGGTCTTCCGACTCAAGTGAGCCATTTCTGTCTGATTTGGACGAACGGTATTGTTCATCAAGCATATCCACAATGTTATCGTCCACCGGAGGTTCCTCTTTGTTTTCTGATACCGGAATTTCCAGCTTCACATTTCCATCGGTAACCTGTCCTCTGGTAACTACGATTTCCATGCCCTGATCGAGTGCCTGTACCTGAATCCATAAAGGTCCTTCTATTTCAAAGTTTTCTAAGTCGTGAGCTTCGTTGATCATATCAAAGAATAATTCTTCTCCACGTTCACGGTTATACCAAATCTCATCCCGGTCGAAACCACGGTCTTCGATATCCGTGTACGTAATGTAAAACTTCACTGTCGACTCGTTGATTCTTTCGATTTCCACTATTTTTCTCCCTCCTCAAGCTAGGGTCGGTCTTCTACTTACTATGAAATACTATACCCTAACAATAACATATAGTAATCCTTTTAATCATAGCACTGTACAGGACCCTTTGTGAGTTGTGCTCATCCCAGGATGCAACGTTCGTTGAGGGAGCGGAGCATCAATAATTTAACACTGGTTTGGTTTTATATTTTCAGATAAAATCACACTCATGTCAAGGAAAGAAACTCATTTTAGCAAAACAAAGCGTAATTATAAAAAGAAGAAAAATTCCGACCGGCGCCGAAATTTTTCTTTCTTTTTAGTTTACCATTTTTTGCGCTTCCATCAAGTTAAAAGTACGAACTTTTCTTGGAAGGAAACGACGAATTTCAGCTTCATTGTAGCCCACCTGTAAACGTTTATCATCATAAATGATCGGCCGTCTTAATAGACCGGGATGTTCGCTGATTAATTGGAACAGGCGCTGCAGTGGAAGGTTTTCCATTTCCACGTCTAATTCCTGAAACACCTTCGAACGACGGGAAACGATTTCATCAGTGCCGTCCTCCGTTAGACGCACAATCTCTTTTACTTCATCCACTGTTAATGGCTCCGCAAAAATGTTTCTTTCATTATAAGCAATCTCATGTTCGTCCAACCATGCTTTCGCTTTCCGACAGGATGTACAACTTGGAGATGTAAGCAATGTCACCATGTTAACAAATCTCTCCTTCCCCAACTATGGGAGTAAAATGGGCGAAAACAACGTATAATATTCTCTGCTTTTTAGTCACAAGATTATTATACAATAATTATTCTAATTTGAAAAGAGGTTTTAACTGGTTTGTGAATGATTGTACTTTTGGACTTTAATTCAACAATACTTTATTTATTCCTCTTCATCATGGTTTTGAAACTTTCTGAGCGCACAATTTGTTAACGTTTTGTGACAATTCATTTAAACTGTTCACTTTTTACATTAAATGAACGATTCTCAATTACCTGCTTTGTTTTTCAACAACTCATATAATTGTTTCCGCCCTTATTATGTATACGTTAGAAAATGGCTGGAGGTTCACCCTCCAGCCAAATTTCTTTAATTTTTTTCGTTATTGTACTGCATATAAACAACGTGAGTGGCTAAAAAGTCTTCCACTCCGTGCTTGCCATCGGCGCCGCCAAGTCCGGATTTCCGGAAACCGGCGTGATAGCCCTGCACAGCTTCGAAATTCTCCCGATTAACGTACGTTTCGCCAAAGCGCAGTTCGTTTACCACTCTCATAATTTCGTTCATATCTTCACTGTAAACGGAGGAAGAAAGACCGAATACGGTATCGTTGCCTTTCTCTATTGCTTCATCAAGCGTTTGGAACGTATCGATAGGAATAACCGGACCAAATATTTCTTCCTGCATAATTTCCATCTCATGCCGGGCGTTGCTGATTACTGTTGGTTTGTAAAAATAACCATTATTCTGATCGCCTGGTTCACCACCAGCTACTACCTTCGCTCCGTCTTTTTTAGCATTTTCCACCATCGCATGCACTTCATCGAGGCGGTCTTTGCTTACAAGAGGGCCAACGTCAGCATTTTTGGATGCGCGCGGATCGCCCATTGTTTTTTGTTCAAATGCTTCCTGCAGTCGTTTGGTGAATTCTTCAGCAATACTTTCATGCACATACACCCGCTCTGCGTTCGTACAGGCCTGGCCATTATTGGCAAGTCTGGAGGTTGTAATATGCTTCACCGCAGTATCAATATCTGCGTTCGCTGTTACAATAGCCGGTGCTTTTCCGCCGAGTTCGAGATTAACTTTTGTAATGTTCTGCGCCGCAGCTTCCATAACTTTTGTTCCCGCAGTTACGCTGCCAGTCATTGTTACCATATCTACATCTTCATGCGAAGCCAGAGCGTTTCCTATTTCTGAACCTGTACCTGTAATCAGGTTATAAACCCCTTTTGGTACTTCATCCATTTCATCGATGAGCTTTGTGAATTCAACAGCTGTATTTGGTGTCTGCTGGCTTGGCTTCAGCACAATCGTACAGCCGGTGACAAGAGCTGTTGCTACTTTTCTGGCCAGGATAAACACGGGAAAATTCCATGGCACAATACCGCCTACAACGCCGATAGGTTTTTTGTAAATGAAAATATTCTCATTTTCCCGGTCACTTGGCAGAATTTCTCCTTCTATTCTTCTTGCCCATTCGGACATGTAGCGGAAATAGTCAATGGCAAGATCCACTTCACCGCTCGCCAATCCGTAATCTTTTCCTTGCTCTTCTTGAAGAAGGTCAATAAACCGGTCTCTGTTTTCTTCAATTTTATCTCCGAGAGCACGGACAATTTTTCCGCGTTCGATATTTGGTGTCAGCTCCCACCCTTTTTGAGCAGCAGAGGCGGCAGCAACAGCTTTATCCACGTCCTCTTTTGTCGCTTTTACCGTTCGTGAAATAGTTTCTTCCGTTGCCGGATTTTCAATTTCAATATATTCATCACTAGAAGCGTTTACGTATTCTCCGTTAATGTACAATTGATGTGTTTGCATCAGGAACCCTCCAATTTTTCTTCACAGGTTAGAGTGTTCCACCTTAATTTAACTTTTAAACCTTCCAGCATAAAAAAGCGCAGCCCATCTGAACTGCGCATGCAATGTATTAAGCGGAGTGTCTTGAAGGAGTCGGAACGCCCTTTTCGGGCGATTTTTCTTTATTCAGGCCCTTGAGGTTTTTTTTAAGCATGTCCCGGAGTACTTCTCTTTTCATTTTCCTGCGTTTTTTTGCAACTGCGTTTTTCATAACCTCTTCGCCCTCCTTTCTAAGCGTTCTTCAATTCGTCTTTGTCATCATACGTAAGAACTTCCGTAACGTCCTGATAGGCTTTTCCGTAGATCTCTTCGTCTTTATACGTATGAATGTTTTTATACGTATGCTTCATTTTTTCATAGATAACTTCTTCCGACGCATCGTCCGGCGACCAATATAAAATTTCGAGCGTATTCACTTCATTGGTTGCCAGAGAGATTCTGCTGTAGCCAATGGATTTCGCCTGACGAAAGCCGGCTCTTTCATAAAAACGGAACCGTTTTGTTGTATCACTCTCTTCATAATCGAGAGGCTCCACTTCCAGAATAATCGGTTTATTCTTACTTTTCAGGCTATCAAGTAATTTCTGACCGAGTCCTTCCCCTCTTGCTTCTTTCGATACCAACAAATAATCGATAAAAACAAATTCCTCTGTCTCTACATACATCATAACATGAAGAGGTCCTTCATCTTTATGGTAAATATCACCTTTTTCATCCAGCAGCACTTCCATGTGTTTTTTCGATTTCATTTCTTCAACTGGAAAGTATTGGTTCAATTTTTCGTACCAGTTTAGTTTAGACATAATGACCCCCAAATTTGTGTTACATATATTATAACGCGAAATTCTGTATATAGTAAGTGCCTTCAGTACTTATTTAAGACGCTTAAGCGCGCTTTTTACGGGATATTGACTTCCCGGAGGGTTGTGGTTGCATTTGCTCTTTCTCAGCTTTGCATACAGCAAAAAGGAGCGGTTTTTGACTCCCGCTCCTTTGGTTTTGTTTTTTTACGGCGTATAATCTGTACCTTTGGAATAAGAGTTCTGGGCGTCCCACAGCAGATACTCTTCAATACCATTATCCTGCAGCGCCTGAATCTGCGCCTCCACTTCGGTGCTTCCGTACTGCAGATAATTACCGCTTCCTAAATAGCTTGCTGTAAAGTCCTGAATCCAGGGCCGGGTTATCGGTTGTTCATCAAGATCCGATAAAATCTTCATCTCTGCCTTCGCATAAGCATCGATAACCTCGTACGGCTTTGTATCCGGCTTATCGATATTAAAATAACCGCTTCCCCAATGGCTTGGGTAAATCATGGAGCTGATGACATCTACATTTTCAGAGATTAACCGAAAGTCCTGTCCGATGCCCGGGGCCCGTTCCTGAGTCGCAGAATAGCCGAAGATATCCGCCGATACATTTACATTGTATTTTGTTTGAAGCGTCTCTTCAGAGTAGGCGACAAAATCCGTAACAGCATCTACTCTTTCCTGCACGTTGTCGTCACCGCTGTCATAGTCCCCTGTGGAATAAGTGAGCTGGTCATCTCTCGTTTCAAATCCTTCAGGGAACCGGATATAATCGAACTGGATGTCCTGGAAGCCGAGCCTGGCTGCTTCTTCCGCTATTTGAAGATTGTAATCCCATACTTCTTTCATAAACGGGTTTGTAAACATATGACCGCTTCCATTCGACCATGTATCCCCGTTACTTGTCTGGTAGGAGTATTCCGGATGCTTTTTGGCAAGTACATTATCTTTAAAAGCTGTAATGCGTGCGATTGGGTATATATCGTGTTCTTCCAATTTTTTCATTAGCGCTTCGGGATCCTTGATCATATTTTTTCCTATATCAGGCAGATTTGATCCTTCCGGTACATTGAATGTTAAGTTGCCGTGATCATCTTTAATATCTATTACCATAGCGTTCAATTCCGTCGAATCAATGAGGTCAATTAATTTATCCATTCTGTCGCCTCCGGCCGAGTGACCAGTAACATATATCCCTTTGACTCCTTCCTCTGGATAGCTGAAATTAAGACCGGAATCATATGTAAATCGCGGCATGCTGCCTTCAAGCGTTAATGTATGTCCACCAGTCGTCATTGATGCCAGATCGTTCCCGTTTCCTTCTTCCGCGTTCGCCTCCGCTGCAGTTAATCCCGATGTAGCAGTCAATGCAGCAGTTAAGGCCCAAATACCCAACTTTTTTTTCATATTGTCCCTGCCTTCATTGTTTTTTGTAAAAAATACACTCTAATAGTCACTATTTAATGGAATATTTTTCTTAGTTTAATTATACGTTTAAATACACATATTACCAACCATATTTTTTATTTTCCGCTATTTTTTTATTAATTAATATTTATATTCAAAATGATAATTGAATGTTAGTTAATCTTTCATTTCCCTTGCATTCCAGTCGCATAGTTATTATAATGTTAAAAATATCTTTAAAAATTGCGAGACTTTCACAGGGTCCTCAGCCTTTATTGGCCGGGGCCCCTTTTGCAAAATAATCTATAAAGGAGGAGCACCAATGAGCAGAGTGACGATGATTGATATTTACAAACACCCTATTACTCAAAAATATGTCCGCCGTTCCGGACTTGCCCATGCCATCCGCGTGGCTGATATAGCATTAGAGCTTGCCAGAGAACGAAATGTGGATGTTGATTTAGCAGTAAAAGCCGGTTTTCTGCACGATATGGGCCATTATCTTTTTTACAAAAACGGAAAATGGGACTTCGAAGAATATCAGACGAACGATATTCACGCTATCAAAGGAGCAGAACGGGCGCACAAGCTCTTAATCCGGCTCGGCGAAGAACCTTCGCGGGCAAAGGAAGTCAGTATGGCTGTTTTACTTCATACTGATTCGTATCTCCCGGCTGCCAATATTCAGCGAACGCCGCTGCAGCAGGTAGTTGCCGATGCAGATGAACTCGATGAAGAGCCATCCGGACGCCATCACTACCGGACAATTACTGATGAAGATGCATTCACCCGACTGCATTCCCTCGACGAACGCGTTGAGCAGGCCGTTGCTGAAACTATGCATTCGTAAAACGTAAAGAACCCGCCTTCATGAAGGAAGGCAGGTTCCGTGTCTACATATTTTTTATTTTTTATTGTTTTTCACGTAGTAAAAAAGGCTGCTCATGTCTTTTTCTCCAAAACCTTCGCGATCCGCCTCTTCGAATAAGGATAAAACTTCCTTTCCTGCCTTTGGAATTACTCCTACACGATTACTCATTTCATTAGCCAGGCCAAGATCCTTTAAAAGCAGTTCCAGAGCAAATCCGGGTTCCTCTTTGTTTTCCTGAATGAATTCCGTATAGTGCCGGTCGTAGATTTTGCTCTGCCCCATACTATTTGTGATAACGGAATGAAGCATTTCCAGATCAACTCCTGCTTTTTCCGCCATCGTTAATCCTTCGCTTACCGCTGCAGTATGCATGCCCACCATATACTGATTAATCAACTTCACCTTCGTACCTTTGCCAATACTGCCGGCATACGTAATATTTTTTCCTACCGCTTCAAAAATCGGTCTGGCTTTTTCAAAGGCCTCTTTGCTTCCGCCAACCATCACAGCAAGTGTTCCAGCTTCTGCTCCTGTCGTTCCCCCGCTAACCGGAGCATCCAGATAGTCTACACCCTTTTGCGCTGCCTCTGCTTCAATCTTTTCATGAAGCTCTGCAGACACGGTACTGAAATCAATTACAAGAAGTCCTGGTGAGGCATTTGTAATAACGCCGTTTTCACCGAGCATCATTTCTTCTACATGCTCTGGCTTCGGCAGGCAGGTCATAACGATATCCATCTGTCCAGCTGCCTCTCCCGGTGTAATACCGACAGTACCTCCTGCTTCCTGAAAGCGGTCTTCCTTTTCATTTCCTTTATTAATCCCGTAGACGTCAAATCCTTTATTCAAAATATTCACAGCCATTGGCATGCCCATGTTTCCAAGTCCGATGAAAGCAGCTTTTTTCATAAGTATTATTCTCCCTTCGTCCAGACATGTGATTTCATATCCCACTCATGCATATGATAATCCCGGGCACCAAGCTGTATGTAAGGATCCTGTTCTACAATTTCCCGGACGGCTTCCTCTTCTTCTCCGCGGTACATGATTAAGCCGCCGGTACCATCGACAAACCGTCCATAAGCAATCACATTTCCGTTCAGTTCTTCATCCTCGAGAAATTTCAAGTGCTGCGAGCGGAACTTTTGTGATTTTTCTTCATCCTTCATTGTAAGAAATACGGCAAATATCTTCATTATAGCCCTCCTTTGAATTCTTTCTACTTTATTATAGTCGTTGTTATCCAATATTTACATAGATGAAGGGGTTTTCACACGGCTTCCTTTTGACCTTCGGGGTAAGTTACGATACACTAACCCTGTTCTAAAGCGTTTTATGCTGAAATTATCGTTTGTGAGAGGGGACACCATCGTTGGTCTTTTTATTCTTTCTTTTGGCAGCTGTCGTTACAGTTATCGCAGCCACCAAGCTGTCTTCATACTCTGACATCATTAGTGAAAAATCTTCGCTTGGCGGTATGATGGTCGGCACCCTTTTGTTGGCCGGGGCCACTTCCCTGCCCGAAGTTACCACCAGCTTAACGGCTGTGTTTTTGGATAACCCGGACATTGCAGTGGGCAACGTGCTTGGGAGTAATTTATTTAACATTCTTATCATTGCTGTATTCGATATTTTTTATCGACGCAAGCAGCTGTTCAACCGCGTCTCCCCTGGTCATACATATACTGCCGGGCTGGGAGCCGTGCTTGCTTTTGTCACGGGGGCGGCTTTTCTCCTCCAGCTTTCCTGGAGCGTTTTTGGCGTCGGTGTTGATGCGCTTATCCTTCTGGTATTCTATGCGGTAGGAATTGTCTGGGCAAACCGCCAGAACGAAGGCGTGATTCCTGACGAAGAAGAACAGGACGTGCCAAAGCCCGATCTCTCATTGCGCCAGGCCGGTACGGGATTTATAATCGCTGCTTTATTTACGCTCGCTGCCGGTACTGTTCTAACTACCACCGGTGACAGGATCGCTGTTATCACCGGACTCGGCTCGAGCTTTATCGGAAGTTTTTTAATCGCTGCTTCGACGTCCCTCCCCGAAGCCGTTTCTGTTTTTGTAGCAATGAAGCTGAGAAACTATAATCTGGCCCTGGGGTCCATTTTGGGCAGCAACCTCTTCAATTTGACTCTGCTTGCCCTGAGCGATATTTTCTATAGAGGCGAACCGATCATTTCCGCAGCAAGCCGGACGAATCTGGTGACTTCTCTCGGCATTACGCTGCTCGCAGCCATAGTATTTTACGCTGTTCTCCGGGGCAGTAAACGAAAAACACCGGCCATTTATCTTTGGCCCTCCATCACTCTTGTCGTCGTTTATTTTATTGCTTCCTATTTAACTTTTATTGGTCTCGGGTCAGAGTGGTGATGAAGCTATGACAGATCAGATACGTTTTTGGATGGCCGTTACAGCTTTCTTGTGGGCAGCAGCACTTGTCCTTCAGGTGAGATTGTCAGACTTCCCCTCCTGGCCGGGACTTCTGCTTTTTATCTTACTCGTGCTTGAATGGGCCGCCGTGCTAGTCCTTAAGTATAAAAGCCGGCAGAAATAAGTTTTTGACAACGAAAGGATGTATACTTATGAAAACCGTTTTTTCCGGTGTTCAGCCGAGCGGCACGCCCACCATCGGTAACTATTTAGGGGCGATAAAACACTTTGTGGATTTACAGAAAGACTACCGAAGCTTTTTTTGTATCGTGAACCAGCACGCTATTACAGTGCCTCAAAATAAGCAGGAGCTTCAGCACAACACCCGGAGTCTCGCGGCTTTATACATCGCTGCCGGACTTGATCCGGAAAAAGCAACTATTTTTGTTCAATCGGAGGTTCCTGCTCACGCCCAGCTTGGCTGGATGCTGCAATGCATTGCCTATATTGGGGAGCTTGAGCGCATGACCCAGTTTAAAGACAAGGCAGAGGGCCGCTCCGGTGTTCCCGGTGCTCTTTTGACTTACCCGCCGCTGATGGCTGCGGACATCCTTTTATATGGCACAGATATTGTTCCTGTCGGAGAAGACCAGAAGCAGCACCTTGAACTGACGCGGACGCTCGCGGAGCGGTTTAATCAACAGTACAACGATATATTCAACGTCCCGGAAACAAAAATAGCGGGCAGCGGAGCACGGATTATGTCTCTTCAAAATCCAGAGAAAAAAATGAGCAAATCCGACTCCAATCAAAAGGCTTTTATTTCCATGCTTGATGATGAAAAGACGATCATGAAGAAGATGAAGAGCGCTGTGACTGATTCCGGACGCGAGATCCGCTACGATCCTGAAAGCAAACCTGGAGTAAGCAACCTCCTCACAATTTACGCCATTTCTAAAAACATCAGTATCGAAGAGGCAGAACAAAAGCTCAGCCAAGAAAGCTACGGCTCTCTTAAAGAAGAAACCGGTGCCGCCGTTGCTGATATTCTCGTACCACTTCAGGAGCGCCATTCGGAGCTGATGAACTCTTCAGAACTCGATGACATCCTGGACAAAGGCGCAGAAACAGCCCGTCAGGCTTCCTCAAAAATGCTCGCAAAAGCAGAGCGTGCCATGGGGCTTGAACGAAAAAAACGGTAGGAGCTCCCAAGTCGGGAGCTTTTATTTTTTTCTTCCCGGGTATTAGTATAGGGAAAACACATCCAGCACATGGAGGGTCGCAAGTGACTGTACGAGAAGAAAAGCAAAAACAGCTGCGTGAACTGCTGAAGGAGTCTGAACAGCTGCAGCATTCAATCAATCAGCTTACCCGGGAGCTTGCGAACGAAACCCGGGTTCTGCAGGTGCACTTATACAAAGAACAGAAAGACCAGCTTGAAGATATCACCCGGTATTTTGATGAAGTGAACATGGAGGCCGATCAGACGCGCCCCGAAGCCATTCTCACTATGGCCCTCAATCACTTCCACAACCATTTAATGCATGTGAAAAATAATGACTAAGGAGGCAGCTGCCATGGATGTAATTTTAACGCACCGCCATATGGACTTTGACGCCCTCGCTTCTGCTGTAGCTGCTTCCAGACTTTATCCTGAGGCCCGCCTCGTTTTGCAGGACGACCAGTCCGAGGAAGTCAACGAGTACCTCGCTCTTTTCAAGGATGAATTTCCGTTTGTTTCTTCCCGGCATATCGATTGGGATAATTTGCATACTGTGATTTTAACCGACGTCTCCGAGCCGGATCGGGCCAGGGACGGCCTTACCTTTTCCGCGGCTCCGTACTGGATCATTTATGATCACCATACAAATAAGGTAGCGCCTGATTCCACAGAAGCGGCCATTGATGCCCGAATTGAACCAACAGGCGCCGCTGTCACTATCCTCATTGAAGAATTGATGCAGCGCCAGCTTTCCCTTACTCCGGTCGAAGCTACCCTTTTTGCTCTCGGGCTTTACACTGATACCGGGTCGCTCGTTTATCCGAGTACAACGCTTCGGGATCTGCAGGCTGCTGTATTTTTAATGGAGCAGGGCATGAATTTAGATACCGTCGGCCAATACATGGAGGAGTCGCTTTCTCCGGATCAGCAGTATGCTCTGCGAGCCTACCTTGGGGCAGCAGAGGTCATTGAGCGCGAAGGGCTTCAGCTGTTGATTACAAAATTTGATTCCGGCGACAAGCATATCGGCGGCTTGAACACCGTTACCTCCAATTTAATAGAAACGACCGGTGCGAGCGCTGTCATTACTTTAACCAGAGCACAGGGCAAAATATTTGTTATCGGGCGCTCGGCCACCGACCGCATTCACCTCCCGGACATTTTAGCCCCGTTCGGCGGAGGCGGGCATTCCCGGGCCGGGTCGGCCACTATCAAGGATCAACTGCTCGACGACGTTTACGACCAGATCAAATCACAGCTTCAATCTGCAGTCGGCCGCTCCATTACGGCTGAAGAGCTGATGAGCCGGCCGGTAAAAACACTGAAGCCGGAAACGACAATCAGGGAAGCGGAAGATATGGTTCTCCGTTACGGCCACAGCGGCTTTCCGGTAGTAAACGACCAGTATGAATTAGTCGGCATTATTTCCCGGCGCGACATTGATAAAGCCATGCACCATCAGCTCGGGCACGCCCCTGTCAAAGGCTACATGAGCTCCAACCTTCATACCGCCTCCCCCTATCACCGGTTTGAAGAACTGCAGCAGCAGATGGTCCACCATAACGTTGGCCGGCTTCCCATTATTGATCACCGCGGTGCATTAATCGGTCTCGTCTCGCGCAGCGATATCATTGCCCGGCTTCGTGAAGATTCCACTGCATCAGAAACCGTCAATATGGAAGAAAGCATGCGCACGACTTTGCCGGATTCCATCCAGCAGTGGCTTCGGGCTGTCGGAGAAGAAGGCGCCCGCCAGCATTTGCGCACATATCTGATTGGTGGAGTCGTTCGCGATATTATTTTGCAAAAGGAAAATGAGGATATCGACATTGCCGTTGAAGGTGACGGCATAGCCTTTGCTTCAGACATTGCCTCCAAATGGAACGGAGAACTCCACAAGCACGAAGCATTTGGCACTGCTACGATCATCTGGCCGGACGGATTAAAAATGGATATCGCAAGCTCCCGGACCGAATTTTATGAAAAACCCGGATCCCTGCCAGACGTGGAGAGCTCTACATTGAAAGAAGACCTGTTCCGAAGGGATTTTACGATCAATGCCATGGCCCTTGCCCTTCATCCCGAAGAGTTTGGGGATCTCATCGACCACTTTTCAGGACTTGAGGATTTAAAACGGGGAGCCATCCGGGTGCTGCACAATTTGAGCTTTGTGGAGGATCCGACCCGTATTCTCCGTGCCGTCCGCTTTGAATACCGTTTTGGATTTGCGATGGATCATGAAACAGAAGCGTTTATTGCGCAGGCGGTTAACGCGATTCATGCCCTGTCTACAGATAGAATACTCGCTGAATTTCAGCGTCTGACTGCAGAAATGCCTCCTGCCCAGTTGTTTTATCGTCTCCAGAAGCTTGACGTTTTATCGGCATTTCTCCCTGGTGCTGTATGGGACGATACAGCCGAGCAACTGCTGCCTTATATTACCGGGTTACAATCATCTTTGTTTATGACCCTGCTGCCATTATTTCTGCAGGAAAGCGGCCGGGTGCTTTCTGCCGAGCGGGTCGCCGTGCGGAAGCAGGATAAACAGCTCGTGCGGCACGTGCACCACCTGCTCGATGAAAGCTGGGACGTCTCTATCGAAAGACCCGGTGATTTTCACCGCACTGCTGCCCATGTGTCTCCTCTTTCTGTTGAAATTGCTGCTTACTGCCTTGAGTACAGCGCCAGGCAGCCGGGAAAAGCGGCTTTGCTCAGACAATACCAGGACAAATGGCAGGACCTGCCACCGTGGGTTTCCGGCGCTGAACTTCAACGTCTCGGCCTCCGCCCCGGGCCGCTCTATAAATTCATTATAAGCGAAACCGAAAAAGGCATTATTAACGAAGAAATCACTTCATCCCGAGAAGCACTGGATTATGCTGAATCCCTTATTCACAGCTATCAGTCCTAAATGCAAAAAAGTCTGGGCGCGTTGGCCCAGACTTTTTTTATGACTGCCATTTTTTAAATGCCAGGGTAGCGTTATGTCCGCCAAATCCAAAGGTATTGCTTAAAACGGCTTGAATATCACCTTTCCGGGCTTCGTTTGGAACATAATCGAGATCACATTCCGGATCCGGCTCGTGCAGGTTAATAGTCGGCGGCACTACATTATCCTTTAAAGAAAGAATACTGAATATAGCTTCAATACCTCCGGTTGCTCCGAGCAGGTGACCAGTCATCGATTTTGTTGAACTCATCCATACACTGTCCGCATGATCCTGAAATACCTTTCGTACAGCTGTCGTTTCAAATTTATCATTGTATTGCGTGCTGGTACCGTGGGCGTTAATGTACTGAATGTCTTCTGCTGTAAGCCCTGCGTCGTCCATAGCCATCTGCATGGAGCGCTGAGCGCCTTCGCCGTCCGGTGCCGGAGCTGTCAGATGATACGCATCTCCGGTAGAACCGTATCCGACGATTTCAGCATAAATTTCCGCGCCCCTCGCTTCGGCGGACTCCAGGCTTTCAAGCATCAGTATGCCCGCTCCCTCGCCCATTACAAATCCGTCCCGGTTTTTATCAAACGGACGGGACGCCGTATTTGGGTCTTCATTCATCGTAATTGCCTTGGCCGAGCTAAAGCCTGCAATCGCCATTTTTGTAATCGGAGCTTCTGTGCCTCCTGTAATCATGGCATCGGCATCGCCGCGCTGAATCACTTTATATGCGTCTCCAATCGAGTTAGAGCCTGTGGCACAGGCCGTAACCGTACAGGAATTCACTCCTTTGGCCCCTGTATAAATGGACACCTGGCCGGAAGCCATGTCCGGGATCATCATCGGTACAAAGAACGGGCTCACACGTTTATAGCCGCGCTCCATGAAGTTTTGAAACTGGTTTTCATACGTTTCCATACCGCCAATGCCAGAGCCTATCCAAACGCCGGTCCGTGCTGCATTTTCCTCTGTAATTGTATACCCTGCGTCCTCAAGCGCCTGCATGGAAGCTACAATAGCAAACTGGGTGAAACGGTCCATTTTCCGCAGTTCTTTTTTTTCCAAATAGGCCGACGGATCGAAATCCGTAACTTCTCCCCCGATTTTCATCGGAAGCTCGGAGACATCCACCCTTTCGATAGCACTAATGCCGGAGACGCCGTCCACAGCATTTTTCCACGAGGATTCCACTGTCTGGCCCAGCGGGTTGACTGTCCCCATTCCTGTTACAACCACTCGCCTGTTTTCATTCATGCTACTCTCTCCTTTGTTATCTTCCGCATTCTCATGTATATACTCCCTGCCTATGTACGAACCAGGCTGGACGTTTTCATTAGTCTGGGAATAATTTTATACGAGTCACGCACGGTTGTCTACTTTCTGCACGCTGTTTTATTCATATAATCTTTATTCCTCTACGAACGAACGGTGGTATGTCCATTCGGCGATCAGCGCTCCCGTGATAGCTGTAAGAATGGCCGTCGTCTGGCTTCCCTGAAAAAAATAAATGATACCTAAATACACAGCGATCAATACGCAAATAAAAATAATCACCCCTGCTGCAGCACGTTTCACTGTCATGTCATCCCTCCCGCTGCTTACCGGCTTCCCGGCAATTATACAAGCAGAAACACGCTAATCCAAGTGATTATCCTCCTTTCTTCACATAAAAGAAACCGTCCCTGTATTATTAGGAACGGTTTCACAGTCTAGCTGATGACCGAAGCAAGTATAGCCTTTTGTACGTGCAGTCTGTTTTCCGCTTCATCATAAACAGCTGAATGGGGACCATCAATGACTGAAGCCGCCACCTCTTCTTCCCGGTGGGCCGGGAGGCAGTGCAAAAAGATGTAGTCTTTCGCAGCTTTCGCCGTAAGCTCTTCAGAAATCATAAAGCCTTTAAAAGCCGCGAGGCGTTTCGCCTGCTCCTCTTCATAGCCCATGCTCGTCCACACGTCTGTATAAATAACGTCCGCCCCTTTTGCCGCTTCTTCAGGGTCTGTCGTGCGGGTAACGGATGCTCCAGACTCCTCCGCTGCCTGCTCAATCTGTTTCCAGACGCCCGGCTCCGGACCGTACCCTTCCGGCGCTGCGAGCACCGCGTCCATTCCCATTTTGATGCTTGCTATGATCCAGGAATGGGCGACATTGTTTCCGTCTCCGATAAAAACACTTTTCAGGCCCTCGAAGCTCCCTTTCCGCTCCTGCACAGTCAGCAAATCAGCAAGTGCCTGGCACGGGTGATACAGATCCGTAAGGGCATTAATTACCGGCACATCTGCATGCTCTGCGAGTGCTTCGACTTTCCCATGATCGTTTGTGCGGATCATCAACGCATCAACGTACCTCGAAAGTACTTTGGCTGTGTCTTTGATCGGCTCCCCGCGGCCGATCTGCATATCGCGGGGGCTCAGAAACAAAGAATGGCCTCCCATCTGAGTCATAGCTACCTCAAAGGACACTCGGGTTCTCGTCGACGCATTTTCAAAAATCATCCCGAGGGAGCGATGCGCCAGATGATTATAATACGCAGCAGGATTTTTCTTCATGTCTGCTGCCAGCTCCAGCAGTTGTTTGATTTCCTCCGCGGAAAAATCAAGCAGCGTTAAAACGCTCTGCTGATTCAGAGTTGAGGCGGAATTATTCAGATTTGTTGCCATTTGCTACACTCCTTTTTCGGACAAAGCGTAATTTTGGAGCCACGACTCAATTGGTGCAGGCAGCTCCGGCGCCCCTTGAATGGCCTGAACCATCACACTCAGCGTGCGTGCATTCGTTACGATCGTTTTACGTTCAATTAATGCTTTCTGACGACTCTCTTTTCCTGTTTTATGCCCGATCTCCGGAATACTGATTAATGCTGAAGCATCCTCTGAGTAAATCCATTCATCAAACGGCGTCTGCTGTGGAAACACTAATGTGTAACCCAGGCCTTCAAGCTTGTCCAGGGATGGTTTTGCTTTTTCATATTCCCCGTCAGCAATTTCGCAATAGACACTTCCGGTTTTTTTGAATAGAAGAGGGATTTGCGTTTCTGACCAGGCAAATGCTTTCTGAAAGGCTCCGGAAAGATCTTTTGATATGCCGATCAGCTCCCCAGTGGATTTCATCTCTGCTTCGAGCACCGGGTCAAGTCCGCTTAATTTATCGTTGGAAAAGACCGGGGCCTTCACTGTGTAATAGCCCGGCTCTTCGTGGAGCCCTTTCTCATTTGTCCATGTTTTAAGTGAATGGCCGAGCAGCAGGTGCACCGCTCCTTCAATCACTTTTTCGCCGGTGATTTTGGCAAAGACCGGTACCGTGCGCGATGCTCTTGGATTTATTTCAATCACATACAATTCGCCGGCGTCGTAGACGAATTGGATATTAAAGATACCGTGAAAATCCATGCCCTCCGCAATTTTCTGCGTATAGTCCACCAGAAGCTGTTTAATCTCTGCACTGATACTGAATGGTGGAGTTACAGCCATGGAGTCGCCTGAATGAACACCTGCTTCCTCTACGTGTTCAAATATACCGGGTATCCATATGTCTTTGCCGTCTGTTAATACATCCACCTCAAGCTCTGTGCCCGGCTTATAGGAGTCGATTAATATTGGATACTCAATATCATTGGCTGGATCTTCGATATATTCCACCAGCTCTTCTTCTTTGGTCGCAATCGCCATCCCGCGGCCGCCGATGACGTAGGAAGGTCTGAGAAGCACCGGATAGCCGATTTCTTCCGCCTGCTTCAGCGTTTCCTCTCTGCTGTGGCCGGAGACGCCCGGAATATGAGGAACGTTCACATGCTGCATAAACTGGTAGAAGCGGTCCCGGTCCTCGAGCTGATCAATAATATCGGACGTTGTGCCGAGCACTTCCATTCCTGCTTGTTCAAGTGATTCAGTCAGCGCGATCCCCGTCTGGCCGCCAAGCTGTACGATTACTTTCGTTACGTGCTCTTCTCTGGCTACGTGAAGCACATCCTCAGGTGTGAGCGGCTCAAAGTACAAATGATCCGCCATTTCAAAGTCAGTGCTCACCGTTTCAGGATTGTTATTTACAATTACCGCTTCGTAGCCGGCTTCTTTCAACGCACGCGCCCCGTGCACCGAGCAGTAATCAAATTCAATGCCCTGTCCGATCCGGATCGGGCCGGAACCGACGACCAGCACTTTATTTTCGACCGGTTCGGCCTCGCGGTCGCTTTCCTTGTACCAGCTGGAATAGTAGTACGGTGTTTCTGCGGTGAATTCCGCTGCGCACGTATCCACCATATGATATGAAGGGAACATATTTAACTGTTCCCGCAGCTCAAGTATTTCTCCGATTTTTATTCCGGACAGGGCGTGCAGCTGTTCATCCGTAAAACCAGCCTTTTTCCATACCAGCAGCTGCTCTTCGCTCCACTCTTCCCAGGAAAGCTCTGCAATATCTTTTTCTTTTTGAATAAGGGCGGAAAAGGTCCGAAGGAAAAAATACTGAATACCGGTTTTTTCATGAATTGTTTCCATATCCCCGCCGCGGCGAAGCCATTCCATAATGTAAAAGAATCGCTTATCGTTCTGCTGCAGGATTTCGTCTAAAATATCTTCATCAGCCGTTTCTTTGCATTCCGGTAAAGCAAGCCCGTCAAGTTTGATTTCAAGCGACCTTACCGCTTTCTGCAGAGCCGCCTCCAGATTTCTTTCAATGGCCATGACTTCCCCTGTCGCCTTCATCTGCGTGCCAAGGGTGCGGTCTGCGTAGGAAAACTTATCAAACGGCCAGCGCGGAAATTTCACTACAACATAGTCAAGTGCCGGTTCAAAGCTTGCATACGTATGCCCGGTAACCGGATTCAACAGCTCATGCAGGTGATACCCGATGCTGATTTTGGCCGCCATGCGGGCAATCGGATATCCGGTTGCTTTAGAAGCAAGAGCGGAAGAACGGCTCACTCTCGGGTTTACTTCGATCAAATAGTACTGCTTGCTGACCGGGTCGAGCGCAAACTGGATATTGCATCCGCCCACAATCCCAAGTGCCCGGATAACCTTTAACGAGGAGCTCCGAAGCATCTGGTACTCTACGTCCGTCAGGGTCTGGGATGGGGCCACCACGATGGAGTCTCCGGTATGAACGCCTACAGGGTCGATGTTTTCCATGTTGCACACGGTGATGCACGTGTCATTGGCATCCCGCATCACTTCGTACTCAATTTCTTTAAACCCGGCTATGCTCTTTTCTACCAGGCACTGATGAATCGGGCTTGCCTCCAGCCCGCCTTCGATAATATAACGAAGCTCTTTTTCATTCTGGGCAATGCCGCCCCCGCCTCCACCGAGTGTGTACGCCGGGCGAACGATAATCGGGTATCCGGTTTTCTCCGCAAACGCGAGTGCTTCTTCTTTTTTTTCAACTACCTCGCTTTCAGGCACCGGTTCGTTTAGTTCGTGCATGAGCGCACGGAATGCTTCTCTGTCTTCTCCCTGCCGGATGGATTCGATCGGCGTACCGAGAAGCTTCACCCCATGCTTTTCGAGCGTCTGCTGTTCGGAAAATGCAAGCGCGAGGTTTAAGCCAGTCTGTCCGCCAAGGGTGGCAAGCACTCCGTCCGGATGCTCCTGTTCAATGATCCGCTCCACTGTTTCTACGGTAAGCGGCTCAAAATATACTTTATCGGCACAGGTATTATCTGTCATTACAGTTGCCGGGTTGTTATTCAGCAGGATTACTTCAATATTTTCTTCTCTAAGCGCCAGGCATGCCTGGGTGCCTGAATAATCAAATTCCGCAGCCTGCCCAATGATGATCGGGCCGGAGCCGATCACCAATACTTTATTTATTTCTTTATCTCTAGGCATAGGTGGCTTCTCTCCCTTTATTCTCTATCGTTTCGAGAAATTCATCAAAAATTTCTTCGCTGTCTGCCGGACCCGGATGGGCTTCCGGGTGAAACTGAGCTGTCATGATTGGAAACTTCGTATGCATCATGCCCTCTACCGAACCGTCATTGACATTTTTGTACTTTATCCGGAACGACTCTTTTGAAAGAGACGCATCCGTGACAACATAGCTGTGGTTTTGAGAGCTCATAAATACTTTGTTCGTTTCCAGGTCCTGTACCGGCTGATTGGCACCGCGGTGACCAAAACGAAGTTTTTCTGTGTTTCCGCCAAACGCAAGCGCGAGGAGCTGGTGCCCCAGGCAGATGCCCAAAGTCGGGTAGGTTTCGGCAAGCTCCTTATAAGTGCTCAAGTACTGTTCAAGCTGCTTCGGGTTGCCGGGACCGTTGGAAAACAGCAGGCCATCAGGCGCCAGAGCTTTAATGGCTTCCTTCGTCGTATCGTAAGGCACAATCGTAACCTTGCATCCTTTTTTGTTCAGCTGATCCACCATCGACTGTTTGTAGCCAAAGTCCATTAATACTACGTGCCGGTCTCCGCTGCCGATCGTTATCTGTTTATCCACCGTTACAGTATCAATCACATCGCGCTCTCCGAGCGGCTCGTATTCTCCGACATTCACAGACTCTGGATCCCCGGTCATTACTGCTCCCATATCGCCTTTTTCCCGGATATTTTTGACCAATGCCCGCGTGTCCACGTTTTCCATAACGGGAATTCCGGCTGCAAGCGCTGCCTCTGCCAGCGTCTGGTCTCCTTCATAGTGACCCGACGTAGCGCAGGCTTCGCTGACAATGATACCTGCCGGCTGCGGCTGCGTACTTTCATTATCTGTTGGATTCACACCGTAATTTCCGATTAGCGGATAAGTAAAAACAACTATCTGTCCGTGAAAGGAAGGGTCTGTCATCACTTCCTGGTAGCCGGTCATTCCTGTGAAAAATACAATTTCTCCATACGTATCCGGAAAGGCTTGCTGCCAGCTGCCTTCAAATATTTCGCCTGTTTCCAATTTTATATAACTTTTCATCTACAAACCCTCCTGGTACGTTTTTTATTTTTCAAGCACCTCTGTTAGTGCTGCTGCGGCTTTTTCCAAGTCATTGTGCGAAATTGTCAGCGGCGGCAGAAGTCTCAGCGTGTTAGGTCCTGCAACAATCAGCAGAAATCCTTTTTTCTGCATGGCGAGCACGTAAGGTGCCGCGCTGTCGGTAAGCTCTATGCCGATCATAAGTCCCGGGCCGCGTATTTCTTTCACCACGGGCAGGGAGGAGATTTTTTCTTCAAGAAGCTTCGTGAAAAAGTTTCCCTTTTCTGCTGCCATCTTCGGGGCGTTGATACTCATAAGCTTCTGGAGCGTCCCTTCTACAGCAGCCATAGCCAGCGGATTTCCGCCAAATGTGGAGCCGTGCGAACCGGGTCCGAAGGCTTCCTGTAAATATCCTTTGCCGATCATCGCTCCTACCGGAAATCCGTTACCAAGAGCCTTTGCCGTTGTTACAATATCAGGATCCACGCCTGCCTGCTCATAGGCAAACATCGTGCCGGTTCGTCCCAGGCCAGTCTGTACTTCGTCTACTACCAGCAGCGCTCCGTGCTGCCTGGCAACCTCCGCGGCTTTTTGAATAAATGCCGGGTCTCCCGGAATGACACCGCCCTCTCCCTGCACCGGTTCAAGCATAATTGCCGCGGTGTTTTCATCCACAGCCTTCTCCAGTGCATTCACATCGTTATACGGTAAATATTCAAAGTCTTCGAGCATGCGGCCGAAGCCTTGATGAATGGCATCCTGGCCGGTTGCTGCCATGCTTCCGTATGTCCGCCCGTGAAAAGACTGGACAAAGCTTTGGATTTTCGTACGCCCGGTATATTTTCTCGCGCACTTTATAGCTGCTTCATTTGCCTCCGTCCCGCTGTTTGCAAAAAATACAAGATCTAAGCCTGTAAGCTTCGTCAAAAGCTCTGCAGCACGCTCCTGCTGTTCATATTGAAAAAAATTGGAACCGTGCCATCCAGCGTGCAGCTGTTTCTCTACATGCTTTATCACATCGGGATCACCGTGGCCAAGGTTGACAACGCTGATGCCAGCCATTAAGTCCGTGTATTCTTCACCCTCTTTATCCGTTACGGTACAGCCTTCCGCATGCGAAAAAGTGAGTTCCCATCTTTTATAAGTTTCGAATAGATGTGATTTCTGTTCTGTCTGCTGCATGGTTCTCCTCCTTTCAAGTCAGGGACGGAGCCTGGACCTGTTCTCTTATGATTGCTGTTCCCTTCAGCTTTCCGCCTGCTTCGTCTGTATGTCCGTCCGCACCGGCAATAACGACCTTTTCCAAATCCCCGGTCAGGCTTGCTGCTGCCGCCTGGACTTTCGGTATCATTCCGCCGTAAATTTCTCCATCGTGAATGTGCTGCTCGAGCTTTTCTACATGAATATAGTCAGCTTTGCTTCCGTCAATAAGCACACCTTCAACATCTGTAATAAACAGAAGCTCTTTTGCGCCTACTGCCTGTGCGACAGCCGAGGCAGCCGCATCAGCATTCACATTTAATTTTTTTCCGTTTTTATCCGCTGCAATAGGAGCGATCACCGGAACGAATCCGCTTTCCAGCATAGAGTGTATGCAGGAGGTATTAACGTTTACGACGTTGCCGACGAGCCCGAGATTCTGATCCGCCACCTGTTCTGCTTCCAGAAGCCCTCCGTCAATACCGGACATGCCAAAAGCCGGAGCACCGGCGGACTGAAGGGAGGAAACGAGGCATTTGTTCACTTTTCCGGAGAGAATCATTTCTGCTACTTCAAGCACCTCGGGCGTTGTTTTTCGCAGCCCGTTTACGAACTCACACTCAATCTGCATCTGTTCAAGCATACGGTTGATTTCAGGGCCTCCCCCATGCACAAGCACCGGATTCATGCCTTTTTCTTTCATCGCAGCTATACTTTTGAAAAACTCAGCTGTTAGTTTGTTTACCGTGGAACCGCCGCATTTGACTACAGTGATGCTGTTCATGCTCTTCTCCTCCTTCTTTCCCTACGTCCGGTATCCGGCGTTAATTCTTACATAATCATACGTCAGGTCGCATCCCCATGCTTTGCCGCTTCCATTGCCCACGTGGAGGTTCACCGTTATCTCCACCGTGTCATTTTCCAGATACGCTTTTGCATCCTCTTCGGAAAAATGCACCGGAGTGCTTGCTTTCAAGGTTTCTACCGGCCCTACGGATATATCCACCGTATCCGGATCAAGCTCTACTTCACTGTAACCGAGAGCGACAATCACCCGTCCCCAGTTGGCGTCTGTGCCGTATACAGCGGTTTTCACCAGGTCTGATCCGACAATCTGCTTGGCTGCCTGGCCGGCTTCTTCATCTGTAGCAGCACCTTCGACCTTCACTTCGATCAGCTTGGTGGCCCCTTCCCCGTCTCTCGCGATCTTTTTCGAAAGGGATTCACATGTCTCCTTCAATCCGGTAACGAACGCGTTCCAATCAGGGTGACCGGGGTGCAGCGGGCTGTTTTCCGCCTTGCCGCTCGCCATGACGACTACCATGTCATTCGTTGAGGTATCGCCGTCAATCGTAATCCGGTTAAACGTTTTGTTCGTTATTTCTGAAAGCGCCGTCTGCAGATGAGCGGACTCAATGGCAGCGTCCGTCGTTACAAATCCTAGCATTGTAGCCATGTTTGGATGTATCATTCCGGAGCCTTTCGCTACGCCTCCGATAAACACTGCTTTATTGTCCACCCATGTCTGAAAGCATGCGTGCTTTCCAGCAACATCCGTCGTCATGATTGCTTCATTAAAATCCTGCGCCCGTTCGAATCCGGTTTCCGGCTCGAGGTGGGCAATGCCTTCATTTATTTTCTCCATCGGCATCGCTTCGCCGATCACACCGGTAGAAGTGACCGCTACCTGATGTTCCGGCAGACCGAATTTTTCGGCACTGTTTTTTCTCATGGTATAGGCATCCTCGAGCCCCTGTCTTCCTGTACATGAATTGGCGTTCCCGCTATTGACGACGATTGCCCGAAGCTTTCCCTCTTTGGCAATGCTTTCTTTCGTCACCTGCAGCGGTGCTGCCTGGATTTTATTCAACGTATATACAGCGGCACTCGACGCTGGCACGTCACAAATAATAGCTCCGAGATCTTTTCTTTTTCTTTTGACCTTTGTATGAATACCCGCTGCGGAGAAACCGGCAGGACTTAAAATGCTTCCTCCCGATACTTCTATTACCTGCTCTGTTGTCGATGCCTCTACCATGATTTTTCTTCCTTTCTTATGGATAAACCGGAAGCTGAGAAATTCCTTCCTTCTCATCTGCTCCCAGCATCACATTCATATTTTGTATCGCCTGCCCCGAGGCGCCTTTAACTAAGTTATCAATTACTGAAACCACCGTCAGCCGGTTGGTACGCTCGTCCACTGTCCAGCCGATATCGCAAAAATTACTTCCATATACTTCTTTAGTTGCTGGAAATGCTTTTTCTCCCCGTATTCTAACGAAAGGCTCCTTGTCATATGCCTGATGAAGCAGCTCTTCAATATGACCGCTTTTCGTCCCTTCGGTAAGCGGCATATACATAGTAGCTAAAATCCCCCTCGTCATCGGCACCAGGTGAGGGCTGAACGTAACGGGGTGATTTCCACCTGTATGCATGTCCAGTGCCTGTTCGATCTCTGGTGTGTGCTTATGCTCATTCACTTTATAAATTTTAAAATTCCCATCCATTTCACTGAAATGAGTGACCGCTGATGGCGTCCGACCCGCTCCTGTAGTGCCTGTTTTTGCATCAATGATGATATTCGAAGGATCAATCACGTCCTTATCCACCAGCGGCAGAAGGCCAAGAAGCACTGCTGTCGGATAGCATCCCGGATTTGACAATAGAGAAGCTTCTGCCACTTCGTTTCTGTTCCATTCCGTCAAACCATAGACGGCTTCCTGAAGCAGGGATTCCGGTGCGCTTTGACGCTGGTACCACTGTTCGTAAGTTCCTGCGTTCTTCAGCCGGAGATCCCCGGACAAATCAATCACCCTCGTGTGTGCTGCAATAGCTTCGCTCCATTCCGCTGATATACCGGGCGGGGTCGAAAGAAATACAACGTCATATGCGGACCAGTCAGCTGCCTCAAGCGGCTTCAGAATTTCATTATATAAATCTTTCATATGCGGATACATATCAGAAAGCTTCGTATTTTGCTTCGAGGAGGAGTAAACATCTATTTGTTCAACGCCGCGATGCTGGGCCAGCATGCGTATTAACTCCACTCCTCCGTAGCCAGTTGCTCCAATAATAGCTGTATTCATAAAGTTGCACCTCTATTTATCTTTATACAATATGTTCTGGTGATTATTATAAGTCTGAATATATATTAATGCAACTGTATTTTTATTTTTTCTTCATATTTTTTCATTTCCGTCATAAGCTGAGTTTATTAAGCTTTTTCTAATTGTTCAGCCTTTTTCCGGGGAATATAGTTTATGTATGAAAATGTACAATTGATGTATAAATGAGTAGAATGCTTTCATCTTTTTTATCACGTGGCAGGTATTCCTTTTCTTTTCTTTTTGCTTTTGTTCCAGTAAAATAAAGAGCGGATCGTGAAAGACGCTGTTTCTATACAGTCGTACAGACGCATTTATATTTCCACCAGGAAAGAAGAGGTTTTTATGAAAAAACATTTGATAGCTCTTGATCTAGACGGGACGCTTTTAAAAGATGATAAAACAATTTCCACAAAGACCTGGAAAGTAATCCAGCAGGCTAAACAAGCCGGGCATACAATAGCTATCGCTACCGGCAGACCATACCGCGCCAGTAAAATGTACTACCAGCAGCTCGGCCTTTCCACGCCTATCGTTAATTTCAACGGAGCCTATGTTCATCATCCGGCCGATCGCTCTTTCCGCTCCTTCCATGAACCGCTTGACCTGGATCTTGCCAGGACAGTGATTGAGACCTGCCGCAAGCTAAATGTCCAAAACATGCTTGCTGAAGTTCTCGATGACGTGTACATGGATGAGCATGATGAATCCTTTATTGATCTTCTGGCTTTCCAGGGACCGGTAACCGGAGCCGGAAGACTTGAAAGAGTGCTTCCGAACTCTCCTACTTCCCTGCTCGTGTATCCACAGGAAGGGACAGCAGAACGCCTGCAGGATCTGCTCTCATCCAGTGAAGCCAAGGGCATGCATCAGCGCTCGTGGGGAGAGCCTCACCATATGATTGAAATAATAAAAAAGGGAAATCACAAAGCAAACGGCCTCGAAAAAGTCGCTGCCTATGCGGGGCTCTCAATGGAGGATGTAATTGCTTTCGGGGATGAGGATAATGATCTGGAAATGCTTGAAGCCGCTGGGACCGGGCTTGCCATGGGAAATGCGAGTACAGCTACAAAATCAGCGGCCAATGAAGTCATTGGTTCAAATGAAGAAGACGGCATCGCCCATTATTTAGAAGAGCGGTTAAAGCTTTCCGCGGACGACACAGTGCTTTTTAAAAATTAAACGCGTGATTTTAAATAAGGATGTGTTCAACGATGCAGGTGTATAAAGTACCTACAGATACCGAACAGTATGTGAGAAATCAAATAGCAGATCTGCTTATGGGGCAGATGGATTCCATCGGCATGAAGGATGCTTACCGGTTTCTACAGCGGGCTATCGATCTTTCTCTTGATTCCGACTCCACCGCCCATATTTTTGTAGCTGAAACGGAGGAACAGATTGTCGGAGCTGCTTTTTTAAATATTGGCATCAGTCTTGAAAAGGGAGGGTATTATGTCTGGCTGAATGATCTCTACGTGGATCAGCAGTACCGGAACCGGGGTATTGCCAAGAAGCTTCTGTTAAAAATTATTTACTGGGCAGAGCATAATGACATCAAAGGCATTGAATTGGAAACCGGAGTGAACAACGCAGCCACAAAAGCATTGTATAATTCCCTCGGCTTTTACGACGTTATTTCCAAACGTTACGGCTTCCGTTTTTAAGTTCTGTCTTCCCTTTAAGGGGGAAGGCTTTTTTTATTGCCGGTAAGCGGTATAAAAAAGCATAAGAACGCCTTTGACTTTTTCCGAAGCGGTATTAATATAGGCGTGAGAGTGATCCGCCCGGAAACGCAGCGCGTCCCCCGGCTTCATTAATTGTTTACTTTCCTCTTTCGTCTGTACCTCCATCTGCCCTTCGTGCACAAAAATGTATTCCTCTACTCCGAATGGGTGGGCAGAAGAATAATGGCTTCCCCAAGGAGCCAGCACAAATTCATACCATTCGACTGGAGCCTGTTCGTGTTTGGAAAAAATATTCCGGACTGCGTAGCCGTTCTCCCCTTCGAGCCAGGCAGCTTTATCAGCGGAAACAAATTCAATGTCCGGCCGCTGCTGCTGCAGAAATGCGGAAAACCCTACACCCATCCCTTCTGCAATCTTCCACATCGTCGTAATCGTCGGATTCGATGCCCCGCGCTCAATCTGTCCAAGCATCGGTTTGCTTACTCCTGTTGCTTCAGACAGTCTATCCAGACTCCACCCACGCTCATGGCGAAGCTGTCGTAATGTTTTGCCAATTTCTTTCCCGATTGATTCTTTCATTTTTTCACCTCTGTTGTATAATATAACATACAAATGTAAAATATAATTAAATAGAGAGGAGGCCCTTATGAGTAATACAGCTGCATTAGAACACTCCTGGGCCAACGGCCTTACGCAGGGTCTTCCTATCGCCGCCGGTTATGTACCTGCTGCTTTGGGGTTTGGTCTGCTTGGTGCCAACAGCGGTCTGTCCATATTTGAAACAGCACTTATGAGTATTATCATTTTTTCCGGTGCCGCCCAGTATATGGCTATTGGGCTGATTACTGCCGGGGCTGGTTTATACAGTATTTGGATTTCCACGTTTCTCATAAATATCCGGCATTTATTAATGAGCGCTTCTGCCAAACAATCTCTTTTCTCAGACTCTAAATGGAAACAGGCGGTTTTAGCATTTGGATTAACAGACGAAGTCTTTGCGTTGATCTCTTCCAGAAGGAATAAAACGACCGTATTTTTCGGGATTGGGGTCTTTTTGGCAGCATATATCAGTTGGGTTGCTTTTTCATGTGCCGGATATTATTTTGGCGCCTTCTTTCCCGGTTATCTGCAGATCAGCATGGATTTTGCTTTATATGCCCTGTTTGCCGCACTATTGTTTCCCGCAATTTTAAAATACCGGATGGCCCTTTACACCGCTGGCTTAAGCGCAGCTATCAACACGTTTCTTGGGATCTGGCTTTCTTCAGGATGGGCTATTCCAGCTGCAATGACAGCCTCAGTCATTATTGTCGTATATGTCAGTTCCTTTGAGCAGAAAAAGAGGGATCGGCCATGAACATGCTTCTTTTAATCATTGGAATGGGCGTTATTACATACGTAACGAGAGTGGTCCCTTTCTTTTCATTAAATATTAACCGGCTGCCCGTTTCCGTGCAGCAGGCACTCCAGTTCATTCCGTATGCAGCGCTCGGAGCTCTTCTGCTTCCGGGAGCCCTGCGTTCCCCTCCTGATGCCTGGTTCGGCATGCTCGGTCTCTGCATTGCCTTTTTGATCGCTTTTATAGGCGGAAGGTTCACTGCTATCATTTGCGGTACTATCGGTCTGCTTTCTCTTGCTGCTTTTTTTATTTATTGATACTAAAAAGCAGGAGCTTTGCCAGCTCCTGCTCTTACGGGGCGTCGGACGTTTCCAGAGCCGGGGTATCCAGATTTTCAGCAAGGATCCGGAATTCTGCCTGATACGACTTTTCAGGATCGAGAAGGTCTGCATCAAGCTCTCCGTCCCACCTTCGTATGTTTCCGGCATTGATCTCCACAGATTTCTCCACCTGCGTAAACACCTTTCCCTCCGAATAAATATAAACTGGTTCGGATACGCCCTCTTCTTTAATAATAACTTCTATTTCCTGGCCATCCGGGAAATCCAGCTTCATTTCTCCGCTGCCCGTATTTTCAAATTCCAAATGCCAGGCGTTGCTTTCAGTGTCCAGAGTGCCGGCAAGCTCCCAATCCTTTTTTGTCATTGAAGCTTCCTGACTTCCGGCGGAAGGCTCTTCAGCAGTCTGTTCGCTGCCGCACGCAGCGACAGGGAGCATACAGAAACATACCAGTACTGCAGCTAACCACTTTTTTACGGCCATCTCTCTCACTTCCCGACTTTTATTTTGATTAGTCGTCTTTACGGAACAGCCCGAACACCGTTGTCGTGTTAATAATGTTTGTGAATGCCTCCGGATCTGCTTCCTGCACCACCTGCTGAAGCGTGTACATTTCGTACCGTGTAATCACTGTCATTAATATTTCTTTTTCGCTTGCATCAAATCCTCCCCGGGCAGGAATCCGTGTGATCCCCCTTGTCAGATTTTGATGAATGGCATCCCGCATCTCGTCCGGGTTTTTCGTTACGATTAAAGCTGTAAGCTTTACGTGTCGTGTGTGAATAGTATCTATGACCCTTGATCCGACATACAGTGTTACCAGGGTGTATAAAGAGCTTTCCCAGTTGTACAGAAAGCCGGCTGCTATAACGATGACCCCGTTCAGCAGCATGAAATACGTACCGACCGGACGGTCTCCCATACGTGCCAGCACCAGGGCCACAATATCCAGGCCGCCCGCAGAAGCCCCCCACTTCAAGGCTACGGCAGCTCCTGCAGCTGTAATTGCCCCGCCAAAGACACTGTTTAATAAAATGTCTCCCGAAAGTTCCGTAATAGGTATAAGATCAAGAAAAAACGTTGTCAGCGCTACGTGCAAAAAGCTGTAGAACGTAAACAGCCGTCCTACTTTAAACCAGCCGAGCATAGCAATCGGTATATTGATCAGAAACAAAAGTACGCCGGTGGAAAGCGGAAGAAAGCCTGCAATAATCTGCGCAATCCCCGTAGCTCCACTCGCAAATACATTTGCCGGCTCCAAAAACAAGTTCAGGCCGACTGCCATAATCAAAGCCCCGAATACGATAACCAGGACACGTATGACTTCCGATACGATAGATGAATGGCTTGTAAGCATAGTTGTCCTCCTTTCTACTGCACGTTTACTTTAAATACGGGAGGCGGCCCATTCTGAGGCTGCGATCATCCCTTCTCTCGTTACTTTATGACCCGCTTCCTGCTGCAGATAATAGGCCTGCCCCGCTGAAGTTCTATCCGGAAGACGTTCATAAAAGCGATACGATAATTCATAAGGGACAACGTCATCTTCTTTTCCATGCCAAAAAAAGATAGGTTTTGCTTCCACTTTAGCGGGATCAAGGGAAAGATCATACGTGGCCAGTTTGTCTAACAAATCCTGCTCCTCACGTGCCGAGAGCTCCCAGTCAGACGTTTTCTTTAATGAACGTATCTGTTCTTCAGCCATTGCTTTCCAGGATGGCGACCCCATCATGATCATGCCTCCCTGAATCCACTCGAAGGACTTGAGCGCTCCGCATGAAATGATTCCTCCCATAGAAGTACCGGAAACATACACCCGGCCGCTGTCAATCCATTCATATGTAGTCATTTCATTCAGCAGAGCTTCAGTTTCCTCCACCGCCTGCATGACAATATTCCAAAAGGCATAGGTTCTACTGCCAGCGTCCATATCGCCTTCACGTTCTCCGTGATGAAGAGCATCCGGAAGCACTACCCGCAGCCCTCTTTCTGCCAAATAATAGGCGAAGGAAAGATTCTGCTCTTTACTGCTGCCAAGGCCATGCCAGAATAAAACCGTCGGCTGCGGATGATGTTTATCTGCCTGTTTAGAAATATGCAGGCTGGGAATATCTGCGATCATTTGCTTTTCGATAGTAATCATGCCAGTCCATCCTTTACAGCCGTTATAGTAGTACACTCTGAATATTGTACCCCAGTAAAGCAATTATTGAAAAGACCGAAGCCTTCCATTTCCTTCAATCATCTTTAGGAACATAAAAAGACAGCTGCGTGCATTAAGCACTTCGACAGCTGTCTTTCCGTTGCCTATTTTTCATCTTTTTCCTTTGCTGTCCGGAGGGGTTCTTCCTCTTTTTCCTCTGCTTCTTCGTAATGAAGGACAGAGTATTGAGCACCTTCAGAAACCATTTTGTTGTCTTCAAAATCCTGAGGGTTCGGGTTACCTACAGTTTCATTCAATTCTTTATCTTCTTCTTCTTTCGTTTTGCCGCCTACTTTAGCCGCTGTTCGTTTTGATACATCTTTCACCTGCGCTCTTGTTTCTCCGTCTTTAAGGAAATAAACGGCTGCGCCAACAATCAGTGCTGTCAATACGGTCCATAAAATACTATTTTTCTGCATACATACGCCTCCTGTCTCAATCAACTGTATTCAATGCTCTTTTTTGCTATTTCCCAAATCAATTAATACTAAACCCTTCATCTTTATAGAAAAGAAGACACATTCAGCTTTTTCAGTGAGAATTATGATAGCTGTTATATTAAAAAAGCTGCAGAAATTACTCTGCAGCTTTCTTCGCGATTATTTTTTATATAAATCGTTTACGTCCTTTAACGGATTTTCCATGCCGGAATTCGTTTCTTCATCCCAGGCGAGCATCCCACCGGCAAAATTATAAACATTTTCAATGCCATTGTCCTGAAAATACTGGGCCGTATGCTGGCTTCTTGAACCGCTTCGGCAGATAAAAACGTATGATTCATCTTTTTTAAACTGATCGATCACTTCAGGGACCTGATTCATCGGAAGAAGAGGCACACCCGGTATATGACGTTCTTCATATTCGCCCGGCTCTCTTATATCAATCATGATCGGTGTTTTTTTACCGTTATTATATTGTTCTTTCAGTTCGTCTACATCCAACTGGCGGATTCCTTCTAAATCGTAAGCCAATGTCGTTCATCCTTTCTATTTTAGCTTTCTGGGTCATTCTATCATCTGGGCGCCAATTCGTTAAAAGTCTTATACCTTAGAATAATGCGTGTCTGATACAATAATGTAAGAATAGGAGGCGGTCAGCTTGCAAAATGATATTATTTCGCTATTTCCAGAAGCAGTGCCCCAGGAGCAATGGAAGGAAATCAACCAGCCCGAACAACACCTTTATTACAGGCTTCCGGATGGTGCACAATTGGCTATTCCCATTCATTCACTCTCGATCCGGGAAAAGCAGCTGCTCGAAACTGTGCTCACGCCCGTATCCCCCGGGAGCCGGGAAGACTCTCCCTGGGCTGCCTATCTTCAGGCAAAAAGTGATACGCTTCCTGAGCATATTCCCAGTCCGTTTCGTTTTTTATTTCTTGAAGGCTCCAGCCTTTACCGCTGGAAAAATGATATTTACGATACTCTTCTTGAATATTACCAGCGCTCTGTCATTCTTACCGTCCTCGGGGATGAAAAGCTTCTTGCTGTTATCCCGGATGATGACTCAGACGAGGAGGAAGTATTCGAGGCTCAGGAATTATCAACACTGCTGATGGGAGACACGATGGTTGATGCCTCTGTTTATTGCGGAAGAAAGGTATACCGCAGTGAAAATATTCGTTTAATTTATCAGCAGGAACAGGAGATGTTTTCATTTCTTCAGGAGCAGCAGCCTTCCAGACGCTCTTTTGCCCCATTTGAAGCGCTGCCCTGCATTCATATGGTTGAAAGTACCCGGTTCTCTAAAAAAGAACTTTTCCATTATGCTCTAAGCGGTCTCGAACAGGATGAAGAATTAATGCACACTCTTTATACTTTCTTCCTCGAAAACTTAAACAGCAGCGCCACCGCCAAAAGGCTCCACCTGCACAGGAATACGCTGAAATACCGCCTCGACAAAGTGACAGACCGGCTTGGCATCGACGTCAAACAGTTTCTGCACGCTGCCCCGCTCTTTTTACTTCTTCAGGCGCAGTATGGTTCGGGTATTGCATAGGCTATAATTTTTTTACTTTATTGGAGAGCGTACCAATCGCCTTCACATGAACGTCTACAGCATCCCCGTCCTTTAAATACTTAGGAGGATTGAACCCCGAGCCGACACCAGCCGGTGTACCCGTGGCAATAACATCACCCGGGCGGAGCGTCATACCCCTGGATAACTGTTCGATCAGCTCTTCAATATTAAAGATAAGATCCGACATACTGCCCGACTGTCTTTTTTCTCCATTTACGTAAGTTTCGAGCTTCCAGTCTGACGGCTGGCCGGAGGGGCCGACGGTAACATACGGGCCGATTGGACCATACGTGTCCCCGCTTTTTCCAAGGAAGAACTGCTGGTGCCGCTTTTGTACGTCCCGGGCAGTGATATCGTTGAACAAGGTGTACCCGAATACATAATCCATTGCATTTTCTTTTGAAATCTGCCGTCCCGCTTTTCCAATGACGACAGCTATTTCCCCTTCATAATCCAGAGCTTCTGTGAAAGATTCGTCCAGCTCTATCATTTCGCCGTGTGCGATTAATGACGAAGAAGATTTTGTAAACACCAGCGGTGCCTCCGGAGCATTTTGTGCCCCCATTTCAGCAGCGTGATCAGCGTAATTTTTTCCGATGCAGATAATGTTCTGCCCTTCCCGGTTAACCGGCGGGAGCACGTTTACACTTTCGGCAGCATGTGTCTTGAATTGGTGACGGCTTTCTGTATAGTCCTTCCACCGCTCTACAAGCAGTGCTTTTCCGTTAACGGTTTCTTCGAGCCATTTTCTCAAATCCCCGTCTTCGCCAATTTCTAAATCAACATACACATCAAATTCTTCATCGTACCCGGCAAGAAAAGAATGGCCGTTTTGTTCTACTGCTGCGATCCGCATGATTATTTTCCTCCTTGAACACTATTCTGTATGCTCAGCTTCAATCGTTACTCCGTCAAGCTCAAGGCTCTCCCCGTTCAGCAGACGGCTTTCGGCCTCCTGGGCGGGTGCCCGCCATTCCTGCTCGTATGCTTCTTCAAACTCTACGCGGGAATGGTTAAAAAACAGGCCATTTCCAGCTATATAAGGCTCGTACGATTCCAGAAATGCCTCTTCATCAGTTACCTGGACACGGACGAGAACATCACTGCCCTCCCACTGGTCGTTTTTATAATATCCAAAAGCATACACGTTATCGAGTACCGCGTAAGAACCCAGGGGAATAATTGCTTTTGTTTCCTGAGCTTCTTCAAGGCTGTCTGAGGTTATTAATTGTTCCCCCGGCTGCAGGCGGTCGGCAAAGCTGAAGCTCAAATAAAAAAATAATCCCACCATAAAAACAGCGAGTAACGGGGAAAGCAGCCGCTCTATCCGCTTTGACCGGTTAGCGCCAGCCCGGTGCAGCGCATACGCTGCCACTCCTCCTATCACTAGTGTAACAATGGCGCAGATGACATAAAAAACCCAGGGAGTTATTGTCCAAATCATTGTCTAATCCTTTCTTTGTACCTTCGTTAAAAATTCCTTTCCTATCGTACCATATCCTCCCTTCCCATCAGAAACAGAAGCTTTTCCCTTCAATCATATATACGGGTTTAGTTCTATATGAAAGCGGTAATACAAACTTAAATACCTCAGGGGGGATCGTTGATGAATAAACTGCATACCTCACTGGCTGTCTGGGCGCTCTTTTTGTTTGTTATGGCTTTTGTCCTCCCCTTTACGACAAACGGCGGCAGTACTCTGGCTGATTTAATGCACAGCTATACGATCTATGGCTTTTTTTCCCTCGTACCAATTATTGTTTACGGCACTATTCTTTCGATCTGTTCAGACTGGATCACCAACCTTTTCTTCAGGCGCATCCCCGAAGTCTCCCTCGTTCTGCACATGATTGGCGGAGCTTTTGTTTATGTTTTTTCCCAGCACTGGAACATCGCACTCATGGGCATTTTCGCTGCTGTTCTGTTTTTTACACTCGACCAGCTGTTCGTCCTCTGGCACCAACGTTTTTCCTTTATGGCAAACGTTCCTTTTGTTCTCAGCTTCAGCAGTGTCCTTCTGATGTTTATCGGTGCTTCTTTTTCCTGAACAGATACAAATATGCTCCGGGGCTTCTCAGTCCCGGAGCATATTATTTATGAAGGGTTCACCCGGAAAAGAGGCTGCCCGTATTCTACTAACTCTCCGTCCTCTACTAAGATCTCTGCTATTTCTCCAGTGACCTCTGCTTCAAGCTCGTTCATTAACTTCATTGCCTCTACGATGCAGACGATGGTGTTCGGCTTAATCGCCGCCCCTTTTTCCACATAAGCTCCTGCTTCCGGTGAAGGTGAGCGGTAAAACGTGCCTACCATCGGTGATGTAATTTCATAATAATTGGACTCCGCTTCCTTTTCCCTGTTGTCTTCCGGCGTTTCTTCCTTCTTCGTTTCAGACTGCTGCGGCGCCGGCTGGGCTGCTGGCTGCGGCGCCGGCTGGACGCTCTGCTGTGCCACAGGACGCATCGCTGCTTCTTTACGTATAGTAACCTTTTCTTTCATATCGTTGCGGATCTCGAGCTCTCCAACGGAGGACTCGTCCACTGCCTGAATGAGCTCTTTGATTTCTTCAATGGAATACATTAGGGTTCTCTCCTCTCAAAAATAAACACTTACACATGCGTTGAATTCAAGAAAAAACGCTGGTACTTTTGCTGTTTTCTGGCTTCTTCGGTAAGGACCGCATTCATCACGAGATCGCCAAATATGTTCGCGATATCCTGAAGTGAGTACAGGCCGGTTGATTTGTACCACTTGTATGTCCAGTTCATCATTCCAAATATCGCCATCGACGTAATTGGCACTGGGAGCTCCTTTCGGAACTCTCCTTCTTCAATACCGTTTTCGACCAATTGAAACATCGTGTTCTTGTATTCATCCCGTTTGGCTTCGAGCCGCTTGAAATAATCTGAAGACAAGTGCTTTCCTTCCTGATAAAACACTGTTACATGCGGACGGTACACTTCAAACATACGGACAAACGAGCGTATTACCTCATATAACCGCTCGGCCGGTGTGTCATATCTGGACTGCACTTCGTCTGCCTTTGTAAGCACATAGGTAATGAATGATTCATGAATAGTGTACAAAAGTTCTTCTTTGGACGTGAAATTGTGATAAAAACCGCCTTTAGATGTATGGCTTTGTTTCACAATGCGATCGACGGTGACCGCATGGAAGCCAAATTCTTCAAACAGCTCCAACGCTGCATCCGTAATCCGCTTTTTTGTCGATCTGGTCGCCATCGATCCTTCCGCCTTCCTATATGCTAGACACTGCTTTCTTCTTCCATAATAGAATGGGTGTCCAAAAAGTTTGTAGTAAAGTTTCCGGAAATAAAATCTTCATGGTTTAAAAGCTTCAGGTGAAACGGGATCGTCGTATCCACTCCGTCTACGACGAATTCAAGCAGCGCCCGCTTCATCCGGGCGATCACTTCTTCCCTGTTTTTTCCGCGGACGATCAGCTTGGCTACCATTGAATCGTAGTAGGGAGAAATTTTGAACCCTGTATACATCGCACTGTCCACCCGTACACCCAATCCGCCTGGAGGCAGATAAAGTTCAAGTTTCCCAGGAGAAGGCCTGAAATTTTTTGCCGGACTTTCTGCATTGATTCTGCATTCCATCGCCCATCCCTCAATTTCAATTTCATCCTGCTTCACCTGCAGTTCATGGCCGGCTGCTGCATAAATTTGTTCTTTGATTAAATCAACACCGGTCACTTCCTCTGTCACGGGGTGCTCCACTTGAATTCTCGTATTCATCTCCATAAAATAAAACTTTTTATGGGCATCCAAAAGGAATTCCACTGTGCCCGCTCCGCAGTAATCAACTGCTTTTGCAGCCTGAACGGCGGCTTCCCCCATTGCTTTTCTCGTTTCTTCATCGAGAGCCGGTGACGGCGCTTCTTCTACAAGCTTTTGGTGGCGTCTTTGGATCGAACAGTCTCTTTCTCCTAAATGGATAACGTTTCCATGACTGTCTGCCATAACCTGAATTTCTATATGCCTTGGCTCCACGACCAGCTTCTCCATATAAACTCCGGCGTCACCAAAGGAGTTCTCTGCTTCCTGACGGGCCATCTGGATGCATTTGTCCAGGTCTTCAGCGGCATGAGCTGCCCGCATTCCTTTTCCGCCGCCGCCGGCAGTAGCCTTGATCATCACTGGATAACCGATCTCTTCTGCAAGTGCATGAACATCCGTATTTTCATCGAGCAATCCATTGCTTCCCGGCACAACCGGTACTCCTGCATCCCTCATTGTTTCTCTTGCCACGTCCTTCGTTCCCATCCGGCGGATAGCTTCCGGAGAAGGGCCGATAAACGTAATATCGTGGTCTGCACAGATTTCGGCAAATTCAGCGTTCTCTGCTAAAAAACCGTATCCCGGGTGGATCGCTTCAGCTCCTGTTTTTAAAGCAGTGGAAATTAAATTAGTCATTTTCAAGTAGCTTTCTGAGGAAGCATACGGTCCCACACAGTAAGCTTCGTCTGCCATGTGGACATGGAGGGCATCCTTATCCGCTTCAGAATATACGGCTACAGTTTCAATCCCAAGCTCCCGGCAGGCTCTTATAATGCGAACTGCGATCTCGCCGCGGTTGGCTATTAATATTCGTTTAAACATACTTCGTGCCTCTCTTTCTGTAAACAACCAGCGGCTGATTTCCGGCCCCGCTGACGATCTATCTCGAAAACCCTTGATATGTAAGGATTTTTCATAATTATACTACCCTTCATTTTATTCCTTTTGTCAATTCTTCTCAACAATTTTTTTAAAACTTTTCTTTTCTTTCCGTTAAGCATACATAATTCCCGTCGTTTTGTCTGGTATAATGTATGCTTAAAGAGAAAAGGAGCGGGTTCTTTTGACCAACACTATTACTGCGTATGTTGAAGATGAATATTCTGTTTTAGCCGATGTTATCATGTGCGAGCCCAGGCATATGGCTATTAAAGAAGTAATAAATGAAATGCAGAAGCAGCACGCTTCCGCCAATATCGATATAGAAAAAGCAGTTTTTCAGCATAAACAGCTTACAGCTGTCATTCAGGAATTCGGCGCTTCTGTACATTTTCTGCCTGCCTCCGCTTCTCTCCCCGAACAGGTCTTCACCCGGGACATTGGGTTTGTGATTGATGATCAATTGTTTTTATCAAATATGGGTACTTCTATTCGTTCGGCAGAAACCACGGCTTTAGCGGACTGGTATGAACAGCGTTACGGCCCGTGTACACATTTAAAAAGCGGCACCATCGAAGGCGGGGACGTTATGCTTTCAGAGAAGCTTCTTTTTGTCGGGCAAAGCTCCCGGACATCTAAAGAAGGCCTGGACGAACTTCAGAAAGCGTGTCCTGATAAGCAGATTATACCGGTACATTTCGATAACCGCCATCTGCATCTGGACTGTATATTTAATATTTTGGACAGTGCTACTGCTATTGCCTATGAAGCAGCCTTTGACACGGAGAGTCTGGAAGCAGTCAAGCAGTATTTTAATATTATTTCTGTACCTGAGGAGGAACAGAGCCGGCTGGGGACTAATGTATTCTCTCTCGGGCGCCGCCATGTCATCTCACTGCCGGAAAATATGCATGTTAACAAACAATTACGGGAATACGGTTTTATAGTTCATGAAGTGTCCTACGATGAAATTATAAAATCCGGGGGCTCTTTCAGGTGTACTACTCTCCCTTTGAGGCGGGAGAGAAAAAATCATCAATAAGGAAAGGAACGTGGAACAATGATCATGTCTGCAGAAGAAATTCAAAACGAGCTTAGCAATCTGCCAAAATGGAATAATGACGGGGACAAGGCCATTGTACGGGAGTATAAATTCTCTAATTATCTGGATGGTATTGAGTTTGTTAAAGAGGTGGCAGCGCATGCAGAAAATGTGCAGCACCATCCCAAAATTACCATTGATCATACCCAGATTACTATTTCTTTTACCACTGTAGACCAGGGCGGCGTCACCGAAAAAGATTTTAACGCTGCGAAGGAAGTAGAACGACTTGCCGAAGACATCCAGTAACTCGCGGATTTTCTTTTCAATAATTTGTATATAGACAGCTGCCGGATGAAATTCCGGCAGCTGTCTTTTCATAAGACTAAAGTCACAAATAATACATATCTTTATACAGCCTTTTGTGTCATTATATATGTAACAGAGATACTTATATAATAATGAGCAGTCAATCAGCTGCGGAGGAGTTGATAAGAAATGAGAATAGGATCTTACGGCAAGGCTCATGCTCTTATCAGCATCGCCGTTTTTCTCGCAGTCATGGCTTTTATTTTTTACCCGATGCTGATGGCGGACGCCGATAGCTTTGACCGGCACAATGCCCTTGAGGATGTTGGACAGGTCCAGGCAGCTGTTGAACAGGATATTGCTTCCATGCACGCTTTAAATGAAGATTGGGCCACCTGGGACGATTCTTTTCAGTTTATGACAGACCAGCATGAAGAGTACATACATACAAATTTGCAGAATGATACATTTATTAACAACGGCGTAAACATCATTATGTTCGTTAATAAAGAGCTTGAAGCCGTCTACGAAAAAAAAGTGGATCTGCACAGCCAGGAAGAAGGAGATATAAGCCGTTCGCTCCTCTCTGGAGTACAGAAAGAATTGCAGAAGTCCGGGGATGAGCGGACTTTTCTGACTGGAAGCGGCTCCGGCGCCCATTATTTTTCTATTCAGCATATTCTGCCGAGCGACGGGACTGGAGACTTTAATGGTTATTTAGTTATGGGAAAAACAGTTGACGACAGATATATAGATACTGTGGGTGACTTGTTCTCCTTCCCGATCACTCTGCAGCCAGGAAATGGACCGTCCGGTACGGCCATTACTTCTGAAGATGCGGACACTATCGAAGGCACCTGGACAGCTGAAAACGCAGATGGCCGTTCTGCTTTCCAGCTGGAGGTAATGAAAGACCGGGTATACTCCTCCGAACTTTCCGATACCGTGAATACAATGGTTTTTTTCATGCTTGCTCTGCTGCTTGCCTATTTCGCACTGACATACTCGCAGTTTAAATTCCTTGTGGAAAGACCGATTACTTCTTTATCAGAGCAGTTGAAGCATATTCGTCTCCATCATCTGCTTTCCCACAGGGTTTCTTTAAAACACCGGCCGGCCAGGGAATTAAAAGAGCTGGAGGAATCTATGAACAATATGCTTGAGCGTTCGGAATACGCTCACCTTGAAGTTACACATATGGCATATACAGACCACCTCACCTCTCTGCATAACCGTCATTATGTGCAGGAAGCTTTTCCAGGGTTTCTTGAAAACCATAAAAATAACACATTCGTTCTATTTTTTGACCTTGATGGGTTTAAACGAGTTAACGACAGCTGGGGGCACAGGGCAGGTGATGAATTAATCCGACAGGCTGCCGCCAGGTTAAACAGCATGTTTACCGGTCCTGATTCAATCACCGCCCGCCTCGGGGGAGACGAATTTGTTGTAGTTACAGCAGCCGAAAGCAGAGAACACCTCGCTGGCGTACTCGAAGAGGCCGTGACTTTTCTTAATAAACAATACTATTTTGACGATAAAGCTACGTTTATTTCAGCCAGTGCCGGGGTGAGCTCTTTTCCTGACGATGGGGAAAGCTTTGACATTCTTTTAAAGCATGCCGACACCGCTATGTACGAGGCTAAAAAGAATAAAGACAGCAGAATTGTCTTTTATGATGAGTTGTCTCTTAATGATGATTATCAATTTTCTCTGGCAATAAGAAACGACATTATGTTTGCTCTCGAAAAAGAAGAATTCCATCTGGAATTCCAACCGATTATGGAGCCGGAATGCGAGAATGTGGACGGGGCTGAAGCTCTTCTTCGCTGGAAACATCCGGTTTACGGAAGCATTTCCCCCGCCACGTTCATACCGCTTTTAGAAGAAACAGGAGATATTCACGAAGTCGGCTCGTGGGTGATTCATTCTTCGCTTAAGGAAGCCCAAAAGTGGAGAGCCTCCGGCTTCCCTTCCATCAAATTGTCTTTTAATGTGTCTAAAATACAGATTCAATCGCTTGATTATCTTATGGACTCCCTTGATAGCGCGCTGGCAGAAACAGGCTTTGCGCCTCATCTTCTGCGGGCGGAAATTACAGAGGACAATATCGATTATGATCCTCAAATGACTATTGATTTTATTACACAGCTGCAGCAGCGCAGAGTGAAAGTTGCGCTCGATGATTTTGGGGTGGGAAGCTCTTCACTGCATTCCCTCCGCGACCTTCCTATCAATCTGGTAAAGCTCGACCGCAGCTTTGTACGCCATATTCCTTCCACGACCTTTGATACAACGCTTTTAACTGGCATTTACCGCCTCATTGAAGAGCTTGATCTCGATGTCGTTACGGAAGGAGTGGAAAATGCCGCGCAGCTGGAATTTGTGCAGCAGTACAGCACCTCTTACGTCCAGGGATATTATTTCAGCCGGCCGGTGCCTTCAGTAGAGCTGGTTGCTTTCATGAAAGAAAAAAATAAAAAGGATCCCTCCTTTATACATTGAAAAGAGCAGCTGCCTAATATACAGCTGCTCCCTCTTTTATTTAATAGGAATGCCTTTTTTCTACTGTCCCATCTTTTTTGTAAATAATGGCTTCTGTTCCTTTCTTTTCTGCCACTTCTTTTGCACGTTCGATAGCTTCTGATTTGCTGCCATAGACAATATCCGGTTTTTTCGCACTTTTTGCCCGCACAGCCCATCCGTCTTCATGTGCTTCTACCAGCTCTGCTTTTTCCATCAGTTCCGGATCCGAACCACTTTCTTTATCATCACGGGACTTAGGATCTTCCTCCTCCATGAATTCCGTCACTTCTTCTTTAGAAGCATTGCTGTACCATTCTTTTGCCTGTTCGGTTGCAATTGGAATTGCACGGCCTTCATCGTATCCATCGTCGAGCATCGAATTGGCTATATCAATTGCTTTTTTCTTTACCGGCTTGTCCAGGTTTTTTAGGGATGAAGGGTAGTCATTCATCGTCCATGGCATGTTTTTTCCTCCTCATCATTTTTGTTACGTTTCTTTTCCCATATTATGTGCATACAAAAACAGGATTTTCTCCAGAAGCTCTCTCTTTAATTTCTCCAAACCCCGGCTTCTTTCCGGAAATTTATAATAGAATCTGTTTAGGGCTCTGAAAAGCAGGGTACGAGAGAGTTAGACACTATTATATGGTCCGCACGCCCTGGTGCTCTGCCATGAATCATGGTACCATTTATTAGGCTGTAGGATTAATCGCATTTATTGTAAGGAGGAATGGTGAATCATGGGTATGATTGGCGGCATAGCTCTACTAATCATCGCGGTAGCTTTTGCAGTATTAGTTATTTTCTTAGCACGTGTCTTAAGCAACCTCACTAAAACATTAAATGGGGTGAACGAAACAGTAGACAAACTGCCTGAGCAACTCGACCAGGTAATGAATCAATCGGAGCTGATTTTACATAACAGCAACGAGACGATTCTGGATGTAAATGAAAAGCTCCACTCGTTGAGTCCGCTGTTTTACATTGTTGGCGACGCCGGGGAAGCTTCCAGAAAGCTCACTTCAAGCCTTGTTGATATGACAGCAGGCATGAAAAAGAGTTCCACCGAAGGCAAAGGCAAAGTGAATGAGCAGGCTCTTGGCGGCCTTTACGGCAGCCTTGCTTTAGGATACTATATGTACCAGAAGCGCCAGGCCATTAAGGACTGGAAAGAGGAGAATACAGGAAATGCATAAAAAAAGCCTCTGGTCGGGAGTTGCTGCTGGCTATGCTGTGTCAGTGCTTACCAGTCTGCTCACCGCTCCGAAAAGCGGGAAAGAATACCGCCGCAAAGTATCTTCCGGAGCAGGAGCTGTCCAGCAGACGCCTGCACGGGTGAAAGGGAAAGCAAAAGCCCGGTCCGACAAGCTGTATGAATCCGGAAAAATCCGGTATGAACTGCTTCACGGCAAACTCGATAATATCCGTCTGGAAGCCCGGATCAAAGGTGCATCAAGTATGCAGTATCAATCAATGCAAAAACCAGCTGATGAATAAAATCAGCTGGTTTTTCTTTTATTTTTTTATTCGTTTCCATCCTTTTTTCAAAGGCGGCAGCGAAATTTCTCCACGCTCAAAAACATTTTTAATAATAAATTCGCTGTAATGTACCGCCTGCTGGTAAGAAATCCGGCCGGGAAGAGGCGGCTGCATATCCACGACGCAGTCAATAACTACGGGTCTGGTGGCAAGCACTGCTTTTTGCAGCGCCTCATGCAGTTCGGTTTTTGTTCTGACCCTGTATCCTTCACCGCCGCAAGCTTTGGCGAATCCCGCAAAATCAATACCGCTGATGTCTGTTTCCGTATCCAGATGGCCCATCTGCTGCTGCTCGTATTCAATCATTCCAATTTTTTCGTTATTAAATACGACACAAATCATTGGAAGCTGATACTTTACGGCAGTGGCAAAATCCTGCATCCCCATGGCAAAACCACCATCCCCGGCAAGCATGACTGTCTGCTTTTCAGGCCAGGCCGCTTTGGCGGCAATCGCACCGGGAAGGGCGCACCCCATCGTAGCCATCCACCCTGATATTACAAACTCCTGTCTTTTCAGCTTTAAATAACGAGCAGCCCATACGGTGACATTTCCAACATCGACAGAGACTACAGCGTCTTCCTCCAAAAACTGCTGTACTTCATGAATCACCTGCGGCGGCTGCAGCCTGTCTGTTTCTTCTGTCATATCTTTTTCGAGCTCGTTCCACCACTCTTTTCTTTTTTCTTTATATTTCTGCATAAAGGCAGAAGGCTCCCGGCGTTCGAGATTTTCCGTATACCACTGAAGCACAGGTCCGAGTTCAGAGACTAAACCTACAGTTACAGGATAGTATTTTCCGATCACTCTTGGATCGATATCGATTTGTATTGCTTTAGTGTTTTTCGGCATAAAATCACGATAAGGAAAGGAAGTGCCGGCCAGTATTAACAAATCGGCCTCCTGCACCGCTTCGTATGACGGCGTTGTGCCAATCTGGCCATTCTGTCCAAGACTGTGCTCATGCTCATCCGGAACAACGCTCTTTGCAAGAAGCGTAGATGCTACTGGTGCCTGAATATGTTCAGCAAACGCCAGCAGCTCATCAGTGCTGTGCCTGGCCCCTTTCCCCGCCAGAATCACTGGCTTCTGCGCCCCGTGCAGCAGCCTCGCGGCCTCCACCATATCTTCCTTCTCCGGGCGTATCTTCGGCCTCGCAAACACGCCGGAAGATATCGGGGCTTCACGTTTTATTTCTTCAGCCGAAACATCATCCGGGATTACGAGCACAGCTACTCCTTTTTCTGTGTAGGCAGCACGTATCGCCTGATGCAGCATGTCCGGGAGCTGCTCGGCACTCTGGACACTTTCATTAAATACACTAACATCAGCAAACATCTGGTTCAGCTGGATTTCCTGAAAATTGTCTGTGCCGATGATGGACGTATCAACCTGTCCGACCAAAGCAAGTACCGGCACTTTATCTCTTTTCGCATCATACAGGCCGTTTAATAAGTGAACTCCTCCAGGTCCGGCAATCGAAGAACAAACGCCCAGCCTCCCCGTCAGCTTCGCATAGGCAGCAGCGGCAAGGGCTCCCGTCTCTTCATGACGGATCTGGATATATTTCAGACCGTCTTCATCCTTCCGTAATTCTTCCATCAATTCATTGATGGAATCTCCCGGCATGCCATACAGATGGCTAACGCCCCATTCCTTAAGTATTTCCACCACTTTATTTCCCGCTGTTTGATTCCCCATCGTCCCTGCTCCTCCTGTTTTCACAAATTTTCATAATTACTTATTTCTCTACCCCTCTTCTTATTTACTTCAAACCTTTACCGCTCTTGTCCTCTTCCCTATAGAAAAAGCCTCTCCCTTGTCGGGAAAGGCTTAGCGGTTGTCTACCGGCTCAGGATACAAATCATGCTGAAACAGCCGGTTTTCTGCAAGCTGCTCGTATTTAGTTCCGGCTCTGCCGTAGTTTACAAATGGATCAATCGAAATACCGCCGCGCGGAGTAAATTTACCCCATATCTCCAGATAACGGGGGTCCATCAGCTCTACCAGGTCGTTTACGATTGTATTAATCGAATCTTCATGAAAGCCACCGTGATTTCGGAAGCTGAACAAATACAATTTCAGCGATTTGCTTTCCACCATTTTTTCGTCCGGAATGTAGCTGATATACAGCGTGCCAAAATCCGGCTGCCCTGTTTTCGGGCAGAGAGTGGTAAATTCCGGACAATTAAATTTCACAAAATAATCCCGGTACGGGTGGGTGTTTTCAAATGCTTCAAGCAGAGAAGGGTCATATTCAAATGTATACGCCGTTTTTTCACTTCCCAGCTGATCTAACTGCTCAATATCGTCTCTTTCCGGCATGTTCTTTTCCTCCTTATACTCCCTGTTTGTTTCCCCAAAGAAGCGTATGCAGCTGCGGCAGCACCCGCACTCCGTTCAAACGCTCCTCCTGCAGAACTTTTTCTGTAAGCCATTCGTATTTAGCAAGCAGATGATCTCTCAGTTTCTCTACCTGCGGCGTTACAGTATCGTCATTTCCCACCTGCAGATACATTGTTACAGCGGGATAACGCTCATGTACTTCCATCGCGTAATTCAGATCGCTTTCATCAAAAACAACTACCTTCAGACTGACTTCTTTTTCTCTGCGCGGACACAGTTCTTTCATATAATAATCCAGCCTGGTCCAATCCGTTTTCATCAGCGAACTCGGCGGCTTCGGGGAAACTGTTACCTCATCGATTTCCTTCACCCAGTCATTCCAGATCGATCCCTGTGTTTCAATCGCTGTCTCGATACCGTGTTCCTGTAAAAGCGCTACAAGTTCTCCGAGACCGGGATGCATAGCCGGATTGCCTCCGGAAATAGTGACATGGTTAAAGCTTCTGCCGCCGGCTTCTTTTAATTTTTCATAAATGGCTTCCGCACTCATCGCTACAGCCTTTTGTGATCCGTCCCATGTAAAGGCGGAATCACACCAGGAGCACCGGTAGTCACAGCCGCCGGTGCGTACAAACATCGTTTTTCGCCCGATAACCATGCCTTCGCCCTGGATCGTCGGACCGAATATTTCCAGTACAGGTGTTGGTTTCATTTAGGCAAAGTCCTCCTCTTTGGGCCGGAACACCGCATAGCTTGTCGGAGTCTCTCTGACGAGTACCTGAAGGCATTTAGGTTTATTCGACGTTTCATCGAGCTTCTGCTGTACTTTTTTCCAGATCACCTGCGCGACTACTTCCGTTGTCGGATAAGCAGCCTCGGTTTCTTCACTGGCAAACTCCGGGTGATCATTCAACAGAGTATGGTCATATCGTTTATGGATCCATTTTTTTAAAACGGTAAAATCAATTAAAAACCCGTTCCGGTTCAATTCATCACCGGCAACTGTCACGTTAATTGTATAGGTGTGTCCATGCACCCGGCGGCACTTTCCCGCTTCTTCAGAAGGAATATAGTGTGCCGCACTTAAATGCATATCCTTGTTTAATTCGTACCGGTAGTTGTGCGGCCACTGTGGATAATACGAATAAATCATAATTCTTTCCTTTCTTTTTGTTCCATATATTGCTCGTAGCCTGCACGGCGCAGTTGACAGGCCGGGCATTCCCCGCAGCCGTCCCCCGGTATGCCATGATAGCAGGTGAGCGTTTCATTCTTTACGTATTCAAGCCTCCCGAGCTGGTCGGCAAGCCCCCAGGTTTCTTTTTTATCGAGCCACATCAAAGGTGTATGCAGCACAAACTCTTTTCCAATAGCCAGATTTAGCGACACATTCAATGATTTCACAAATACATCCCGGCAGTCCGGGTATCCGCTGTAATCTGTCTCACATACGCCTGTCACAATGTGTTTTGCCTTTTTCTGCGAAGCAAGAATCGTCGCAAAAGAAAAGAACAACAGATTCCTGCCCTCTACAAACGTAGAAGGAAGCTCCCCGTCTTCTCCCGCCTCTACTTCAATATCGTCGCGAGTCAGCGCGTTCGGTGCCAGCTGACTTAAAAGACCCATATCCAGTACATGGTGCTCAACATTTATATCCTCAGCAATTCGCTTTGCTACTTCTATTTCCTGATCGTGCCGTTGTCCGTAAGAAAAAGTTACGGCAATGACCTCTTCAAATTGTTCCAGTGCCCAGAACAAACAAGTAGTACTGTCCTGTCCCCCACTAAAAACAACGACCGCTTTGTCATTTTGAAAACCCAATTGTTATTCCTTCTTTCCACCAAAACATTTCACAGCGCTCCCATTATAACATCTTTTTTCGCCTGTGCCTCTGCTTACGCTTACCTCGAAAAAACCCGTGAACAGTAAAGGTCACGAGTCTTTTAAATCATTATTTCTCATTTCAGCTATGTATTAGCCCCGCGCAGTTTTATTCGTTTTCCTGATCCAAAAAGGCGTGACTTCCCATCGCATTCCGCTGTCCCTGGTATTTGCCCGCATAAGGAGAACCGGCTTTTTGATCCATCTCAGCGAAAACGAGCTGTGCGAGCCGCCTGCCGGACGTTAAACGAATAGGCAGACGATTGGCGTTATAAAGCTCAAGCGTGATTTCCCCTTCAAACCCCGGGTCCACCCAGCCTGCATTTTGAATAAAGAGTCCCATCCGTCCGATAGAGCTTCTTCCTTCCACAAAGGCTGTAATATGCTGGGGAAGCCTGATGTATTCTTTTGTGGTCGCAAGCAGAAACGAATGCGGGGGAATAATTACCTCATCACTTTCAAATTCCACATATTTAGCGGGCCGGTCCAGTTGAATGGACTCGATAGCGTTCTCGTCGATTTTCAGAAAGTGAGTACCCAGACGAATGTCCACCGATGCCGGCTGGATCTGATGGTCCTCTAATGGATCAATACTAAGATCGCCCTGTTCCATCATTGAACGGATTGTTTGGTCGGAAAGTATCACCAGCTCTGCCTCCTTCGCTTTTCTTTTCTTTCCCAGTATAAAGAACAATACAAAAAAACGCCAACACCGTAAAGACCGGCAGTGACTTTTTCTGATTTGTTATGACATGAAAAAAACACCCTTCAGGGAAGCCCAAAGGGTGCTGATATAAATCTTCATTCAAATTCAAGCTCTAATTTATAGCCTTGTTCGAATAATACTTTGCCATCTTTATATTCGCTCATCAATTCTTTATAAGCCTCTGTCCATTCCTGAAAAGCTTTTTCGTCATGCATATCCAGGGAGTCATCAATTTTTTGCAGAAGCCGCTCTCTGTTAAATTCAAACACAGCATACTCCATCATCATTTGAGCATATAGAGACTGAAGAATCTGCCTTGAAGGTCTTCTACCATTTTGAATTGGTTTCACTTTTTTCATAAAATGCTGCTCATGAGTTGGATGTAACATATTCGCCGAACCCCCTGTTCTTATTGCAGCACCCGCCGGGCGCTGATCTTTTTTAAAGCGGGCGACGCGCGCATGGCCTCCCAATGCCTATCTATTGATTGCCAATAAATTTTGTGTGTACTGCACTATACCCACCTTTGACGCCAGTAAAACTAATTGTCCGACAACTCCAAGAAGAATAAAAGCTTAATGTATCCGCTTACATAACTTCATTATAGACCATTTCCTGCAAAAATTCGAGCTATACAATTCAAAAAAATTCGGAGCAAATGAAAAATCTTATTGAAAAACGGGAACATGTATTCGTATAATGAATTTAATCATGCAACGCAAGGGGGAGAACAGAATGGTTATAACAGAAAAAGAACATATCGTTATCCATTATGCTGTCCTCCTTCCGATTGTAAAAAAAGTACTGACGCTCGATACACAGGCGCTTAAATCTTCTGACGTCCGCCTGCAGGAACCCTACGAACGGTTGTTTCAACAGGCTTTCGATACTCTTGGGCACGACCTCGATCAGCTGCGTCTCTACATGAAAAAAAAGAATATAAGGGTCGTTTTTGAAGAAAATGACGGTGTTTTCACACACTACGTGTACTATCTTAACAGCGGCTCAGGCCGGACCTCTCATTTAAACGCTAATTTAAAAAAACAGACAGAGCGCTGCCTTCATCTTTATTTCTCCGGCCGTTCCGCTTTATCAGACGATCAAGTCCTTCATCCGGCTCCCGTTTGACAAATCACGACTGCGGCGGTACATTAACGATACAATTACAGGAAAACGACCCCAAGCTTCAGACAAAGGAGAACGCCGTGTGAAAAAACAATTTGCCATTATCGGTCTCGGGCGATTCGGTGTCAGCGTCAGTACAGAATTGTACAAGCTCGGTCATGACGTGCTGGCCATTGACAATAATGAAGAAAAACTCGACGACATTACCAATCATTCTACGTACAGCGCCGTCGCCGACGGCACAGATGAAAAAGAACTAAGGAACCTGGGGATTACAAATTTTGATCACGTGATTGTCGCTATTGGTGATGATCTTCAGGCAAGCATTTTATGCACTCTCTTATTAAAGGAGATGGACATCCCTTCGGTCTGGGTAAAAGCGCAAAACTTTCACCACCACAAGGTTCTCGATAAAATCGGGGCAGATAAGATTATCCACCCGGAGCATGACATGGGCAACCGTATCGCCCAGCACCTCGTTTCTGACCGTGTCATTGACTATATTGAGCTCTCCGCAGAGTATTCCATTATAGAGATTACTGCACCAGCATCCATGCATAAAAAGACCCTCGCCCAGCTCGATATCCGGGCCAAATTCGGGGTTACCGTTCTCGGCATCCGCCGCGGCAAAGAGGTTAATATATCACCCACAGCCCAGGACCGCCTTTTCAAAGAAGACGTGCTTATTGCTATCGGTCACAATAACGACCTGCGGCGCTTTGAAGAGACAAACTAACCTTCAGAGTATGAAAAGAAGCAGCAGTCCCGTTTCAACAGGGCTGCTGCTTTATTATGTATAATTGGTTTCCTGGATGATTAACGAATGTCACCGTGACCGGGGCAAGCACGATGATATCTTTTCTTAAGAAAAAGAAATCGGCGGCTGATTTTTTGCCGTTGAAGCTGCAAACAGAGCATGAAGCATTTCCTTGTTTACTGTGAGGTCTTTGACCGTATACTTATCGAGTACCGACAAATACGCTTTCAAAGCCTCTCCCAAAACACCCTGGAGCCGGCATCTGCCTGCTAAAATACACTGGTTCGATTCTGGATCAAAGCATTCCACCAGCGTCAGATTATCTTCTGTCTGCCTTACAAGCCAGCCAATGTTAATTTCTTCCGGTTCTTTGGCCAAACGAATTCCTCCGTTCCGGCCTTTCACCGTGTGAATGACGCCAAGCTTCGACAGCTCATGCCCAACCTTAGTCAGATGGTTGTACGAAATGGAGTATGCAGTCGATATTTGTTTAATACTATGCAGGGACTCGTCTTCATCATGAGCGGCCAGGTACATTACCATCCGTAATGCATAATCCGTATAGGTTGTTAACTGCAAAGCCCTCGCTCCTTTTCATCCAGGATAGTGATAGTTTATCACACCGCGCAATTGTTAATCTAATTAACTGCCCACAAAAAAGAAGAGACAGCGTCTCCCCTTTTTTCATTATTCTTTTTAAAAATCTGTTCTTAAATGCTCTGGATGAGCGACGAAGCTACTGTGAAATAAATCAGCAGGCTGATAATATCAGTGAGCGTTGTAATGAACGGTCCTGAAGCAATGGCAGGGTCGAGCTTCAGCTTGTTGATTACAAGCGGCACCAGCGTGCCGATAACACTAGCCACTCCAAGTGAAATCATGATGGAAAAACCGACAATTACTCCTATCAGGGGCTCCCCGTAAAAAAGATACAATAAGATCGTAATCACAATTCCTGAGGCCACCCCAATCATAATTCCCGTGGAAAATTCCCGGCTGATCGTACGCCACAGCCCTTTTCGTTCAATGTTTCCCGTTGCAAGCGCACGCACAGACACAGCAAGCGACTGCGTGCCCGTGTTTCCGGCTGACCCCATAATCATCGGAATAAACGCGGCAAGCAGAACGACACTTTCGAGGGTGCTTTCAAACCAGCCGATTACCTGGGCTGTAAACAGCCCTAAAAACATCAGCAGGATAATCCAGGGAGCACGGAGTCTGGCTGCTTTAAATGCATTAACACTCACATCTGTGGAACCACGGGACCCGGAGATTTCTCCAATGTCTTCCGAAGCTTCTTCTGCGAGCACATCGAGTGCATCATCCACGGTTACAATTCCCGCAAGCCTCCCTTCACTGTCTATAACAGGAGTTGCCAGAAAATCATACTTCTGTATCAGCTGGGCGACCTCTTCCTGGTCATCATCTACGTGGACAGACACGACACGGCTGCTCATTACCTCAGAAACCGTGCGGTCTGAGTCTGCTACAATCAAGTCACGGATCGAAGCGACACCTGCCAGCTTCTCCTCTTCATCCACTACATACAGATAATAGATCGTTTCTGCATCCGGGCCCTCCCGCCGCAGATGGTCAATCACTTCATCAATTGTATCCGTTGCTTTGATGGAAACAAATTCTTTTGTCATGATGGCACCGGCCGTTTTATCTTCATAGGCGAGCAGCTCCCGGACGTCATTGGCGTCCTCCTGATCCATCGCCTGCAGAATATGTGTCATCTGCCTCGGCTCAAGCTCCCCCAGAAAGTCGGCAACATCATCTGCATACATATTATTGTATACTTCGGCAGCATACTGATCGTTCAGCTGCAGAGCTACTTCCTTTTGCACTTCGGGTTCAAAGCTGTCGAATACTTCAGCGAATTCTTCCGGGGACAAAAACTTATACACTACTGCCCGTTCTTCATCAAGCTCAAGAAAAACTTCTGCCTGGTCTGCAGGGTGCAAATCCAAAAATAATTCACGAAACGCTTCTATGCGCTCCTGCTGCAAAGACTCCGCTATTAATTCCACGAATTCCTCCCGTGCCTGTTCGTTTAATTTCTCCATCCTTTTTCCTCCTCTCCAGGCCAGACACGCAGCTGTACTTCTTCCGTCTGACACTTATTTCAAACAAAAAACGCCTTCCACCGTTGGGAAGACGTGCATAATCAGCCAGTCATCGTATATGCCCGTTCTGTTCCCCTTCGTCGAGCTTTAGCACTGCATAGCGTAGGAATATATTATCCAGCTTCATTAGAAAACACCTTAATTCGATGGATTCTGTTGACCCATTGGCGTCTTTAGACATTTTTGGGCATAAGCTTGTATCTACACAGGAGCCTCACCTAACGAGATTATAAATAGCAGTAACGTTGAATATAACGTTACGCTCTTTTTTTGTCAACGCAGGGAGCACCCTTGCCTACTGGATATATTCCCTTTTCTGCCGATATAAAAATAGAGATTTTGACTTTTACAGACAGGACGTCCAACTATGCGAAACGTATACTTGTTTTTTATGATTACTTTCCTGCTTACATGCTTCCTATCTCTCGGCGGACTCTTTTACTATTATTACACTATAACTGCTGGACAAAAAGAGAAAATCACCACGGAAACAGCGCCGGAGGATTTTTCTACTGTTTCCGGACCTCAGATTATTCTAATAGCGGGGACAGATAAAGAAGAGACAGTTTCCCGCGCTGATGTAATTATGATTATCTCTATCCATTCCGGGAACGAATCCACGCTGCTTTTTAATATTCCAAGAGACACTAAGGTTTCCATTCCAGGAAGAGACAGTATGGATAAAATAAATCATGCCTACAGCTATGGAGGCATGCCCTTACTGAAGAAAACAGCGGAAGAATTTCTGGACACCTCCATCGATTTTACCGTCGAAGCTGATATGGAAGGGTTCCGGGAGGTGGTTGATGCTTACGGCGGAGTTACAGTGCAAAACGATTTGGAATTCGTCAAGGACGAAGGAGAGCCTTTCACCTACACGAAGGGAAACCTCCATTTAAATGGCGAACAGGCATTATATTACGTCCGCATGCGCAAGCAGGACCCACGGGGCGATCTGGGTCGGAACCTCCGCCAGCAGCAGGTGCTCGAAGCACTTCTTGAAAAAGCAAAAAGTCCGGCTACGCTCCGTAAAGCGGAAGAACTGCTTTACGCCCTCGGTGACCACATACAGACCGATATGACGTTTCAGGATATCCGCAGCTTTTCTTACCACTATACTCCTGCCCTCACCCAGATCCAGACGACTGAAATTCATGGAGCTTCTGCTGAAGAGAACGGGGTAAGCTATTATCTCGTTTCTTCGGAAGAGCAGGAGAAAGCACAGCTCCGCCTGGAGCGTCACCAGACTGGCAAAAGCTACTGACATTTCCGCCCCGCCGGTTCAGAGTGATTATTCCTGAAGTGCTTCACTTCGTTTCCAAATCAGAAAGGAGACCGCATTGTATCCGGCATGAGCAGCCGCAGCCCCCCACAGCGTTCCCTGCCATAAAAGCAGGCCTCCGAGCAGCAGGCCCAGGACAAAAATCCATGCATGAATCAGCTGCTGACCGGCGTATTGAGGCACATGCACCAGCATGAAAATAAATGAAGTAACGCATAAAGCAAAGATGTCCGGCAGTACAAGCACCAGTGTTCCAAGCATTGCTGCCCGAAACAATATTTCCTCTGATACTGCCGCTCCAACTGTTACAGCCCAAAAGCTCCCCCGCCGGCGGATCAGTTCTTTTAAGAGATCGGTATATGTGTTGTCCGGCACGGCAAACCACTGCTTTTTATACGCCCCCCAGGCGAAAAATCCTGCCGCTATTCCCGTGCAGGCTCCGGTGAGACTATCGGCAGCAGCTGTATTAAAGGAAAATAAGCTGTTTATGTATGTTAAAGTTTCCCCCTGAAACACAGCAGCAATGATAACAATACCAACTGCAAACAGCAGGAAAAAGTTTAACCATAGGGCACGCCCGGAAATCCGGGGGCCTGAACTGTTCGTCATGGCGCTTTTGCCTCCCATGCGGTTATTATGTAAAAACAGCCGGCTGCGTTGGGCCCCGGCTGTTTGCTTTCCTTCCTATAATTCGTTGAGCGCTGCAATAATTTCCTGGTCGCCGCTGATCAGATCAAACTTTTTGCGGATAGTACCAGGTGTATCCAAAGATGCGGCGATCACTTTAGCCACATCAGCACGTGGAATTTCGCCTTTTTCATTCAGTTTTTGTTTTAACTGTACAGTGCCGCTCGGATCATCGTTTGTGAGCACTCCCGGCCGTACAATGGTATAATCAAGGCCACTTTCTTCAAGGTAATCATCGGCTACGCGCTTAGCAATAAAGTAATGGCGCATTTTTTCCGGGCCGTTTTCCGGTTCATCCGTATTCATCGAACTTACCTGAATGAAGCGTTTTACCCCGTGGGCTTTGGAGGCTTCCACTGATTTTCTCGACCCCCACAAGTCAATAATGGTGGTTTTATCCGGTCCTGTATGGCCGCCTGACCCAGCAGCAAAGACCGCTGCGTCTTTATCGGCAAACGCATCGGAAATATCTCCTTCCAAATCACGGACTACCGTTTCGTCCGCCCCAAGGCTCTTCAATTCTTCTGACTGTTCTTCTTTTCTAATTAACGCCGTTACGTGGTGATCCGTGTCCTTCAATTCTTTCACCAGGTGACGTGCAATTTTTCCGTTCGCTCCAATTACCAGTACGTTCATTGTAAATCCTCCTTCGTTTAACATTCCATGGTGATATTCCCATAACCTTCGTAAAATAAACACAGCTCCCTCCCCCCTTTTGCTTCGGCACGTCAATATATACGGTGAAAGGAGGTGAGACACAATGGCTCAATTAACAAAAACTGATCTTTCTTTTGAATTTTATTTAGGACCTGGCAAAGACGGCAGCGGTGACTACAAACGAAAAACATTCCGCAGCATAAACCCTGAAATTTCAGACGATGACCTCCAGGAAATTGCGGATGGCCTTGCCGCACTTCAGCCGTACGTTGTACAAAGCGTGCAGCGCAACAACGAGTACACCATGCAGGCTCCGGCCCCGTTGTAAAACGGCAGTAGCTTTAAATACAGGAGGTGAAGATGATGAGCAAGCAACTGCAGCTGCGTTTTGAAAGTGATTTCGGCAAAGCTACTACTCTTTCTATCGAAAACCCGGCAGAACCGGTGGATGAAACAGCAGTAGAGGCATTAATGGACACCATTATTGCTAAGGAAGCCTTTTTCACAAGCGATGGCATTGTTACTAAAAAAGTGTATGCAAGAGTCGTAGAACGAAACGTAGACACTATCTGGGAAACCAATTAATCCGATTCCCTCAGCCCCCTCGGCTGGGGGATTCTTTATAAAGGAGGATTTTTCATGGAGGAATGGATACAGCTGGCCGGAGACCAGGGAGCGGCTGTTGCACTTGCCTTTTTTCTTGTTTACCGGATGGAGCGTAAACTCGATACTCTCATCTCGGCCGTGCAAAGGCAGAGCGAACAGCTTTTCTCATCTTCGGGAAGAGCCAGAGCCCCAAAGAATTCCATGCATATCAAAAAACCATAAACAAAAGCCAGCCGGATTTCGGCTGGCTTTACTGATTTTTGTGGTGGGCAAAGAAGTAATTTTTTGAATGATAGCGTACACTCATTACGATACCTAAAATAAACATGGTGCCGACAAGCGAGCTTCCTCCGTAGCTGAGCAGTGGAAGCGTAAAGCCGGTGACCGGCAGAAGGCCAAGGCTTTGTCCGATATTTTGAAATATCTGGAAAGCAAACAATCCAATAACACCTGCACAGATGTATTTGCCGTAAGCGTTATGCGACCGCATGCTGATCAGAAGAATTTGATACAGGAGCACAAAATAAAGGGTGATGACCATCGCACCGCCCAGAAAGCCGTGAACAGAACTGATCACAGCAAAAATGAAATCCGTGTGGGCTTCCGGGATATACACCTGGTCCCCGTCGTTGCCAAACAGCCTTCCGGAGCCGATGGCAGTCAATGCTCTTGCTGTCTGAAAACCTGCGTCCTGATTTTCAAACGGATTCAGCCATCCCTGGATTCTGCTTACCTGATAAGGGTCCATATTGGAAAATACAAATCGCTCCATCAAATTAGGAAACTGAAAAAAAGAAATGACAAATCCAAGTATCGCTAAAAGTGGAGCGCCGATAGCTACTGTCAATATTTTGTAGGAGATCCCCGAAACCACCAGAAGAGAAACAAAAATAGCTCCTACGAGCATCACACTCCCCATGTCCGGCTGTGTTGCCAGAAGAAGAATGACCGGGAGGGTGGGTAGAAACATTTTCCCTATAAGTATAAAATCAGAGCGCATGTTTTTGCTCCCGCTGTACTCTGTATGGTGATTATAAATGATAGCACTGAGCGTCAAGATCAGAAAAATTCTCATAAATTCTGCCGGCTGAAACTGGCCGAGACCGGGGATTACATACCATGACTGTGCCCCGTTAATCACTGGGGCAATGCTTGACGGGGCAACTAGCAGCCCTGCTAAAAGAGCTAGCCCAAAAGCATATAAAAACCAGTGCAGTATCAGATAATACTCAAAATCAAAATGTATAACTACCATCATAATAGCGAATGCCAGCACGAAAAAGATAATCTGCTGGATCATAAAATTGCCTTCGTATTGTTCGAGCTGCTGAGCCTGAAAAATATAGAAACAACTGACTACTGCGAATAAAAACAATACAAACATCATATTGATATCATACTGCTTTTCTTCGGTTGATTGATGTAAACTCATGGAAGCATGTCCCCATTATATAAAATTTCGAACGCACGCTGCCTGGCGCCGCTGTTAACATCATACCTTGTTCTATCTGCGGCGTACAGTCCTGTGAAAATATTTCCACTATCCGCCCTATTCCCTAATTTATTTTTCACACATATGAAAAAGGGCTCCTTCTCCTATATTAAAGGAGAACAGCCCTGGGAATCAAACAGACGCCGTTTCCAAGGATTCGGCTACTGCATGCACATTTAAAAGAGTAAATACGCGGCTTTCTTTTTTGATTACGTTTTTTAAATACATTTGTTCTTCTTTCGACACCGCTTGAGGAGGCGCGTCGATTTCACTTTCAAACACGTCCATCACATCGTTTGCCGCATCAACGATCAAGCCGATATGATTGCCTTCAAGAGCTAAAATTAAAATCCGTGTTTCTTCTGTATACGGGACTTCTTCATAGGAAAGTCTTTTTCGAAGATCAATAATTGGAATAATGACACCCCGCAAATTAATGACGCCGCGTATACTTTTTTCAGCATTTGGTATACGGGTGAAATTCTGCATTCGTTCAATCGACTGGACATGATTTACTTCAACGCCGTATTCTTCGGCCTCCAATCGAAATATAATGACTTTTTTTACAACATTTTCTTCCGTCATAATACTTCCTCCTTACAATAGAGCGTTTGTGTCTACAATTAATGCTACATTACCGTCTCCGAGAATCGTGGCTCCTGATATGGCGCGTACGTCCCGAAGGTAATGGCCGAGTGATTTCAATACAACATCCTGCTGCCCGATAAAACTGTCGACAACCAGAGCGGCCATCTTTTCTCCTTTATGCACGACTACGACCGAATAATTTTCACGGTCCCACTCCCGTTCCACCGGAATTTCAAATACATCCTCCAAAAACATTACTGGAATAATATTTCCGCGAAAATCGATCATTTTCCGTTTGTGCACATAAAAAATGCTGCTGCTCTTAATACTTGCTGTCTCTACGATAGAAGTAAGCGGCAGTCCGTAATGCTCTTCACCCACATCCACAAGCATCACATCAATAATCGACAGTGTCAGGGGAAGCTGAATACTGAATTTGGTTCCGCGTCCTTTTTCAGAATGCACACTGATGACGCCGCCGAGTGATTCAAACGTATTTTTTACTACGTCCAAACCGACCCCGCGCCCTGACAGGTCAGTCACTTCATCAACAGTGCTGAATCCTGCTGAAAAAATGAATTGATGCACGTCGTAATCCGTCAGCGTATCGGCGTCCTCGGCAGCGATTACGTCATTTTCCACGGCCTTTTTGAGTACACGTTCACGGTCAATTCCGCCCCCGTCATCCTCAATTTCAATATACACATGATTGCCGCTGTGATAAGCACGAAGCTCGACATGACCCTCTTCCGGCTTGCCGTTCTGCTTTCTGTTTTCGGGCATTTCAATTCCATGATCGATCGAATTTCTTATAAGATGAACAAGCGGGTCCCCAATTTCATCAATAATCGAACGATCCAGTTCCGTCTCTGCACCAATGACTTCGAGCTCTATCTTTTTGCCAAGGTCTCTTGACAGGCTGCGCACCATCTTCGGGAAACGACTGAACACCTGATCCACCGGTACCATCCGCATATGTAAAATAATTTCCTGCAGGCTCCCGGTCGTCCGTGACATTCTTTCGACTGTTTCTGTCAGTTCGCTGCTTCGTATTTCCTCCGATATACGCTCAAGACGCCCCCGATCAATAACCAGCTCTTCAAAAAGGTTCATTAATTTATCCAGCCGGTCAATATTAACCCGGATGGTTTTGTTCGTCTCTGTACGTTTACGTTCCAGTGAACTGGTTTCATTTACTTCCGGAGCCGGTTTTTCGACCAAACCTTCCTGATGGTCTGTGCTGCCCGTTATTTCAATTTCCTCTGCCACCACTGTTTCAATTTCCGAAATTGAAGCCACCTGGTTGATCAGGTCTTCCTTTGCAGCGGTCGTTACTACTGCTGTGGTAAATGCGTTATCGAATCGCTCCGCTTCAATATCTGAAGCCTCCGGCACTGATTTAATAACGTGACCGTCTGCTTCAAGAGCTTCAAATACCATGTAGGCACGTGCTGCTTTTAGCATGGCATTCTCCTCAAGGGTCACATGCACTGTATATGCCTGCATACCACTTTCCACGGACTGGGCGATCACTGCCCGGTCGTATTCATTCCAATCCATGTCAATGCCATTCTTTTCTTTTGTCCCCTGCTCTGCCCCGGGCCGGGTGCTTTGACCAAGCAGCTTTTCCGTAATAGCCTGTATATCCTTTTTCCCCTCACCGCCGGAAGCGATATCCTCTACGATTTCTTCAGCAACATCTGCTGCTTCAAGAAGTACATCCATCGTTTCTGCATCTGCAAGCCTCGTTTTTTCACGCATTTGGTCGAGAACATTTTCCAGAGCATGTGTAACATTCGTCAAATCCTCATATCCCATCGTGCCGGCCATGCCTTTCATCGTATGGGCCGAACGAAAAATTTCCCCTATGATCGTTTCATCCTGCGGCTGCTTTTCCAGCTCCAGCAGGTGAACGTTAATCGCCTGAATGTGCTCCTGGCTTTCTTCAATAAACATATCCAAATATTCTGTATGGCTCATGCCCGTACCTCCGCCTTTTGAACTCAATACTAGTTGATAGTGTGCTGCAGCTTCTTCTCTTTTTATATCGACAGACTGGAGCAGGTATTTGAGATAACAGCCGGTTAAAATTTTTTCTTTCAGCCCCTTCTCTGCCTTCAAGTTTGCAAAAGAGCTCCATACAGTACAAAAAAGCCTCCGCTATCAGGCGGAGACTGCATTGTATGCATTTCTAATTTAAATCAAAATGGTGCCCGTTCACTTCATAAACGACCCATTCTGCCAAGTTCGTCGTATGATCTGCAAAACGCTCAATATAACGCCCGATAAAAGACAGCTGAGTAATGTCTTCCAGCAGCACTTCATCCGCACTTTGCCGAAGCTGCTTCTGTATAAACAATTTATACTTACTGTCCACGTGATCATCCAAAGAAGCGACTCGCTGGGCATGCATCAGTTCCTGATTGTCATATGCCTCCATCGCCTGGTCAAACATCTGCCTGGAAATTTCCGCCATATCAATTAACTGGTCAATATCCTCCCGGCTTCTATTTTCGCTCAGCCTGGCTGAAGCTTTTGCAATATCCACTGCGATATCGGCCATGCGCTCGAGATCGCTGGCCATTTTTAAAGCAACAATACACCTGCGCAGATCTGTAGCCACCGGCTGCTGCTTGGCAATTGTTAATGTCGCCGCATCCATGATTTTCAATTCCATGGAATTGATATTTTTATCATCTGTAACAATTTCCCGGACAAGTGACTGATTATCATTGGTTTTTAACGCGAGCAGCGACTGCTCGAAAGCATACTTCACATATTTGCCCATGTCGAGTATTTCCTGCTTTAAATACGTTAAGTCCTGCTCATACGCCTTTCGAACGCCCATTATTCAACCTCTTTCTTCCGGCTCAGCCGAATCTGCCGGAAATATAATCTTCTGTCTCTTTTTTCGCCGGCGATGAAAAGATTTTATCTGTTTGATCATGCTCTACAATAACACCGTTTAAGAAGAAAGCAGTATTGTCTGAAATGCGGGCTGCCTGCTGCATATTGTGGGTAACAATGACAATCGTATAGTCTTTTTTCAGCTCCTGGACCAGCTCTTCAATCTTCAGCGTAGAAATTGGATCCAATGCAGAAGTAGGCTCGTCCATTAAAATGATGTCAGGTTCAATTGCCAGACAGCGCGCAATGCATAGACGCTGCTGCTGACCACCGGAGAGCCCGAAAGCATTTTCTTTCAGCCGGTCCTTCGTTTCATCCCAGATAGCCGCTTTTTTCAAGCTTTTTTCCACGATCTCATCAAGCGTTTTTTTATCCTTGATGCCATGAATTTTCGGACCGTATATTACATTTTCATAAATCGATTTGGGAAACGGGTTCGGGTTTTGAAACACCATCCCTACTTTAGTACGAAGATACTCGACACTGAAATTCTTTGAAAAAATCTCATTTTCCCGGTACTTAATGGAGCCGTTCGTTTTTACAATCGGATTCATTTCAGTCATCCGGTTTAAGGTTTTAATAAATGTCGATTTCCCGCAGCCCGAAGGTCCGATAATGGCTGTCACGGACTTTTCCGGAATCTCCATCGAAATATTCTGCAGCGCGTGGTTGTCAGCGTACCAGAGATTCAGCTGGTCTACGTTGTATGCAAGCGGCGCTTTTTCCTCTGTATTGAAATTGTCGTTTCCCTCTACTGAACGGTTTTCATGCTTAGTCTGCATAGTGCTTCCCCTTTCTTTGGTCCTTATATTAAAAGCGTTTTTGGAATTTAGTCCGGATAAATACAGCAATGGAGTTCATGAAAAAGAGCATGAGCAGTATGATAATAATGCCTGCCGCTGCAATGTTTTGAAATTCCTCCTGCGGACGTCCGGTCCAGTCATAAATTTGCACCGGCATGGCGGTAAAGTTGGAAAACAGATCTGATGGTGTGGAAGCAACATATGTCAGTGCACCAATTACCAGAATTGGGGCTGTCTCCCCGATTGCCCGCGAGAGTGCCAGAATAGTTCCTGTCAGTATTCCTGGAAGAGATGTAGGAATAACAATCCGGAAGATTGTCTGCCATTTAGTTGCCCCCATAGCATAGGAGGCCTGCTTGACGTCTGTCGGAACCGCGTTAATAGCCTCCCTGGAGGCAACAACGATAATAGGAAGAACAAGCAGAGACAGGGTCAGGCCCCCTGCAAGAACACTTGCTCCAAGCCCCAGAAGACGATTGAATATCGTAAGTCCCAATAGCCCGAAGACCACAGAAGGAACGCCCGCAAGATTGGAAATATTCGTTTGAAGAAGGTTGGTGAATCTGTTTACCGGAGCATATTCCTCCATATAAACAGCTGTGCCGACTCCTAAAACAAAAGAAAGCGGTGCTGCTACCATCATCAACCAAATCGTCCCTGCCAGCGCAGCAAGCATTCCTGCATCCTCTGCGTTTCTTGAAGCAAAGTTTACGACAAGGCCCCAGTCTAAAAAACCAATTCCTTGAGTGAGTATTCGTATCAGCAATACGAGAAGCATCGCTATGCTAAAAGCCATAGCGGCAAAACAAAGCCCTTTAAACGCCTTATTCCAAATATGCCTTTTGCCCAGCCGCTGAGTATTTTCTTCGTATGCTTCCTTAGGTGCTGTTGTATCTGCAAATTTCATTTAGTAATCCTCCCGGAATCGTCGAGAAATGTAATGAGCCAACAGGTTCATCGCCAGGGTGAACACAAATAATGTCATACCTACAGCATAAATACTGTAATAAATCGGTGTTCCAAAACCAGCGTCTCCTTTGACCACCTGTACAATGTACGCTGTCATTGTCTGCACCGCTCCTGTCGGGTCAATTCCCATACTCGGGCTTGCACCGCCTGCCACTGACACAATCATTGTTTCACCGACAGCACGTGAAACGCCGAGGACGAAGGAGGCAATGATTCCCGATAAGGCGGCCGGCATAACTACCTTCACCGTGACCTCCATGCGTGTGGCCCCTAAAGCGAAAGCCCCTTCCCGGATCGAATTCGGCACCGAGCTCATTGCATCCTCTGAAAGGCTTGCAATCATTGGAATAATCATAACGCCTACTATAATCCCTGGACTTAATGCGTTAAAGACATCCACGCCGGGGATAACGGCCCTTAGAATCGGCGTCACAAAAGTAAGAGCAAAAAAACCATAAACAATAGTTGGAATACCAGCCAATACTTCTAAAACTGGTTTAACTGTTTTACGGACTTTTTCTGAGGCATACTCACTCAAATAAATGGCAGCTCCCAGCCCAAAAGGAATAGATACCATCATGGCAATACCTGCAATCATTAACGTACCGTTCACTAATGGCCAAATGCCGTACTGCGGCTCTGAAAAGAATGGATACCATTCAGTGGAAGCAAAAAAATCAGCAAATGGCACCCCCCGGAAAAAGGTTACTGTTTCAAACAGTAGAGTGAACACGATACCTACAGTAGTTAATATCGAAATAATTGCACACGATAAAAAGATAGCCGGCATCAATTTTTCCATAAAGCTTGAAGAGCCGGAGCCTTTTGTTTTCTGTTCGATTCTTTCGCTGATCGAGAGCTTTGAACGATCTTCCATTTTGCTGTCCATCCCCTTAACAGATGATTTCTTTCAGGCAAGTACAAAAGCAAGGAAGTCAAAGCTTCCTCGCTTTTTGCCCTTTACTGCCTTTTATTTACTCTCCGGCTACTTCATCAATTTTTTCTTCGTTTTCTTCATAAGCACTGTCAGGTGCTGCTGCATAGCCTACTTCCTCTGCCAGATCACCGGCGTTTTCATTGGCAAAGCGCACATATGCTTCTACATCTTCATCATCTTCCACAGAAGAGTTTTTGAAGTAAGTAAACAGTGGACGTGCCAGTGGATAAGATTCATCAGTGATCGTTTCAGGCGAAGGCTCTACAGCTTCTTCATCGTCATCTGTAACTGGTACAGCTTTTAAATCATCTTCGTTTTCACTGTAGTAGGAATATCCAAAGAACCCAATAGCTCCCTGGCTGCCTGATACCCCGTTAACGAGAACGTTGTCGTCTTCGGACGTTGAAGCGTTACGGGAAAGATCATCGCCGCCAAGCACGTTCTCTACGAAGTAATCATGAGTGCCGGAATCCGTACCCGGAGCATAAAGGTCCAACTCTTCGTCCGGCCATTCTTCGTTAATATCGGACCACGTTTCTGCATCGCTGTCGTCGGAGTAGATCTGGTCGAGCTGATCATAGGTCAATTCATCCACAAAATCATTTTCCGGATTTACAGCAACAGTGATACCATCGTAGGCCATCGTAAGTTCAGTGTATTCAATTCCTTCATCCTCAAGGGCCTGCTGCTCCTCTTCAGAAATTTCACGGGAGGCGTTGTTAAGGTCCGTTTCGCCAGCAATGAAACGCTCAAAACCGCCACCGGAGCCAGAAACACCCACCGGTGCGTCTATATCTTCATTTTCTTTACCGAATTCCTCCGATACGGCTTCCATAATTGGAAAAACCGTGGAGGAACCATCAATAGCAATATCTCCGGAACCGCCGCCTTCCTGGCCTGCGCTTTCTTCTCCGCTTCCTTCACTGTCGGAGCTTTCTTCCGAGCCGCCGGGTTCTTCTCCCCCACCGCCACATGCGGATGCAAATACTGCCATTGACGCTAATGTTGGAACCATCCATACTGTTTTGAGTTTCAAAGCAACTTCCTCCTCTTTGTTTATGTACTAATGGCAAAGCAACTCTTTTTGCTCCCAATGCTTAGTATAGGACTTAATTGTTAAGAGAAAATAGTTTGATTGTTAAGAATATGTAAAGGTGCATGCGGTACCGCTTTCATTTAAACGAAAAAAATCATTTCCCGGAAGAAATGATTAACTGCCTCAGCTGATATTTATTTTAAGTCCGCCTGCTGCGAGCTCCACAGGTCCTGCGAAAATCCTTTCTGCTTCTCTTTTCAGCTGCGTATGGTCTCCGAAATGAGGCAGGTGGGTTAATATTAATTTACCTGCTTGAGCCCTTTTGGCGAGCTCCGCTGCTTCCTCTGAATTCATATGGCCGGCGAATGACCCGTCCTGCCCGGCATAAAAGCTGGATTCGGCGATAAGCACATTTACCTGCGCAGCCGCCTGCTCGAGCTCTGGTATATATGAAGTATCTGCAGTGAAAAATAGGCTGCCGGCTGCGGTTTCAATCCGAAACCCAAAGCAGGGGACGGCGTGTTTTACAGCTGTAGGAGTAATAGTGAACGGCCCGGCGGTAAAAGGCTCCTCTGCCCGGTATTCTGTCGGCTGTACGGCTTCTTTATAAAACAGGCGCTGAAAGCCTTCTTCATCCTCCCGGTGCGCGTAAACCGCGGTCTCATGCTGCTTTTCCGGCCAGAGGACCGGTTCGAGCAGACGATAGTACTGGAAAGCTCCGAAATCACCCACATGATCCTGATGATAGTGGGACAGCAGTACGGCGTCGATGCCGCTAAGCTCTGTGTAATGCTGAAGCTGGGAAATCACTCCGCTTCCACAGTCGAGCAGCAGCTGAAAACCATCTTCTTCAATCAGATAACCGGAAGCCGCTTCCCCGGCTTCCGGAAACGCATGCCAAAAGCCAATAATTGTTACCTGCATCTTTCGGTCCCCTTTCAATAAAAAAATCCGTTCAAACAGAAAATATCTGTTTGAACGGATGCGAGTCTTATGCTTCTTTTGCATAAACGCTCACGCGTTTACGTTTTTTTCCGACACGCTCAAATTTCACAACACCGTCGATTTTGGAGAAAAGAGTATCGTCTCCACCTTTACCGACATTGTTGCCGGGGAAAATTTTCGAACCGCGCTGGCGGACGAGGATAGAACCACCGGTTACGTGCTGGCCATCGGCGCGCTTGGTACCCAAACGCTTGGAAATGGAGTCACGACCGTTTTTTGTACTACCTACCCCTTTTTTCTGAGCAAAGAACTGCAGGTCTAATTTCAACATCAACATTCACCTCCTATGCTCTTCAATTGATATAAATTCACCGTACTGATCAGCAATGGTCTCCAAAGAGATAATCATTCCCTCTGCCAAAAGCTGCATTTGACGCTTATCCTCTTCGGTGCTTTCTTCCGGAAGCACGCACTGAAAATAACCGCCTTCTTGGCCTAAATCCACTACGGGATCAGTATGGCAGAGAGATGCCATCGCGTTTACAGCCCCAAAAGATACTGCCGAAGCGCCGGCACATACCAAATCGTAGCCGTACGGCCCTGACTCAGCATGGCCGGTCATGGTAACAGAACGAATACGCTCTGCCCCGTCACGGCTAACAGTGACCCGTATCATAACTACGCGTCAATGCTGTTGATTGTAACTTTTGTGTAAGGCTGACGATGGCCCTGCTTACGGCGGTAGTTTTTACGTTTCTTGAATTTGAAAACGATGATTTTTTTGTTACGGCCCTGTCTTTCTACTTTGCCTGTAACTTTAGCTCCCTCAACAAAAGGAGAACCAACTTTTACATCGTCGCCTCCGACAAATACTACATTGCCGAACGTCACGTTCTCTCCAGCTTCTGCGTCTAATTTTTCAACGAAGATAGTCTGGCCTTCTTCTACTTTTAACTGTTTTCCACCAGTTTCAATAATTGCGTACATCTCTGCACCTCCTAATCACTTAGACTCGCCAATACAGGTGCCTTTCCAGGGCTTAAACCTGTTCTTGTGCGGTTGTAGTTTGGGTGCTTCCAAACAACTAACGTTACAAATAATAGCATATATTAAAAACGAAAGTCAATTCCCCGCTGCTTCATTTGAGCCTTCAATGCCTGATTTCTTTGTTCCGCCACTTCAAGGCTTCCCGCGTAGCGGACAACGACCTCCTGCTCCTTTGGTTCAGAAACGATAAACAAGCGGCCCGGGGCTATTTGCTGAAGATCATCATACAGTGCCCTTCCTTCCCTGAGGAGCAGTCGGTCCGGGACTTCCAGTACGATCGCATCCACGTCTTCTTCCATCCACGCACCAAGCATTCGTTTTGATCTTTCCACCAGTTCTTTTTCCGACAGCCTCCACCCTTTGCCGTACTCTGTGCCGTAAGGTTCGAGCAGGTGTTCTTCGAGACTCTGACGGGAACGCTGGCGGGTCACCTCCACAACGCCAAGACGGGAGAAGCCGGCAATCCGGATTTTTTGTGGGTCTTCAGCAGCTTTTTCTTCCAATACCTGCATTAAATGCTGCCGGTCTTTTTCTTCGTTCATCCGTATAAAGTCAATCATTATCATCCCGGAGAGATTTCTGACACGCAATTGATGCATTACTTCTGTGGCAGCTTCGAGGTTTGTTTTTACAATTGTGTGCCCGAGATCATGTTTTCCGGTAAACCTTCCCGTATTCACATCAATGGTAATACACATTTCTGTTTTTTCGATCTGTAAAAATCCTCCGCTTTTCAGCCACGCTATAGGCTTTAAGGCGCGCTCGAGATCAACTTCCACATTTTCTTTCGAAAAAATATTTTCCTGGTTCTCAAAAAGCACAAATTCTGGACGCTTTTCGGGCTCCCATCCGCTGAATTGTGTTTTTGCCGTCTCAATCGCTTCTCTTGTGTCCACAGCGACTCTTTTCACATATTCCAGAGGAGCATATGTCAGACATTTTTTTAAAAAGTACTCCTCCTGCGATACCTTTCCCGGAGAGGACAGCTCTTCCCCCCGAAGCACCATCTCCTGCCAAAGGCTCTGCAGTTGGGAGACTTCCTTCTTTATTACATCCAGAGACTGGTCCGTGCCCTCCGTACGCACAATCAGGCCGTCTCCGTTCAACGGCAGCGCTTTTTCCTGTTCGAGCCATTCTTCCTTTACTGCCCCTTCCACTTTTTGTGAAATAAACAGTCCCGGCTCATCCGGAAGATACACGCAGTATTTTCCCGGCAGTGACAAATTTTCCTTAAGCTTGGCTCCCTTGCTGGCCGTTTCTTCCTTCACGACCTGAACAAATAAATATTCGCCCTTTTTGATAAAATCTTTGATGCCCCGCTGCTTTTTTTCAGCAAGCGGCTCTTTCAGCAGCCGGTACGCCATAATATTGTCCCGGTGCAGGTATCCTTTTTTCCCTTTGCCGATATCTATGAATGCAGCATCCATGCCCGGCAGCACGTCCACTACTCTTCCTTTATAGATATCTCCGGCCGCCGTGTCATCCATTGCCGACTCAAAAAAGAACTCTTTCACTCTTCCATTATGTTTCAGGGCCGCTCTTGCTTCCCCGGCTTTCATATTTGCAATTAATTCCATTGAACGTTCCTCCAGTGGCACATTTCTTTCCAAAAGGAAAAAGACTGCCACATGATGGTGGCAGTCATTCAGTTAGACTTATTTTCTTCTCTGACCTTCGCTTTTTCATGAAGCAGGGCGATCTGCGTTGTAAGCCGCTTCAATTCCTGTTCGGAAGCCGCTTCCTGCATTTGTTTATTTAAAAGTGCCAGTTTTTGGCGTTCTTCATCGGAAAGATAAGGGTGCTTTTCTATAACAGTCATCAGTGATTCCTCCTCCGCGCATTCGGATAGATAATCGAAGCCTTTCATTCTGTAAAAACCTTTATAAGAAAGACAGGCGATTCGGGAATCAACTCCAAAACAGCATGCCCTTTCGTTATTATTATACCACGCAGCTCTTAAAGAAAACAAAATTGACTCCTCTGCACAAACAAAAAGGACAGGAAGCATACTCCCCGTCCTTAACCTGTTATGATTTTATTCCGAATAAACTTTTCACTTTGGAGAAAAAGCTTTTCTTTTCTTCCACTGCCATAAGCGGCACCGATTCCCCGAGCAGCCGGCGGGCAATGTTCCGATACCCAAGCGAAGCTCTGCTGTTTGGATTCATCGCAATCGGCTCCCCTTTATGTGCTGCTTTTAACACATGCTCTTCGTCTACAATCATGCCGAGCAGATCCACTGCGAGTGTAGCTACGACGTCTTCCACATCCAGTACGTTGCCTTCCCGTGAAAGATCACTCCGCACCCGGTTCACTACCAGCTTTGGCGGTTCAATATCTTCGTTTTCAAGCAAACCGATGATCCGGTCAGCATCTCTCACGGCTGCCGTATCCGGAGTGGTAACAACGATCGCTTTGTCCGCGCCGGACACAGCGTTTTTAAATCCCTGCTCAATACCGGCCGGGCAATCGATAAGAATAAAATCGTATTCCGGGCGGAGCGTTTCCACGATTTCCTCCATTTGTTCGGGATTCACCGCAGATTTATCCTTTGTCTGTGCTGCCGGCAGCAAATGCAGGCAGTCGAACCTTTTATCCCGGATCAATGCCTGCTGCACCTTGCAGCGTCCTTCCGCAGCATCCACCAGATCGTAAATGATCCGGTTTTCCAGACCCATAACGACATCCAAATTCCGAAGTCCGATATCTGTATCAATCAAACATACTTTTTGTCCCTGCAGTGCAAGTGCTGTACCGATGTTGGCAGAAGTCGTGGTTTTCCCGACTCCGCCTTTTCCGGATGTAATTACTATTGCCTCTCCCACCAACGGTTCCTCCTTTCAGACCTTACATGCTTCTCATTCCGGCTAACGGTGTCCGGAAGTTGTTTTTCGGCCTGACATGCTTATGTATATGAGACCGAGCGTAAATAATGCCCGAGCATTTTTGTTTCCTCAAATGCAATTGCCTTATATTCTTCTCCGGTAACATACGCATACCCCGGGCCTTCAATCGCAGGCTTCTGCTCCTGCTTTTCATGCTTTTCCGGCGCGTAGAAATACGTATCCGAGATAGAAATTTGTTTAGGAATCATCACAGAGGCACACACCACAGCATGACTTTCTCCCTCTGTGCCGGCTCTCGCTATTCCTTTTAATGCACCGATAACATAGATATTACCCGTTGCTTCAACCACTCCGCCGGGATTAACATCGCCAATAATAAGGATGTCGCCTGTTTTGCGGAGTACCTGCCCCGAACGGACAATCTGTGTGACAGACGTTACTGTTGCTTTTTCAATTACCTCTTGTGCTTCATCCTTTGTTATCACGTTCGAATGAACCTCATGCACCCGCACTGAACCCGTTTTGTTCAGAACTTCCGTAATTTCTTCTTCGTGACTTTTACTCAAATAACGGTTCCCGGCGTCCACACGGACTTCTACTTGCGGCCCGTTTTCAAACAAACGCTGCTCCCGTTCAATCTTCTTCTTCAATTCCTCAAGAAGTTCATGATAAGAGCACTGATCATTTAATACAATGGTTAGTCCTTCTTTAGTACCTTTGATCGTTACATAATTTCCATTGTTATTCGTCATATTTTCACCCCTGAACCCTTAAGCGCTCTCCATTCTTAGTAAATGTCGTTCTTTCCATTATACGGTTTCATTTCACAGGAATAAACAGCAAACCACTTCTTTTTTAAAAAATTATCGCTGCCTGATTTTTTCTTCGTCTTCAATCCATTCAAAAATACGGCGGAAAGGAACGAGCAGCAGTAAAGCAGCAGCCCCGTTAATAAGCCACGAAGCAATCATCCGCTTTACTAAAAACTCTCCGAAGGAAAGTTCGGCAATGCCCAGCAAAAAATAAATAAAATAAATCAGCAGTTCAAATACAAAAAGCGCACAGAATATGATAAGCCACTGCCATCCATAGCTGTTCCGGACCACCGGCAGAGAATAGGAGCTCACGTACGCAATGAAGCCGAAGCAGAACGTATAAACACCGAGAATCTGCGTGTACGTGAAATCATAGAGAAAGCCAACGAAAACACCTGCCCATACTCCTGCAACCGGGCCGCGGTATATGCTGGTCAAAATCACTCCAATAAGCGCAAATCTCGGCATCCACACCCATCCACTTTCATTTTCCTGTGGAAAGAGGATTTCAAACCATGTTCCTTCAATAAGAAATAAACAAAAGATTGCTACGGGGATAAGAAAGCGTGTCATGAGCCCCCGCCGCCTTCTTCACCGACTGGATCCACGGCTTCTTCCTCTTCGTCCTCCTGCTCCTGGTCTTCTTCGAGCGAAGGAAATTCTTCACTCAAATCTTCAATATTCCGGTCCAGAACATTTACATACGTCAAATCACTGAAGTCTGCCGCTGGTTCAATAAGGGCGTTATACGTTAAACCGTATTCATCGGGCTCCACGCTCTCTACTTCCCCGATTGGAATACCGCTTGGAAACGCTCCGCCCATTCCTGAAGTAACTACCTGCTGACCTTCTTCGATTTCTGCATCACTGCGGATTTTCCGGAGCATTAGGCCGTCCCGGTCTTCATCCCATCCTTCAATGAAAGCATTAACCGTTTCATCACCGGCGGTCACACTGGCGCTGATACGGTTTGTCCGTTCCCCGTCCGATAATAATTGGACAGTGGAGGAAAATTCAGAAGCCTCAGCCACACGTCCGATAAGGCCTTCATTTGTAACTACGGCCATATCCTGTTCAATACCGTTCTGGGTGCCCTGATTAATACCTATGGTTTGTGTCCAGCGGTCTGGGTTCCGGTAGACGACAAGCGCCTGGCGGCTTTCATAGTCGCTCAGCATTTCCTGCGTATCTGCCGATTCACGGAGCGTTTCATTTTCCTGCCGGGTGTTTTCAAGCTCTGCCGAAGTGGCAGCATACTTTTCCAGCTGTTGTTTCAGGGTTTTATTTTCCTCGTATGTATCCAGTAAATTTTCCACAGCTTCAAAGCGATTAGCTGCAAAGTGAGCCGGGCGGCTGATGGTCGATTGAAAAACGCCTACAGAGTCTCTCACGAACTCTTCCGGCCACGGCACCGATTCCCGTTCCCTCATGGAAAACCCTACGAGTATAACAAGAAGAATAATGCTTACCATCAAGATGATCAATCGCTTGTTGTTAAAAAAGTGCGGCATGGTTCCCCACCTACTCTAAAGATAGATTAAGCATTCCGTCCTGAGCGGGATGTAATTCCTGCTTTCGAGCGGAACAAATGAATATTTTCCAAAGCGCGTCCTGTACCAAGTGCCACACAATCCAGCGGCTCCTCCGATACTAACACCGGCATGTTCGTTTCTTCGCTGAGAACCCGGTCAATGTGCTGCAGAAGAGCCCCTCCTCCTGTTAACAGGATACCACGGTCCATAATATCCGCTGCTAATTCCGGCGGCGTCTGTTCAAGTGTACTCTTCACCGTATCAATTATAGTCGAAACCGTGTCTTTCAGACATCCTGCGATCTCTTCAGAGGTAATTGTAACTGTTTTTGGAAGTCCGGTCACTACATCTCTTCCGCGGATTTCCATTGTATCATTGTCTTCATTTTCTGCGGGAGGTGCAGCAGCACCAACTTCAAGCTTAATGGCTTCCGCGGTACGCTCTCCCACCATGACGTTGTACGTTTTTCGGATATAATGGATGATCGCTTCATCCATTTCATCTCCGGCAATGCGGATCGATTGACTCGTGACAATTCCCCCAAGGGAAATAATAGCCACCTCTGTCGTTCCACCCCCGATATCAACGACCATGCTTCCTGTAGGCTCCCACACAGGCAGATCGGCTCCAATCGCTGCTGCAAACGGTTCTTCGATCGTGTAAGCCTCTCTTGCCCCTGCCTGTTTGGTGGCATCCTCCACGGCTCTCTTTTCAACTGCCGTAATACCTGACGGCACACATACCATTACGTTGGGCTTTCTGGAGAATATTGAACGTTTTTTTACCGACTGCCCAATAAAATACTCCATCATGGTTGCCGTTGTATCAAAATCAGCAATGACGCCGTCTTTCATTGGGCGTATTGCCGTAATGTTTCCCGGCGTGCGCCCAATCATATTTTTCGCACTGCAGCCTACAGCTTCAATATTCCCCGTATCTGTCCGCATAGCCACTACCGAGGGCTCACGAAGAATGACTCCTTCTCCTTTGGCGTAAACGAGCGTATTTGCCGTACCTAAATCGATCCCCAGGTCTCTCGTTCCAAACATCTATGTATATCTCCTCTCGTCTTGCAAAATACACGGTCATTCTTTTCAGCAGGTATTGTTCATTAGGTCATCTAACGATTTATTATGTTGGATTATGCCTTTTCCGGCACGTCCTGTATTTCCATATGTAGCGGGCACGTCCAGCGGTCCCTGGATGAATGATCTCATCTTCGGGGTTTCCGTTCTTCTGACGCTCTCCCGTTATTATGCATTAAAGCACAGCCGCTCCTGCATGCACTATTTTTTATTATACTGAAAAATATTTGAAAAACATAGGGTCAATGCACCTGTTTTTTTAGGATAGGCTTATTTTCACAACTTCCAGTTTTACATAAACCCCTGTTCTTTCATACTCTTGAAGCACTGATCGCCGACAATTACATGATCGAGCAGTTCGATGCCGAGCAGCCTTCCGCATTCTGCCACCCGTTTAGTCACCTGAATATCCTCACTGCTTGGTGCCGGATCGCCGGAGGGGTGATTATGAAGGCAGATAATTGACGCTGCCGATCGCCGCAGCGCTTCTTTGAACAGCTCTCTCGGGTGGACGATACTTGAATTCAGGCTGCCGATAAATAATGTCTGCTTATGGATAATTTGATTTTTAGTATTCAGGCACAGTACGACAAAATGCTCCTGCTGTAAAAACCTCAAGTCTTCCATCATATATTCCGCTGCGTCTTCAGGTGAACGCACAACGTACCTGTCGGGATATGAATAGCGAAAGATACGTTTTCCCAATTCCAGTGCTGCCTGCAGCTCCAGGGCTTTTGCTTTTCCAATCCCCGGAATTTCCATCAGTTCCTCCCTGGTGGCTTCTTTCAGTAACGGCAGAGCATCGAAACGCTCCATTACCTCGGCAGCCAGTTCCAGAACCGGTGCCTGCTTTGTACCTGTGCGCAGGAGCACAGCCAGCAGTTCCTGTTCCGTCAGTGCCTCTGCTCCTTTTTGTTCCATTTTCTCGCGGGGTCTGAACAGTTCTGTCCCATCGGGGATTGCAGTCGTTTTCATCATTGATCGTCTCCTTTATATGTGGGGGGGTTAAAACGGGGGTTATAAAAAAGCCAGGTACCATTTCAGGCATGCTTCTCCGGCAAATAAAGTAAATAAACTTCCGGCTGCAATGGCAGGCGCAAACGGGAATGGCGTTCCTTTTTTGAAAATGCTCAATGGATATAGAAGAAAAATAACGATAGAAGCGATGAACACAGCAGCTATAAAATTAACAGCAAGAAGGTAAGGGCCAAAGAAAAACCCGAGAACAGTAAATATTTTCAGGTCACCTCCACCCATTCCTCCCCTCGTAGCCAGGATAATGACTGATAAAAGAAATAAGCCGGTGAATGCACCTATGAAGCTCCCGCTCCAGGCAGGCTCCTCCAGCCAGAAAAATTTTAACAGCACCGCTCCAAGAAAAAACAAAAACGATACCCGGTCCGGAATGATCATAGCTGTAATATCACTGATGGTAATAATAAAAAGGTAGGAAATAAGAAGTAAAGCTGCAGCGAATTCTGCAGTTAGTCCGAAGCGGACATAAGCGAGGAAAAACAAGACGCCGCCGGCGCCTTCCATAAGAGGATAAATTGCGGAAATACGGTTTTTGCAGAAGCGGCATTTACCGCCCAGATACAAATACGAACAGCAGGGGACTAAATCTCTTTTTTTAATCGGCTGGATACATACCGGGCAGCGCGATGGGGGCGACCACACGGATCCGCCGACAGCCAGGCGCATGCCTGCGGCGTTACAGAAAGAACTCACTACCATCCCTGCCGCTGTAAAATATACAGCGAGCAATACGTTCATCACAACACCTCTTCCATTTTTTTCTTATTATAGCATGGTTTCCCTTTAATTAGCTCAAAAATATAATAAAAAGCAGAAGCCGCATGCTTCTGCCTTCGCTTTCTTATTGACTCCACTCCTGCGTAAGCTGGGAGATGAAATACAGGGAGCCGGCAAACACAATTACGTCCTCCTGGTCCCGGGCTGTATTTGCTTTTTCCCATGCTTCCTGCCAGCTTGATGCTTTTTGAACATCTGCTGTATTCGCTTCCGCAATATCCTCCGGTGCTGCTGCCTGCGGAAAATCAAACGGAACTGCCGTGATGGATTCTATCTCCAGGCCGCCCAGCTGATCAAGCACCGGCGCTTGTAATTTGTCCGTTTTCATTCCGACAATAAAATGAAACCGGCTGTTTGGATAATGCTTAGCCAACGCTTCTTTAAGACTTTTCATTCCTTCTTCATTATGAGCACCATCGAAAAGAACATGCTCTTCGCCAGGCGCTTTTTCAAGTCTCCCCGGCCAGGCAGCTTTTTTCAGGCCGGCACGAATGTGCTCATCCTCTGCGGGCAGCGCGTAATACATTTTCAGGTAACGCGTTGTAATTACTGCTGCTGCCGCATTCTCCACCTGGTGCTCCCCGAGCATGGAGACTTCGAGGTCTTCCATATCTCCGAGAAGGGAGTAAAAGGAAAACCGGGTTCCTGACTCTAACGGTTCGAGGCGGCGAACGTGAAACTGACGGCCAAGCTGATAAAATTTCGAACGCTGGTAATCGGCAGCTTCCTCAAAAATGCCGGCAAGCTCTTCATTCTGCTCACACGTCACTACAGGCACTCCGCCTTTAATAATGCCGGCTTTTTCCCGGGCTACTTCTTCGAGCGTATCTCCAAGTATTCCCTGATGGTCGTGCCCAATATTTGTGATAACGCTCACCATCGGGTGGATGGCGTTTGTGGCGTCCAGGCGACCGCCAAGTCCAACCTCCCATACGACTACGTCCGGAAACGTTTTTCTGGCAAAATACATTGCCGCAATGACGGTAATCACTTCAAACTCCGTCGGTGATCCAAATGGCGTTCGGGCAATGCTTTCCACTACCGGACGAAGAACGACAGCCAGCTCCAGAAAATCCTCTTCGCTGATCGGTTCTCCATCTGTCGCAATACGCTCACGAAAATGATGGATATACGGTGATGTGAACGACCCGCAGACAATGCCTGCTTCTGTCATAATATTTCTCGTAAATGCTGCGGTGGATCCTTTTCCATTCGTTCCGCCGATATGAATGCCTTTCAGCCGGCGTTCCGGGTTACCGACGGCTTCAAGCATCATATTCATACGGTCAAGCCCCGGGCGGATGCCGAACGTTTCGAGTGAGTGCACCCATGCTTCTGCTTCCTTGTATGTGTGCAAAGTAGACCTCCCTTTAAACAGCCATGCTGCACGCCCCCAGTCCGGGGGCGTCTGCTGCTTAGCTTTTTTGCAGTTCTTCCATTCTGGCTGTTACTTTTTCTCTTTTTTGTTCGTAATCCTTCTGCTTTTCTTTTTCTTCCTCGACGACGTGCGCGGGAGCTTTGCTGACAAATCCTTCGTTGTTCAGCTTTTTCGTGACCCGCTCCACTTCTTTATCGAGCTTGTCTTTTTCCCGCTGCAGCCGCTCTATTTCTTCATCTACATTAATCAAACCTTCAAGCGGCAGAAAGATTTCCGCGCCGCTCAATACGTGGGAGATGGATTTTTCCGGAGCTTCCAGCGCTGCATCGATAGTCAGCGTTTCCGGGTTTCCAAACCGTACAATATAGTCACGACCACGTTCGAGTCGTTCCGAGGCCTGGCTGTTGGACGGCTTCAGGCTCATCGGTACTGCTTTGGACGGCGGAACGTTCATTTCCGCCCGCGTATTCCGGACCGAACGAATAACCTCCTGAATTAATTCCATATCACGTACCGCTTCCTCGTCAAACAGCTGCGAATCCGCTACCGGCCAGGAAGCACTCATAATCGACGTTCCTTCGTGAGGAAGATGCTGCCAGATTTCCTCCGTGATAAACGGCATCATCGGATGAAGCATGCGCATCGTCTGGTCAAACACATGAACAAGCACAGACTGAGCCATGCGTTTTGGCTGTTCGTCTTCGCCGTACAGCGGAAGCTTGGCCATTTCAATGTACCAGTCACAGAGGTCATCCCAAATAAAGTTATAGAGCGTCCTTCCGGCTTCCCCAAACTCGTATTTCTCCATCAGCTCGGTGGCGTTCTGCTTTGTTTCCTGCAGACGGTGTAAAATCCAACGGTCCGCAATCGTTTTTGTGCCTTCGAGCTCGATGTCTTCCGCCGTTACACCTTCCACATTCATCAACGTAAAACGGGCGGCGTTCCATATTTTATTGCCAAAATTCCAGTTGGCCTCTACTTTTTCCCACTGGAAACGAATATCGTTACCCGGGGTTGTACCCGTTGCGAGCAGAAAGCGCAGAGCATCCGCCCCGTACTGATCGATAACATCCATCGGATCTACTCCGTTGCCGAGGGATTTACTCATTTTCCGTCCCTCACTGTCACGTACCAGCCCGTGAATAAGCACGTCCTCAAACGGGCGTTCACCGGTAAACTCCAGCCCCTGAAAAATCATTCGCGACACCCAGAAGAAAATGATGTCGTAGCCGGTCACAAGAGCACTGGTCGGGTAGTAGCGCGCATAGTCCGAGCTTTCTTCCGGCCATCCCATCGTGGAAAATGGCCATAAAGCCGAGCTGAACCACGTATCAAGCACGTCCTCATCCTGTTTCCATTCATCCGGATTTTCCGGTGCCGTGCGTCCGACATAAATTTCGCCTGTTTCTTTATGGTACCAGGCGGGAATGCGGTGTCCCCACCAGAGCTGGCGGGAAATACACCAGTCCCGGATGTTTTCCATCCACTGCAGATACGTCTTTTCAAAGCGTTCCGGCACAAAGGTTACTTTTTCTTCCTTCTGCTGAAGTTCTACTGCCTGTTCCGCAAGCGGCCCCATGTTTACAAACCACTGTGTGGAAAGATATGGCTCAACCACTGCACCGCTCCGTTCAGAATGACCAACAGAGTGCATGTGCTCTTCGATCTCAAACAGAATATCCTCGGTCTGCAGATCCTTCGTCAGCTGCCGGCGGCAGTCAAAGCGGTCCATGCCCTCGTAGATGCCAGCATTCTCATTCATGCTGCCGTCTTCATTCATCACAAGTACACGCAAAAGATCATGACGATTGCCCATTTCAAAGTCATTTGGATCATGCGCTGGCGTGATTTTCACTGCCCCCGAACCAAAATCCATGTCCACATAGTCGTCTGCGATGATCGGAATTTCTCTTCCGATGATCGGCAGTACAGCCGTTTTCCCGATGAGATGCTTATAGCGATCGTCCTCCGGATGTACCGCGACTGCCGTGTCCCCGAGCATCGTTTCCGGACGGGTCGTTGCTACTTCGATCGAGGTATTTTCACCTTTAACCGGGTAGCGCATATGGTAAAAGTGACCCTGCACTTCTTTGTATTCCACCTCGATATCTGAAAGCGCCGTCTGTGTTTCTGGATCCCAGTTGATAATGTATTCGCCCCGGTAGATAAGCTCTCTTTCGTACAACGAAACAAAGACTTCACGTACCGCTTCCGACAGGCCTTCATCAAGCGTGAAACGCTCCCTCGAATAATCGAGTGAAAGCCCGAGCTTGGCCCACTGGCTGCGGATGAAATCTGCATATTCCTCTTTCCATCCCCACGTTTTTTCCAGGAATGCTTCCCGTCCAAGCTCGTAGCGGCTCGTGCCTTCTTCCTTCAGCTGAGCCTCGACCTTGGACTGGGTGGCAATGCCGGCATGGTCCATGCCTGGCAGCCATAAGGTGTCATAGCCCTGCATGCGTTTCATGCGGATTAAAATATCCTGAAGCGTCGTGTCCCAGGCATGCCCCAGGTGAAGCCGGCCGGTCACATTCGGCGGCGGGATAACAATGGTATACGGCGTACCGTCTGTCTGTCCTGCTTCAAACTGTCCTGTTTCTTTCCAGAAGTCGTACCAGCGGTTCTCTGTTTCTTTCGGATCGTACTTTTTCGCCATTTCTGTTTCTTGTTTTCCCATATAAATCCCCTTTCTTCTCATAAAAAAACTCTTCATCCCGAGTAAGGACGAAGAGTTTTCGCGGTACCACCTTAATACCTGCGGCAGCGCAGGCACTTTCCCATAACGGCGGTTACCGTCTTTTCTTACTGTATTCGTTCAGAAAAGAAGCTCGAGGGCGACTTTCCGCACGGGTCGTTAAAGAATCTCTCAGCCCAGGATCCTTTTTTCTGTACAACGAACCTGCGTGCGTACTCCTCCCTGTTTCTGCATTTATTATTAATATTGATTTAGTGTCTTTATTTTACGAAACCAGGACGCATGCGTCAACTATCTTCCCCGTGTTCTTTATTCGCAGCAAGGCTTGCAAAGACACGGTCAGCCGCCTCAATGGTCTTATCGATATCCTCTTCACTGTGTTCTGTTGATAAAAACAATCCTTCGAACTGCGAAGGCGGAAGTGAAATGCCTTCTGCCATCATTCCGCGGAAATAACGCGCGAACATTCCCAGATCAGATTTCTTCGCAGAAGCAAAATCCACTACAGGTTCATCGGTAAAGAACAGGCCGATCATCGCTCCAGCACGGTTGATCTGATGAGGGATTCCATGCTTGGAGGCTGCGCGGTTCAGTCCTTCTTCAAGCTGGGCTGCCCGGGCACGGAACGTTTCATAGCTGCTTTCATCCACCTGCCTGAGTGTTTCAAGTCCGGCTGTCATCGCCAGTGGATTGCCGGAAAGAGTGCCTGCCTGATAGATAGGCCCGTCCGGGGCAATATGCTGCATGATATCGGCACGGCCTCCGTAGGCGCCTACTGGAAGCCCACCGCCGATGACCTTTCCAAGACATGTGAGGTCGGGAGTCACACCGTAGTGGCCCTGGGCACTGTTATAGTCCACCCGGAAGCCGCTCATAACTTCATCAAAAATCAGTAGACTGCCGTACTGCTCCGTTATATCACGAACGCCTTCGAGAAATCCTTCACCCGGGGTGACAACACCCATATTCCCGGTAACAGGCTCGAGGATGACACCGGCGATTTCATCACCGTATTCATCAAATGCCTTCTGCAGACTGTCGAGATCGTTGTACGGAACGGTAAGCGTGTTCTGGGCGATCGAGCCGGGAACACCTGGACTGTCCGGCAGACCAAGAGTCGCCACTCCCGAGCCGGCACGAATGAGTAGAGAGTCTCCGTGGCCGTGATAGCAGCCTTCCATTTTCACGATTTTGTCCCTGCCCGTAAATCCTCGGGCCAGACGAAGCGCACTCATTGTCGCTTCCGTACCGGAATTCACCATCCGGACGACCTCAATGGAAGGTACACGGTCCACGACAAGCTCTGCAAGCCCCGCTTCTGTTACGTGCGAAGCGCCAAAGCTCGTGCCTTTTTCAGCCACAATTTTTAAACTGTCCACAACGTGCTCATTTGCGTGGCCGAGAAGAAGCGGCCCCCAGGACATCACGTAATCAATGTATTCATTGCCGTCGATATCTTTAATGCGGGATCCTTTGCCTTCGTCCATATAAACGGCCGGATGGCCGACAGATTCATATGTCCGCACGGGGCTGCTGACTCCGCCCGGCATTACTTTTTTTGCGCGTTCATGTGCATGTATTGAATTATGATACGATTTCATGTCATACCTCCTGGATACTTAAAAGTTATCTTTTTTGCTATTCCCGTACTTAGTATAACGAAAACAAGCCCTGGACTGAATACCTTCCAGAGCTTGTTTCTATTATTTATTGTCTTCCTGCATATAGCGGACAGCGTCCTTGGCGAAATACGTCACAATCAGATCAGCTCCAGCACGCTTCATGCTTGTGAGCTTTTCCATGACAATATCCTTTTCGTTCACCCACCCGTTCTGGGCGGCGGCTTTAATCATCGCATATTCCCCGGAAACGTTATAAGCCACCACTGGATAACCGGTGCGCTCCTTCACTTCTCTTACGATATCGAGATAAGCAAGGGCCGGCTTCACAATGAGAAAATCGGCTCCCTCTTCGACATCAGTTTCCGCTTCTTTTAACGCTTCAAGCCGGTTCGGAGGATCCATCTGATACGTTTTCCGGTCCCCAAACGAAGGAGTGCTGTGAGCCGCGTCACGGAAAGGGCCGTAAAAAGCGCTGGCATATTTAACCGTGTAGGACATAAGCGGCACCGTGACGTGCCCTGCTCTATCAAGTCCTTCCCGGATAGCCGCTGTAAAGCCATCCATCATGTTCGACGGCGCAATAATGTCTGCTCCGGCTTCCGCCTGGGAGACCGCGGTTTCTGTTAGGTTTCTCAGTGATTCATCGTTATCCACGTAGCCGTTATGAATTACCCCGCAGTGCCCGTGGTCTGTATACTGGCACAGACAGGTATCCGCAATCACCGTTAATGCCGGATGATTTTCTTTAATCTGCCGGATCGCCCGCTGGACAATTCCGTCTCTTAGAAACGCCGGGGTTCCTTCTGCATCTTTTTCTTCCTCATGAGGCACGCCAAACACGATGACGCTCGGAATACCGAGGGCTTCCAATTCGTCCATTTCCGTATCCAAATAATCCAGGGAAACGTGATAGACCCCCGGCATGGACGGCACTTCTTTACGCACATTTTCCCCTTCGACGACAAAAATAGGATAAATCAAATCGTTGGGTCTTAATTCATTTTCCCTTACCATTGCTCTTATACCTGGCGTTGTCCGCAACCTGCGGTGCCGGCGGAAATGTAAATCAGCCAATGTGAAGCCTCCTAAGTAATTTCCTTGGTTTTTTCTATCATTCCTTCAACAGAATGAATTTCTGCTTCGTACACATACTTGAACCCGCTCTCGCGGGCAGCGCGTCCGGTCGATGGGCCGATTGCCACTACGGGAATAGTCAAAAGCGCCTGCCGGTAATCTCCTGCAAGCCGATACAGTGCATCTACAGAGGAAGGGCTCGCAGCCGTCAGTACGTCCACTTCCCGGGTCTTTAAGACCGTCTGCAGAAGAGCCCCATTTTTTTCTTCCGGTACCGTCGTATACAAATGCCATACCCATACGCTGATGCCCCGGGCCGTAAGTGAGCGGTACAAGGTATCAGCTGCCTGGGCGCTTTGGGGAAGAAGCACATTCTCCCCGCGGCCGATCACTCGTGCGGCTGATTCAGCTAACGAAACGGCTTTATATTTTTCCGGCATCAGCTCTACATGAAAGCCTTCCTGTTCCAGCGCTTGCTTGGTCTTGGGCCCCACAGCAGCTGTTTTTAAGCCTGGAGGGATACCCAGACCATACCGCTTTTGCCACTCCGCCAGATAATAGACGGTATTCACACTGGTTACCAGCATCCAGTCTATATCTCCGCTCTGCCACCGCTCTGCTATCGTCTTTTCCCTGCCCCGTACCGGTACGGTCGTAATAACCGGAACCGCTTTGACACAACAGCCTGCAGACTGAAGACCCTGCACCAGACTTGCATTCTGGCCGGCTCCTCTTGTCACCAGTACTGTTGCTGTCACTATTCTTCCCCCATCTCTTCCCGGGCCTGTTCCAGAATTTCTTTGCCGCCCCGTCCAAGCAGGGCGTTTGCGGCTTTTCTGCCCATTTCTTCCGGATTGTCACCCGTGAGCTTTTCTTTTAGTATTTTGCGTCCATCCGTGGATCCAATCATGGCGGTTAATTGTACATTACCCTGCTTATTAAGCGTGGCGTATCCACCAATCGGCACCGCACATCCTCCCTCTACGGCTTTCAGGAAGGCCCGCTCTGCAGCAACACATACCGCTACCGGTTCATCATGAAGGTGTTGAATGATCTTTAATATATCTTCGTCCCCGCTGCGGCATTCAATACCAAGTGCGCCCTGCCCTACGGCCGGCACACACATATTGGGCTCGAGAAATTCCGTGACAATCTCATCGCTCCAGCCCATGCGCTCCAGGCCGGCGGCGGCTAGAATAATAGCATCAAAGCTTTCCTCACGCAGCTTCCGGAGCCGGGTTTCAATATTGCCCCGAATCCACTGGACGTTTAAATCCGGGCGCTCTGCTTTAATTTGGGATGTGCGTCGCAGACTGCTCGTACCAACTACTGCTCCAAGCGGCAGATTATGAAACTTCACATGATCGTTTGCAATATAGGCATCCCGCGGGTCCACCCGGTTTGTGACGGCGCCGACCTCAAAGCCTTCCGCCATCTCTCCCGGGAGATCCTTCATGCTGTGTACGGCTATATCGATCTCGCCATCTGCAAGCGCCTGCTCAATTTCCTTTACAAACAGGCCCTTTCCGCCAACTTTAGATAGCGTCCGGTCCAGAACACGGTCACCTTTTGTAGAGATTTTTTTCACTTCAAAACGATAAGGAAGGTCCAGCTTTTCAAGCTCCTGCTGCACCCACTCCGTTTGTTTTAATGCCAGATTACTTTTTCTAGTGCCCAGGGTAATTGTGCGCATGCGTTTAGCCATTCCTTTCTAAGCATCCATAGTTATTATAAGTACCATATATGAAACTGACTCAAATCACTGGAAATAAAATAGTTAATGAGTAAAACAAAAAAACAGGCAACGTTTAAAAGCGCCATCCGGTACCCGCGCCAGTGATGAACGGCCAGTAAATATATATACGTACTGTAAAAGCCAAGCAGAATGATCGAACCGATAACTTTTGCGTCCTGCCAGGGGAGAGAGTCGTACCATTTCCCTGCCCAGAGAAAACCAAACACCAGCCCCGCGAATAAAAGAGGGACTCCAATCACCGTGGTCGTTCCCGCCAGCTTTTCCATTTTCGGCAGGTTTTCCATTCTGATTAACCGTTTCCCCCACTGCTTCCTTTTTAAAAGCTGATGCTGCAGCACATACATTGCGGAGAATACAAATGCCAGGGTAAATGAAGCATAAGAAAGCAGAATAAAAATAATATGCACCACGAGTGTCTCAGACAAGAGCAGCGTTTCAAGCTCATTTGGAATATCGCCGTTAAACGAAAAAGAGCTGAACGTCATCAGCAGAAATCCGATCACATTTAAAAAGAAAACCAGTACATCCATTCGAAAAAACCAGTTCACGATAAGTGAAATGGTCACAAGCGACCACGCATAGAAATACATGCCTTCAAAAGGCGTGATTACTGGTGCACGATCATACATAAATATTCTAAGTACTAAAAAGGCCGTCTGCGAAGTCCAGACAATAGAAAGCAACCAGAAGGCGAGTCGGTTCACCTTCCGGTTGGTTTGAGAAAAATCAACGAAGTAGCAAAGGACGCTCAGGCCGTATAGTACAATCGTTACGATATAAATAATTCCCTCGGCTGCAACCATCCTGACGCCCCTCTCTTAGGAACGAACAGCGACATCTGTCGCGTAAGCATATGGAGGGCGGAACCCGCGTGATTCTCTGGAGGCATTCCATTCCTCTTCCGCCTCTTCCTTGCGTATTTGGCGCTCCTCTGCTGCTCTTGCTTCTTCTACTTCCTCTTCAAGAGCAAAGATTTCGGTAAACAGCTGCAGCATTTCTTCTGCATCGTTGTTATCAGCCATTTCTTTAGCTTTCGTTATCGGATCCTTGATCATTTGATTGATAATGCTTTTTGTGTGCTTACGCAGCACTTTCTTTTCCCGTTCGGTCAGCTCCGGAAGCTTCCGTTCCACACTATCCATGGTATCTGCCTGAATAGCCAGAGCTTTTGTCCGAAGAGCTGAAATCACCGGTACCACTCCAAGAGTATGCACCCAGTCCTTGAAATCCGAGACTTCAGCATGGATCATTCTCTCCATCAGTGCTGCAGCTTTTTTGCGTTCTTCCATATTGGAATTCACAATATCCTGCAGATCATCAATGTCATACAAAAAAACGTTATCGAGCTGATTCAATGCTGGGTCCAAATCTCTTGGAACCGCAATATCAACCATAAACAGCGGTTTGCCTTTTCTTTTTTTGCTGGCAGAAGCCACCTGCTCCTTACTCAGCACATATGAATCCGAACCCGTGGAAGAAATTAAAACATCTGCCTGCCAAAGCGCATCAGTCAGCTCCTCCATTGGTTTTGCTTCGCCGTTAAACTGCGTGGCAATCTGTTCTGCTTTTTCATACGTGCGGTTAAACACTGTCACTTCGGCAGCACCGCCGGAGTGCAGATGCTTAGCTGTCAATTCGCTCATTTTTCCGGCACCCAAAACAAGCACCCGCTTGTTTTTGAACGAGCCGACGACTTTTTTACCAAGCTCAACAGCTGCATAGCTGACTGATACAGGATTGTCGTTAATTTCTGTTTCGTGATGGGCCCGTTTGGAATACGTGACTGCACGTTTAAACAGTTCATTAAATATCGTGCCGGTCGTTTCATTCTCATGCGCTGTAGCAAGGGCATTTTTCACCTGGCCCAGTATTTGTGTTTCACCAATCACCATGGAATCAAGACCGCTTGCAACCTGAAACAAATGCTGCACCGCTGCATCATTTTCGCGTATATTTAAAAATGGGCCAAAGTCTTCCTGTGGCATTTCGAACCAGCGGCCCAGAAATTTTTTCACAAAATGTCTTCCTGTATGCAGCTGGTCGACGACTGCATACACCTCTGTCCGGTTACAAGTAGATACGATGACGCATTCCAGGATGCTTTTCATGTCACGAAGCTCCTGCAGTGCCTGAGGAAGTGTATCCTCCTGAAAAGCCAATCGCTCTCTCGTTTCAACTGGAGTTGTTTTATAGTCTAATCCAGCGACAATAATATGCATGTTCGTATCTTCACCCCCTGCGTCATCAGTACCATGTTTAATGCAACCACCAAATGTTCAACTCTATTTATACGTTCCACTCTTCACACAACCCATTGTATCACACAACTATTTGTCTTTTGGCATTAATTTGTGAACAACGGCTGACAGTTTTTCTTCTGTATCTTTCTTTTACTCACCGTTCCAATGTATATCTTCCACATATCATTTTCAAATAAACTGCTCAATGGCCCGCCACGCTTCATCTTTACCCTGGGCGGTTTCTGCAGAAAACACGACCGTCTGGTCCTCCGGCTTCAGCTTAAGTGTTTCTTTAACACGCTTTAAATGGCGCGGACGTTTATTTTTCGTAATTTTGTCCGCTTTTGTTGCAATAATAACTACCGGCAGCTCATGAAATTTCAAATAATCGTACATGGCTATATCATCTTTTGTCGGCTCGTGGCGAAAATCGATAATCATAAAAGCAGCTTTCAGCACCTCTCTGCTTTTGAGATACTCCTCCATCATTTCGCCCCAGGCTGCCCGTTCGCTTTTTGATACTTTCGCATATCCGTAGCCGGGAACGTCTACAAACAAAAAGCGGTCTTCGATATTATAAAAGTTGAGCGTACGTGTTTTGCCGGGCTTTGAAGAGGTCCGGGCCAGATTTTTTCTCGCTAACAGGGAATTAATAAACGAAGACTTCCCAACGTTGGACCTTCCGGCCAGAGCTATTTCCGGAAGTCCTCCTTCAGGGTATTGCTTAGGGCTGACCGCGCTTATAACCAGCTCCGATTTATGAACTTTCATTTTTCTCCTCCAATGCTTCTTTTAACACTTCATCGAGATGCTTCACCGTGATAAATGTAATATCTTTTTTGATGCTCTCCGGTATATCTTCTAAATCTTTTTCATTATCGGCGGGGATTAGAATCGTCGTCAGTCCAGCCCGGTGGGCGCTCATTGATTTTTCCTTCAGTCCGCCGATCGGAAGCACTCTGCCGCGCAGAGTAATTTCGCCGGTCATCCCTACTTCCTTTTTCACTTTCCGGCCGGACAATGCGGACACCAGGGCTGTTGCAATCGTAATACCGGCAGAAGGTCCGTCTTTGGGAGTGGCCCCTTCCGGAACGTGAATATGAATATCCCATTTTTCCTGAAAGTCCGGATCGACGCCCCACTCATCCGCTTTGGAACGAATATAACTGAATGCTGCCTGCGCGGATTCCTTCATGACGTCGCCGAGTTTTCCGGTTAACTGCAGCTGTCCGTTTCCTTTTGCGAGAGACACTTCAATAGATAAAGTCGTTCCACCGGCAGCTGTATAGGCAAGACCGGTAGCCGCTCCCACCTGGTCTACCTCTTCTGCACGTCCGTAGCGGTACCGCGGACGCCCAAGCAGTTCTTCGATTTTCGCCGGCGTTACTACTACTTTTTTGTTTTCTCCCATCACAATCAGCTTTGCTGCTTTCCGGCACACCGCTGCAATTTCTCTCTCGAGTCCACGGACTCCTGCTTCTCTTGTATACTCGCGTATGAGTTTCAAAAGAGCTCCCTGGCGGAACTGGATGCTTCCTTTGGTTAAGCCATTTTCTTTAATCTGCTTTTCCACAAGATGATTTTTGGCAATGCCTTCTTTTTCAATTTCGGTGTAACCGGCAATGCGGATGACCTCCATCCGGTCGAGCAGCGGCTCAGGGATCGTGTTCATATTGTTTGCCGTGGTAATAAACATCGTTTTGGAAAGATCATAAGGCTCTTCCACATAATGATCTTCAAATGTATTATTTTGTTCCGGGTCAAGCACCTCAAGCATTGCTGAAGACGGGTCTCCCCGGAAATCACTGGCCATTTTGTCGATTTCATCAAGCAGAAATACCGGATTGATGGTCCCGGCTTTTTTCATTCCCTGAATAATACGTCCGGGCATAGCACCGACATAGGTTTTGCGATGCCCGCGAATTTCTGCTTCATCCCGGATGCCTCCAAGACTCATTCTGGTGAAATTACGGTCGAGCGAACGAGCAATGGAACGTGCCAGGGAGGTCTTCCCAACACCCGGCGGCCCTGTCAGACATAGAATCGGGCCTTTCACTGATTCTGTCAGCTGCTGCACGGCTAAATGCTCAAGCACCCGGTCCTTCACTTTTTCGAGTCCGTAATGATCTTCATCGAGAACCCGCTGGGCACGCTTAATATCGAGCTGGTCTTCTGTTTCCTCATACCACGGTATATCCACAAGCCATTCGATATATGTTCGGATAACGGAAGTCTCTGCAGAAGCCCCTGGCATCTTTTCATAGCGGCGGAGCTCCCGCTCAGCTTTTTCCTGAACCTGTTCGGGCATTTTTGCCTGCTGAATTTTTTCTCTGAGTTCATCGACTTCACTTTCTTTTCCGTCCGTCTCTCCGAGTTCTTTTTGGATCGCCCGCATTTGTTCGCGCAGGTAGTATTCACGCTGCGTTTTTTCCATTGATTTTTTCACGCGCTGCCCAATTTGATTTTCAAGACCTAATACTTCCTGTTCTTTCTGCAGAATATCGATAATTTTACGCAGACGCTCCGAGGCGGTGAATTGTTCGAGCAGCTCCTGCTTCTCTGCCACCTTCAACGGCAGATGAGAGCTGATCATATCAGCGAGCCGGTCGGCCCCTGCAATGTCCTGCACCGATTGGATCGTTTCACTGGAAATGCGCTTAGAAGCAGTCGCATACTGTTCAAAAGCTTCCAGCGCCTTTCTCATTAACGCCTGTTCCTCAGCCGAATCTGCGTTCTCTTCCGTAGGCAGTACTTCCATTTCCACTTCAAAAAAAGCGTCCTTATCGATAAATTCTTTTATCTCTGCGCGCTCCAGACCCTCCACAAGTACACGGATGGTTCCGTTTGGAAGCTTAAGCATCTGCTTAATTTTTGCCACCGTACCGACATGGTACACATCAGCTTCGCCCGGATTATCTACTGATAAATCTTTCTGTGTTACAAGCAGAATCCGGCTGTCTTTCGCATTCGCCTGCTCAAGGGCTTCCACCGATTTATCCCTACCCACATCCAAATGGAGCACCATCGACGGGAACACCAGCAGCCCGCGAAGTGGCAGCATCGGTATGGAGATCGTTGTTGTATTTGGCATTCGCTAACACCTCTATTGTCAAATTATGTTCGTTTGCTGTGCAGTGATGCGGTTGTTACGTACTAAAGGTATACTATTTATTTTATCCTATTTATAAAATTACTGTCTATGAAACATTACTCATTGACAGGAAGTCGTCTATAAATGCTATGTATAAATAATCAGAACCCCCGCACCATACGGATGCGGGGGTTTCTGTATAAGGTCCCTTTTCATTCAGGCGAAAAACCGTTTATGCACTTTCTTTTGGTTTGTACTGTTTTAACGTTACTTCTTTGCCATCTTTTGTTTTCAGAAGAGGCGACCCATCACTATCTACGCTTTCTGCTGTAATAGTGCAGGAAACAATTTCTTCTTTAGAAGGCAGATCATACATTACATCAAGCATAATTCCTTCGATGATGGAACGCAGACCACGTGCTCCGGTCTTCCGTTCAATTGCTTTCCGCGAAATCGCACGCAGCGCGTCTTCGGTGAATTCAAGCTCAACTTCATCCATTTCGAGCAGTTTCTGATACTGCTTGACGAGCGCGTTTTTCGGCTGGGTCAGGATCTCAATCAATGCTTCCTCGTCTAATTGCGACAGGCTGGAAATAACAGGGATCCGGCCGATAAATTCAGGAATAAGACCATAGCGCAGCAGGTCTTCCGGAAGAATACGGCTCATGTATTCATCGTGGCCCATTTCAGCATTTTCAGACTCTGCTCCAAAACCGATAATTTTACGGCCAAGGCGTTCTTTTACAATCTGTTCGATGCCATCAAACGCACCACCGCAGATGAAGAGCACATTGCTCGTATCGATCTGGATAAATTCCTGATGAGGATGCTTTCTGCCTCCCTGCGGAGGAACACTGGCTGTGGTGCCTTCCAGAATTTTCAGAAGCGCCTGCTGAACCCCTTCCCCGGATACGTCACGGGTGATGGAAGGGTTTTCCGACTTACGGGCTACTTTATCGATTTCATCGATGTAAATAATCCCTTTTTCTGCTTTTTCTGTATCATAATCAGCTGCCTGGATCAGCTTCAGCAGAATGTTTTCCACATCTTCACCCACATACCCTGCTTCTGTTAAGGAAGTTGCGTCTGCGATCGCAAACGGAACGTTCAAAATACGGGCCAGCGTCTGCGCTAATAGCGTTTTTCCGCTCCCGGTCGGGCCTAAGAGTGCTATATTACTTTTAGCCAGTTCCACGTCGTCGGTTTTCTTTGTGGAATTCACACGTTTGTAGTGGTTATAGACAGCTACAGAGAGCGATTTTTTTGCTCTTTCCTGGCCGATGACATAATCATCGAGTGTTTCATTGATTTCGTACGGCTTCGGAATTTCTTCGAATTCCACTTCTTCTTCTGAACCTAATTCTTCTTCCACGATCTCCGTGCACAGTTCGATACATTCGTCACAAATGTATACACCGGGCCCGGCGACCAGTTTACGAACCTGATCCTGAGTTTTTCCACAGAAGGAACATTTCAATTGTCCTTTTTCTTCATTGAATTTAATCAACTGGTTCACCCCTCACCTAAATATGAAACAATTAAAGCAGTGTCATGTATACAATCAATCCGTATGATTAAGCCCTTCGATGACTTTTCTCAACGCGGCATATTCTCTGCTCTGTCTAAACACAATTATTAATTCTTCGTTTACTATATAGGAAGTTTTTAAATAACACAATTATTGCGCTTGAGTTGAATTGTATCATACTTTCCTATGGAAATCGAAACAATACCCTTTAGTCAGAGCGGCCGGAACATGCTGATTTTTGACCGTTTCAGGCGGAAAAATCCTGAAGGCATACTTCACCCTCAGGATTTTTGCAGCATTTCTGCTTTATTCGTTTTCTGCTTCTTCAGCTTCCGGTTCTTCTTTCTTCGGTACAGTTTTGCTGTGCTCAACCAGATAATCGATAGCACGCTGCAGACGAAGATCCTGCTTCAGCATATCCACGCCGCCCTGCATTTCGATAAGGCTGCGAATTTCTTCTTTATCGCGCTGATACATATCAGCCATTTTTTGAAGTTCGTTTTCCACATCTTCTTCACTTGCTTCGAGGTTTTCCTGCTCAGCTACAGCTTCAAGAGTCAGATTCATCCGTACGCGCTTTTCAGCTTCCGGCTGGAACTGCTCTTTCATTCCTTCTTCGTCCGTACCAGTAACCTGCTGGTACATTTCAAGAGTCATTCCCTGGGACTGGAGGCGCTGGCTGAATTCCTGAAGCATGCGGTCAGATTCTGTATTGATCATTGCCTGTGGAATTTCTGCAGAAGCTTTCTCTGCTGCTGCTTCAACTACAGCATCGCGCTCGTGATGTTCTTTTTCATGCTCACGGTCGTGTTCGAGCTGATGGCGTACTGCCTGTTTAAGCTCGTCGAGCGTTTCTGCTTCATGCTCTTCTACGTCTTTCGCAAATTCATCGTCGAGCTCTGGAAGCTCTTTACGCTTGATTTCGTGAAGTTTAACATGAAAGACAGCTTCCTGCCCGGCAAGATTTTCAGCATGGTACTCTTCCGGGAAAGTAACTGTAATATCTTTTTCTGTGCCCGGCTGCATCCCTACAACCTGCTCTTCAAATCCTGGAATGAAGGAATTAGAGCCGATTTCAAGCGAATGGTTTTCCGCACTGCCGCCTTCAAAGGCTTCACCGTCGACAAAACCTTCGAAGTCGAGTACAGCGGTATCTCCGTCCTGCACTTCGCCCTCTTCCACTACGGCAAGATCTGCGTATTTGCTTTGAAGATTTTCAAGCTCCTGGTTTACTTCTTCTTCTGATACAGAAGTATCGAACTCTTCTACTTCCAGCCCTTTAATTTCGCCGAGTTCTACTTCCGGCTTTACAGTTACTGTAGCAGTGAATTTCAGGTCTTTGCCTTTTTCCACTTCTTCCACATCGATTTCCGGGCGGTCCACTGGCTCAATACCCGCTTCATCAACTGCTTCGGCATAAACATCCGGAAGCAGGATGTCGAGGGCATCCTGGTATAGAGACTCTACTCCAAAACGGCTTTCGAAAAGCTTCCGTGGTACTTTCCCTTTACGAAATCCTGGAATAGATACATCGTTTTTCACTTTATCAAATGCTTGATCCAGAGCTTTGTCAAACCGTTCCGATTCTACGTCTACGGTTAAGACTCCCTGGTTTCCTTCTTTCTTTTCCCAACTGGCATTCATTCAAATTCCCTCCAAATAACTAGGTTCTACCGTGTAAACAACTACCCTATTATAACATAACACTAAACCATTTCAATGAATGATTCATTTTCCGCTAAACTTACTCCCACAAGGGATTAAACATCACTTTCAAATAGGGGCTTTTCAGATTTCCTGAATGAACCCCTGGATTCTTTCGTATTCCTGCTGCATCGATTTAAAGCTTGGTTCAGCTACTCCGTAAAAACTCCTGATAGTCTGTTCGTCCGGGAGCGGCTCAAACTGCCGGAACGTCTCATAATGCAGCACTGCTGCAAGCACTTCAATCTGAACCGAAGGAGGAAAGGGATAGTAATACAATAGCAGCTGCTGCAGCAGCTCTTTCGCGTGCTGCAGAAGTACTGGATCCTTGTCCCCGAGTGAACGGTCGAGCAGAAACGAGGACTCTTTATATGAGCTGCTTTCTTCTAAAGCCGGAAGCGTTGACGGAGCGAACTCCCCTTTCCTGCCCAGCTTCTGTACCCAGACGGCGTCTTCGACCCGCCAGTCCTTCAGAAGCAGAAGAAGGAAGCTTTTCATTAATGGCGATGTCTCCGGACGGCCCAACAGTTCTCTTATTGCAGGCATCCATTTTTCCGGCCCTTCTTTTCGAAGTACATTTAACACATGAAGCTTCTGGTCCTCCGTCCCCATTTGAAGCACCATTTCCCATTCCACCGGAAGCGAGGAGTGTACCTCAGGCGTTGTATCATATTCTTCCGTTTCTGCTTCCATCTGAGTCATGCCGTCGGCCAGGGCATATAATTCCTGGAACTGTTCTCTCAGATGGGCAGGCACTTCTTTTGTATTCTGCACTTCATCCAGCGTTTCAATTACCTGGTCGTACCTGCCAAGCTGGGCTAACACCGGTACGTATACGTGCAGAATTTCGATGAAGTCACTGGTGTTGTCTTTAAGCAGTTCTTCTGCCCACCCCGCTGCTTCCTGCAGCTGTCCTGCTTCCGCATAAGCTAAAAGAAGACCGTAGGAGGCGTCCGGGTTATCACTCTCATGAAGCAGTGCCTGGCGAAAAACATGTACAGCCTGCTCTTTTTCCCCGGACTTCAGCTGTTCGAGTCCCTGCTTAACCAATTGCCCGGCTGTTCCGGGGAAAGAAACAACCTTCTGATTCAGCCTTTTATCCATCTGAAGCCTCCTTCTTTGCAAATCCGCTATCCAGTAGATCGTAAACCTTTTGTATGGGCAGACCAAATAGTATATGTATGTATGAATAACCGCGTTCATTAGAGCTTAATGTAAAAATGAAGACGGCCGCTGTGGGCCGCCTTCCCCCGTTAAACTTTGACCCGTTTTTCATAAGCTTCAATATCTTCTTCATATTGAAGCGTAATACTAATTTCATCCCATCCGTTTAACAGCATTTCCTTCCAATAGGGATCTATCTCAAATGTTGCCTGAAAATCGGCATCCTTATCAAAGATTTGCTGATCCTGTAAATCTACTGTCAAGTGGTATTCTTTATCATTCCCATTCTGCATCAGTTCATAAACCTGATCTTCGGGCAGCCTTACCGGCAGTATCCCGTTTTTGACGCAGTTATTGTAAAAAATATCTGAATAACTGGGAGCAATAATAACGCGAAACCCATAGTCCTGCAGAGCCCACGGGGCGTGTTCCCTCGAAGAGCCCGAGCCAAAATTATGATCGGCAATCAAAATTGAGGCATTGGCTGCTGACGGGTAGTTCAGCTCAAACGAAGGGTCTTCTTCTCCATCTGACTTGAAGCGCCAGTCGAAAAATAAAAACTGGCCGAACCCGGTACGTTCTACGCGTTTCAGAAACTGCTTCGGAATAATCTGGTCCGTGTCCACGTTTGCCCGTTCAAGTACTGCCGTGTTTCCTTCGTGCACTGTGAGTGCTTCCATGCTGCCACCTCCTTATGAAGAAATCGTTTGATCTAATTTTCGTACATCCACAAAGTGTCCATAAATAGCAGCCCCTGCTGCCATAGCCGGACTGACCAGGTGGGTTCTTGCACCTTTTCCCTGTCTGCCTTCAAAATTTCTGTTGGACGTGGAGGCACAGCGCTCTCCCTCCGGCACAAAATCAGGGTTCATACCAAGGCACATGCTGCACCCGGAGTCTCTCCACTCAAATCCAGCTTCCTTAAATACCTGATCGAGTCCTTCTTCCTCTGCCTGCATTTTCACCTGCTGGGATCCGGGCACTACCATCGCGCGGATACCGTCGGCTACTTTGTTACCGCGGATAATTTTAGCAGCCTCACGAAGATCTCCGATACGTGCGTTGGTACAGGAACCAAGAAACACATGCTGCACATGAATATCTGTAATTTTCGTCCCCGGCTCCAAAGCCATGTAGTCAAGCGATGTTTTGATCACTTTTTTCTCCGTGGCACTTTTTCCATCTTCCGGGTAAGGAACCGTACCGTGAATACCTACACCCTGGGACGGGTTGGTTCCCCAGGTCACCATCGGTTCAATTTCATCTGCAGGGATCACTACGCGCTCGTCGTATTCAGCTCCTTCATCTGTAGCAAGCTGACGCCACTGCTCCACTTTCTCCTCAAATTCTGCACCTTCCGGCACGAACCGGCGGCCCTTCAAGTAATCGAACGTCACCTGATCCGGGCTGATCAGGCCAGCACGAGCCCCGGCTTCGATGGACATGTTACAGATCGTCATCCGCTCTTCCATCGTCAGACCGCGAATTGCCTCACCGGTATATTCCAAAACATAACCGCTGCCAAAATCAACACCGAATTTAGCGATGATCGACAAAATAATGTCCTTCGCTGTGACCCCGGTGCCCAGTCTCCCGTCCACGTGGACCTCCATCGTTTTAGGAGGAGACTGCCAAAGTGTCTGAGTGGCAAGCACATGCTCCACTTCACTTGTGCCGATACCAAAGGCAAGGGCTCCAAAAGCTCCGTGGGTCGACGTATGGCTGTCGCCGCACACGATCGTTTTCCCTGGCTGGGTCAGTCCGAGCTCTGGACCGATAATGTGGACGATGCCATTGTTCGGGCTGTGAATGTCAGCAAGCTCCACCCCAAATTCCTTACAGTTGTCAAACAGCGTATCGATCTGTTTTTTTGAAATGGCATCCGTAATAGACTCCCGGTTCAGCGTCGGTACGTTATGGTCCATAGTCGCAAAGGTCAGGTCCGGACGCCTCACCGGACGCCCGCTCAGCCGAAGGCCTTCAAATGCCTGCGGGGACGTGACTTCGTGGACCATATGAAGATCAACATACATTAAATTCGGTTTGCCCGCTTCGGCACGAACAGCATGTTCGTTCCAAATTTTATCGATGATTGTTCTCGGCTTCATGGAACTTCCTCCTTTTATTATTTTCCTGCCAGCCGTGCAATATGACTGCACACGGCTTTTGTGACTTCTTCCGTTGAGGCAGCAGATGTTTTACCTCTGCTTAAGTCTGCCGGAAGCAGACCTTCTAAGAGGACCTGTTCAATAGCTTCCTCCACTACATCCGATTCCCGCTGAAGTCCAAAGGAATACTTCAGCATCATTGCACTCGAAGCAATCGTAGCCAGAGGATTCGCTGTTCCCTGTCCGGCGATGTCAGGAGCCGAGCCATGGACCGGCTCATATAAAGCGGGCTTTTCACTGCCCATGCTCGCAGACGGAAGCATGCCGAGTGAACCTGTCAGCATCGACGCTTCGTCGCTTAAAATATCCCCGAACATGTTTTCCGTGACGATGACGTCCAGCTTTTTCGGATCATACATAATCTGCATGGCCGCGTTATCCACTAGCATATGCTCAAGCTCCACATCCGGATAGTCTTTAGCTGTTTCTTCAGCCGTTTCCCGCCAAAGGCGGCTTGATTCAAGAACGTTTGCTTTGTCGACTGATATTACTTTTTGCGTGCGTAAACGGGCAATTTCAAAGGCCTGCTGAACAATTCTCCGGATTTCTGATTTTTTATAAACCAATGTGTCCACCGCTGCTTCTTCGCCGTCGATAGTCCGGCGTTCTCTCGGCTCCCCGAAATAAAGTCCTCCGGTCAATTCCCGGACAATCATTACATCGACTCCGTCGACCACTTCTTCACGCAGGGGTGAACTGTGCAGCAAACTTTTGAAACTGCGGACCGGGCGCAGATTGGCAAACAGTCCTAACTCTTTCCGGATACGGAGCAGTCCTTTTTCCGGACGTTTTTCTCCCGGAAGGTGGTCCCACGCCGGGCCACCAACTGCACCGAGCAGAATGGCATCGCTTCTTTTACAAATATCGAGCGTGTGGGCAGGGAGTGGATCATCGTAATCATCCACTGCTCCTCCGCCAATATCTGCATATTCAAATGTGAATGAATGGTTAAACGATGTTTCAATCTGCTTCAGCACCTGTGCTGCTGCCTCTACTACTTCCCGTCCGATACCGTCACCGGGCAGGATCGCAATCTTTTTTTCCATTTCGATCTCTCCCTTGTCCGCTGCTTCAGTAATTATTTTATGGCGTGGATATATTTGCTACTTTAGGCTGATTTTCTGCACGACGCTGGTTTAACACCCGGTTCACAGCGTTAATATACGCTTTTGCGGAAGCTTCAAGTACGTCGTTATCTGTGCCGCGTCCACTGGATTCCGTTTCTTCAAATGCCAGCCGTACAAATACTTCTGCCAAAGCGTCCCGGCCGCCGGTCGTGGACTGGATACGGTAATCCTGGAGCGTAAAGCCTTCCCCTACAATTTTTTCAAGCGTGTTGTAAAGGGCCTCCACGCTGCCCGAGCCAGTACCTGCGTGTTCGATACGCTCTCCTGCCTGATCCAGCACCGTAACTGTGGCTGTCGGTATATTTGAGGTGCCGTACGTCACCTGCAGTGTCTCAAGAGAATAATATTTCATTGCATCGCCGGCTTTTTCATCGGCCATCAAAGCAAAAATATCTTCATTTGTAATTTCTTTTTTCTTATCTGCAAGCTCTTTGAATGATTTAAATACTTTGTTGATCTCTTCTTCGGTTGCATTGTAGCCGAGTGAAATAATCTTTTCTTTAAAGGCGTGACGTCCAGAAAGTTTGCCGAGCACCATCCGGTTCGCTTCTACACCGACGAGCTCAGGCGTAATAATTTCATACGTGGATGTTTCTTTCAGCACGCCATCCTGATGAATCCCTGATTCATGGGCAAATGCGTTGTCGCCTACAACGGCTTTATTGTTTGGAACCTGCATCCCCATCAGTGAACTGACAAGGCTGCTTGTCCGTTTAATTTCGTTCAGTGTAATATTGGTGGATTTACCGTAAAAATCATTCCGGATATGAAGAGCTACAGCAATTTCTTCCAACGAAGCATTGCCTGCACGTTCCCCGACCGCATTAATCGTGCATTCCACCTGTTCGGCGCCGCCTTCTACAGCAGCCAGCGAATTAGCAGTAGCCATGCCGAGATCGTCATGACAGTGCGCAGACAGTACAGCTTTATCTGCGTTCGGCACTTCGCTTTTAATATAGCGGAACATGCTGCGAATCTCCTCCGGCATAATAAATCCGACCGTGTCCGGCAGATTTACTACGTCTGCTCCGGCATCAATGACTGCTTCGACAACTTCTGCCAGGAACGGAAGCTCAGTCCGGCAGGCATCCTCTGCAGAAAACTGGACTTTGGCAAAACGCTCTTTTGCATAGCGTACTGCGTTAACCGCTGTCTCAATCACCTCTGCCTGGGTCATATGAAGCTTATGCTCACGGTGGATGGGGGAGGTGGCCAAAAATACGTGGATTCTTGGCTCTGCTCCTCCTTTTAACGCTTCCCAGCAGGCATCGATATCAGAAGTCAGCGCCCGGGACAACCCGGTTACTGAACTGTTTTTGACAGTATCCGCAATTTCCTTCACAGAACGAAGATCGCCTTTAGAAGCGGCTGGAAATCCCGCTTCAATAATATCAACACCCAGACGTTCGAGCTGTTTCGCAATTTGAAGCTTTTCTTCAAAGTTCAGGTTGACGCCCGGCGTCTGCTCTCCATCTCGAAGCGTCGTATCGAAAACGTTAATGTTTTTCACAGCATTACACTCCCTTGGAATTTGGGTTAACAAACGGCATCATTTCGCGGAGTTCGCGGCCTACCTGCTCAACGAGGTGATTTCTTTCACGGGCGTTGGTAGCGTTGAACTCTGGGCGGTTCGCCTGATTTTCCGCGATCCATCCTTTGGCAAAACGGCCAGTTTGAATATCAGTCAGGATGCCTTTCATCGCCTGTTTAGTATCTTCTGTTACGATGCGTGGACCAGCCTGAAAATCTCCCCACTGAGCGGTATCTGAAATGGAATAGCGCATGCCTTCAAGGCCGCCTTCATACATTAAATCAACGATCAGTTTCAGCTCGTGCAGACACTCAAAGTAGGCAATTTCCGGCTGATACCCGGCTTCAACAAGCGTTTCGAATCCGGCTTTAACAAGCGCGGACGTTCCGCCGCAAAGAACAGCCTGCTCTCCGAAAAGGTCAGTTTCTGTTTCTTCCTGGAACGATGTTTCCAAAATTCCGGCACGTCCCGCACCGATTTGTTTTGCATAAGCAAGCGCAGAGTCTGTGGCGTTTCCACTTGCGTCCTGGTACACAGCATACAGAGCAGGCACTCCGGCTCCCTGTTCAAATGTCCGGCGCACGATATGTCCCGGCCCTTTCGGCGCTACCATGAACACGTCCACATCTTCCGGCGGCTGGATCTGGCTGAAATGAATATTGAAACCATGCGCAAACGCGATCGCTTTTCCAGCTTTAAGCTCCGGCTTGATTTCTTCTGTGTAAATCGTCGGCTGATACTCATCCGGAAGCAGGATCATGATAACGTCTGCTTTCGCTGACGCTTCTTTTACCGAATATACTTCAAATCCATCTTCCGACGCCTTGTCCCACGACTTTCCTTGACGGAGCCCAATGATAACGTGAACGCCGCTTTCCCGGAGGTTTTGTGCGTGAGCGTGCCCCTGTGAGCCATACCCTACGATTGCTACTGTTTTCTCCTGGAGTGCTGCCTCATTTACATCGTTGTTATAAAATACCTTTGCCATTGCTGGAACCTCTCCTTTTATGAATACTCATTAATTAATAATGGAATACCTGGTTTGATCACTGCTTTTTTTAGTAGCCCGTTGAAAGGCTGTCACACCCGTCCGGGCCATTTCTTTAATGCCGTAAGGCCTTAACAGGTCGATGAGCGCTTCCACTTTCGGGGTATCCCCGGTCACTTGAATCGTGACGCTTTCTCTTCCCACATCGATAACTGTGGCCCGGAACGGGGCAATTAAATCCGATATTTCTCCACGCTGGCCGGAAACTGTCATGACTTTAATCATCGCAAGTTCTCTGGCTACAATCGCTTCATCGGTAATATCACGGACTTTTAATACATCCACCTGCTTATTCAGCTGCTTGATGACCTGGTCTAGCCCCCGCTGGTCGCTCACATTTACTACAAATGTCATCCTGGACACTTCCGGGTTTTCCGTCATTCCAACCGTAATGCTTTCAATATTAAAATGACGGCGGGCAAACAGACCCGTAATGCGGTTCATCACTCCTGTTGTATTGTTTACTGTCGCTGTAATGGTCCGCCTCATGGTTTCACTCCTTCCATTTGATGGTGCCCCTGCCCGGGAGCGATCATCGGATACACGTTTTCTTCTTCGTGCACTCTGCAGTCGATAAGCACCGGGCCGTTGTAATTGAATGCTTCTTCAAGCACTCCCGCTACTTCATTTTCGTCGGTAATTTTATACCCTTTAATATCATACGCTTCCGCCATCTTCACGAAATCCGGCTGGATCGGAAACAGGGAGTTGGAATACCGTTCTTCATAGAAGAGCTGCTGCCACTGGCGGACCATACCGAGGGAAGCGTTGTTGACCAGAAGTACTTTCACCGGAAGGTTCAGCTCCTGCAGGATGGAAAGCTCCTGCATCGTCATTTGGAAGCCGGCGTCTCCCAGAATAGCTACCACCTGACGGTCCGGCTCGGCAAACTGGGCACCGATAGCGGCTGGAAAACCGAAGCCCATCGTTCCAAGACCGCCGCTTGTTACCCAGGCGTTCGGATGATCGAATTTGTAATACTGGGCTGCCCACATCTGATGCTGGCCGACGTCCGTGGTGATGATTGCTTCACCGTTTGTTTTTTCGTAAACAAGCTCTGTAAGCTTTTGCGGCTTAATATATTCAGAGCCTTCCTTGTACCAGAGCGGGAACTCCTGCTGCCATTCGTCCACTTTCATTCTCCAGCGCACGCTTTCGCCCGGCTTCGGGTTCACTTCATTTAACAGGCGCAATGCTTCTTTGGCGTCTCCTACTACCGGAATATGCGTCTCGATGATTTTACCGATTTCTGCCGGATCAACGTCAATATGGGCGACTGTTGCCTGCGGGGCAAAGTGCTCGAGATTGCCGGTGACACGGTCATCGAAGCGGGCACCTACATTGATAAGCAGGTCGGCTTCATGGAGAGCCATATTGGCTGCGTACGTTCCGTGCATCCCCGCCATGCCGAGTGCCAGCTCATGAGTGCCTGGAAAACCGCCAAGTCCAAGAAGTGTAGAAGCGACTGGGATCTGCTGCTGTTCAACAAATTCAAGCAGTTCCGGGGAAGCTCCGGCATGTAGAATGCCTGCTCCTGAAAGTATAACCGGGCGTTTGGCTTTCGATACTGCCTCAGCAAGCTTACGGATTTGAAGCTTGTTCGGCGTATACGTTGGCTGGTACCCGGGGAGATTCGGCTCGTCGTCGTAATGAAACATCCCGGAGGCAATGGATACGTCTTTAGGCAGATCGATTACGACTGGTCCCGGACGGCCGGTAGTAGCAATATGGAATGCTTCCCGGATAATTCTCGGAAGGTCTTCCACCGTTCGAGCCTGGAAATTATGCTTTGTGATCGGCATCGTAATGCCCAGGATGTCCGCTTCCTGGAAGGCGTCCGTACCAATCACTGATGTTGCCACCTGGCCGGTCACAACCACAAGAGGGAGAGAATCAATCATGGCGTCGGCAATGCCGGTTACCACATTTGTAGCTCCGGGTCCTGATGTTACTACACAAACACCGGGCTTCCCTGAAACTCTTGCGTACCCTTCTGCTGCATGAATGGCGCCCTGCTCATGACGGGAGAGGATATGCCGGATACCGGTACGGTAGATTTCATCGTACGTCGGAAGAATGGCTCCGCCGGGATAGCCAAAAATGGTATCTACATTTTCCCGGGCCAACGCCTGGATCAGCATGCTTGAGCCACTCATTTCCTGGTTTTCATCTTTCAATTCGCGCCCTTTTACTTCTCTCACTCTTGTGTTCATACTCGCTCCTCCTTTTATACTCAAATCACTTTTTTCTCCATGCCTGCTTCAATGCCGCCACCCTTAAAAAGGACCTCTCCGGATAATAAAAAACGCCCTTTCACCTCCAATAGACAGCTGCTGCTGCTCTAAAGGGGCGAAAAGACGTCTGCTTTTCACGGTACCACCCTTTTTTACAATAAGCTCGCACTTATTGCCTTAAGAACCGTTTTTCCGGTTCGGTTTGCCATAACGGAGGCCGTGTCGGCATCCGGCCTTCCTTACTCAGGTTCAGGAAAGCTCTCAAGGGGGAGTTCAATACGATTTCCTGCTGCTCTTTCAGCCACGGCAGCTCTCTGTGAAGGAAAATCTATTATTTACTGGTCCCTGTCGTCGATTTATCAATACTATTTAATTATATTGTACATCTAATCAGGCAATTAGCCAATCTCTATGCGGGAATTGTCTGAATAAACTTTTACTCCGTCTTCTACTACCTTTTGTCTGAACGCGCGCAAGAGCCGGTTCGTCTCTTCTCCCGGCTGGCCATCGCCGATTACTCTTCCATCTACCTTTACAACGGCGATGACTTCTGCAGCTGTCCCGGTCAGAAAAACTTCTTCTGCGGTGTAGACATCGTGCCTTGTAAACGCTTCTTCGCGCACATCATATCCCATATCCTCGGCCATTTCCAGAATCGCCTGCCGGGTGATACCCTCTAAAGCCCCGATGTACCCTGGGGGTGTCATCAGCACGCCGTTTCTAATAATAAAGATATTGTCTGCGGAGCCTTCCGCCACATAGCCCTGGTCGTTAAGCATTAAAGCTTCACTGACCCCTGCAAGGCTTGCTTCCATCTTCACCAGTATATTATTTAAATAATTTAATGATTTCACTTTCGGACTCAGCACATCCGGCCGGTTCCGCCGGGTAGCGACTGTCACAATCTCAAGACCGTGCTCGTAAAATTCTTTTGGATAGATTGCAAGCTCCTCTGCTATAACTATAATAGAAGGGTTCGCACACGATGCCGGATCCAGGCCAAGATTTCCTACACCTCTTGAAACAACAAGCCGGATATAAGCATCTTCAAGTTTATTTTTCTGCAGCGTCTGCCTGATAATTTCCGTCATATCTTCTTTTGATTGAGGGATATCAAGCATAATCGATTTCGCAGAGTGGTATAAACGCAAGAGGTGTTCATCCAGTTTGTAAATATTTCCGTTATATACGCGAATGCCTTCAAAAACACCGTCGCCGTATAAAAAACCATGATCATATACGGAGATTTTGGCATCTTCCTTTTTGACGAACTCTCCATCCAAAAATATCCATTGTTCCGCCACTGATATCACCTCTGCGTCCCTTCAATCTATCGTCTGCCTTCTTAATGCACAGGGTAACGTGTACACCCTCAAAAGGCAAATGTTCTTTCTCTGAATACATTTTTAACGTTTGACGTATATATTACGCCGAATACAGTTTATGGTCAACCATTTTGTATAAACTTTTTAGATAATTTGTACTTCTGCATCAGATATATGCTCTATTGTCCATGATCTCGAAATATAATCTGACACTTTTCTTTTCTAAAGCCCGAGAAAAAGTACCCTGAAGCGTTTTCTCCGGCTTCTTTTCCCGCTGCCGGAAATAAATAAAAAGAGACAGAAAAGGAGATCCCCTTCTGTCTCTGAACATATCATTAATTAAATTAGGAAATGGTGTCCCAGGCAGGACTCGAACCTGCGGCCTACAGCTTAGAAGGCTGTTGCTCTATCCAGCTGAGCTACTGGGACATCTGTTTTTTGCGACATTCATTATGTTAAAATATTTTTCCTTAAAAGTCAATAAAGGTTTCCGGAGGGATTTTATTCTCCCTCTGGAAACGGAAAGCTTTGCGAAAGTTCAAGAAGCTCGCTGCCTGACTCTCTTTCATAGAAATGAACGTTGATCGACTGGCCCTGGTTAGAGACATTTACGATAGCATATGTCTGTTCAGGACGCTCCTGTGGGAGAAGCAGGCTTCCTGGATTCACAAAAATCGTTCCATCCTCCTCAAACGCCCCAGCTATATGAGTATGCCCGGAACAAACCAGATCGGCATTGATCTGCTCAGCCTTGGAAAAGAGCGAAGCATAAGACGTTTTCACCTGGTACAAATGACCGTGGGTAAGGTACGTTTTAATATGGCCTACGTCCACTGTTAATTCATCAGGGAAGTTTCCCGGACTGTCTACATTGCCCTGGACGATATGCACATCGTTTAACAGTTTATTTTCAGGCGATGCTTCCGAATCTCCGCAATGCAATACAGCACTTACCTCACCCTGATGACGGTCAAGTACCTGCTTTAATACTTCTTCACTTCCATGATTGTCGCTTACCACTAAAATGTCCATTCGTTCTGCCTCCAGCTCTCTATGATTCGTAAAAATTATTTTCAGTCGTCCTGCAGAAGATTTTTTCCCTGGACCCGTAGCTTTTCAAGTGCATTGCCCCTGTGGCTGATACGGTGCTTTTCTTCTGCAGTCAGCTCTGCCATCGTTTTCCCGTAGTCCGGCAGGTAAAACACAGGATCATAACCAAAGCCGTTATCTCCAGCTTTCGCTTCTGCTATCTCCCCTTCACATGTTCCCGTAAATGTATGCACGCTGCCGTCTGGAAATGCCACAGCCAGCACACATACAAAACGGGCACTCCGCCCGCCACGGGGCACCTGCTTCATTTCATGCAGCACTTTTTCTATATTCGCTTCATCATCTTTTTCTTCTCCTGCATAACGAGCGGAGTAAACACCCGGACGTCCATCTAAGGCGTCAATCTCCAGCCCGGAATCATCTGCAACTACCGTGCAGTTGAGATGATCTCTTACAGCCTCGGCCTTAATAATCGCATTCTCTTCAAAGGTGGCTCCGGTTTCTGGAATGTCATCAATATTTTTCTCCAGTAACGATTCCACTTTATACCCGCTGCCAAACATGTGTTCAAACTCTTTGACTTTTCCCGGATTTTTCGTAGCTATTACTACCGTGTTCATTTATAACTCCCTTCCGCTGTCATCGTCTGAAAAGCTCTCCTGGATAGAAGCTGCCGCAGGCCCGATAACCTGCTTTTGAAGCTGGATGATTTCATACATTCCCGCCTCTGCAGAGTCGAGCATACTGTTAAGCTGTCTTCTTGTGTACGAGGCTTCTTCGCCCGTGCCCTGTACTTCCACGTACTCGCCTTTTCCCGTCATTACTACGTTCATATCTACATTTGCCTGTGAATCTTCTGCATAGGCAAGGTCGAGGATCGTTTCCTGTTCCGCGTTAAGCCCTACAGAAACAGCTGCTAAATAATCTGTAATAGGGAAGCCTTTAAATTTCCCCAGCTCATGGTAGGACTGCACAGCCATAGCGAGAGCAATAAAAGCTCCTGTCACCGAAGCCGTACGCGTTCCCCCGTCTGCCTGAATCACGTCGCAGTCAATCCAGACGGTGCGTTCCCCGAGAAGCTTCAGGTCCACGACCGCACGGAGAGCCCGCCCGATTAAGCGCTGGATTTCCATCGTTCTTCCGGTAAGCTTGCCCCGGGCCGCTTCGCGGATATTACGGGTTTCTGTTGCTCTTGGCAGCATCGAATATTCGGCTGCGATCCAACCCCTCTTCTCTCCGCGCATAAAAGGCGGAACCCGTTCTTCAATACTCGCTGTACAAATTACCTTTGTCTGTCCAAAGGATATAAGTACTGAACCCTCCGGATGCTTTAAATAATCTGTTTCAATTTGAATAGAACGAAGTTCATTCCATTCCCTTCCGTCCAATCGATTCATACAATCTTCCTTTCTTTTCACTTCCGGCAAAACGGTCGTCATTATCGAGTTGAATAGACACGACCTGCTCTATATCCTGGTCCATCCATTGGTTTGCTATACTCCGAAATTCTTTTTCGGGCCCGGTCGTGTAAAACCTGTGAAACGGAGGGGTTTCTCCCGTATTTAACGTTTCATGATAATTAAGCAGTGTGCTTACTTCCCTGGCTGTTTCATCACCGGATGAAATTAACTGGATGTCCGGTCCAACCGCTTCCTGAATTACGTCTTCGAGCAGCGGATAATGAGTACAGCCTAAAATCAGCGTATCATATGAAGCTTGTTTTAAAGGCAGCAGTGTCTGCTTCACAATATCAAGAACGGCTCTGCCCTCGTACTGCCCCTGTTCTACGAGCGGTACGAAGGGCACGCAGGCAAGCGAGGTGATTTCGACCTCTTCATTAATAGATTTCAACGCCCGTTCGTAAGCACCGCTGTGAATGGTTCCGCTAGTGCCAATCACTGCTACCTGATCTGTTTTTGTCACCTTCAACGCGGATATAGCCCCCGGTGTTATCACACCTATGACCGGAATATCCAATATTTGTTTTACTTCCTCAAGCACCACGGCCGTTGCAGTGTTGCACGCAATCACAAGCATTTTAATATTTTCAGACTGCAGCCGTGCAATCATCTGCCAGGTGAACTCCCGTACTTCTTCAATCGGACGAGGTCCGTATGGACACCTGGCAGTGTCCCCTATGTATATCATTTCTTCTTTCGGCAGCTGCCTTAAAATTTCGCGGGCAACAGTCAGGCCTCCAAGACCTGAATCAATAACGCCAATAGGTTGTTTCATATTCGCTTCTCTCCATTTTCAGACCTTGTTATCCGGCTTGGATACCAAACAGGCTTTCTAACCTTTCCTGTGTGAATCCTGAGCTGCTGACAATTTTATAATTTCCGTTCAACAGCTTATTCAACTGAAAAACATCAACTTTTTCAGTATACAAGAAAATACACGTTTCATCACCCACAAAAAAGCCCGGAACCTACCAACGGTTCCAGGCTTTTTGTATTTTTCTCATTCCAGCTTATTGAATGACAAATCCTCTGCTCTCAACAAGTTCAGCAATTTCATCTGCTGTGGAACATTTCATTGCTTCCTCTACGAGACCCTCTGCGTCCGTTTTTTTCAATGAACGGAGCTGGGTTCTTGCTGGAAGTACTGAGGTCGCACTCATACTGAATTCATCCAATCCGAGTCCTAAAAGAAGAGGAACCGCTACAGGCTCGCCGGCCATTTCGCCGCACATACCTGCCCATTTGCCTTCTTTATGAGCGGCATCGATCACATTTTTAACTAAGCGAAGGATTGCCGGGTGATAAGGCTGATACAAATGAGCTACTTTTTCGCTCATACGGTCTGCAGCAAGTGTGTATTGGATCAAGTCGTTTGTCCCAATACTGAAGAAATCCACTTCTTTGGCAAAAATTTCTGCTGCTGCCGCCGTGGAAGGAATTTCTACCATAATACCTACTTCAATATCTCCGGAGACCTCGATGTTTTCATCCTGCAGCTCTTTTTTGGCTTCTGCAAGCATCGATTTTGCTTCACGCACTTCTTCTACTGTTGCCACCATCGGGAACATTATTTTTAATTTCCCATAAGAACTGGCCCGCAGCAGAGCACGCAGCTGCGTCCGGAACATATCCTTCTCTTCAAGACAGAGACGGATCGCACGAAAGCCGAGAAACGGATTCATTTCTTTTGGCAGGTCCAGATAAGGGAGCTCTTTGTCACCACCGATATCAAGTGTACGTATAACGACTGGCTTCCCTTCCATACGCTCAAGCACTTCTTTGTAAGCTTCGAACTGCTCTTCCTCGGAAGGAAGTTCATTTCTGCCCATATACAAGAACTCTGTCCGGTACAAACCGATACCTTCAGCACCGTTAGCCAGGACACCGTCGAGATCATTCGGGGTGCCGATATTGGCTGCTAATTCCACCGTATGGCCGTCGTCTGTTTTTGTCGGTTCGTTGACCAGTTTTGCCCACTCTTCTTTCTGGCGGTTAAACTGCTCCAGCTTTTCTTTATACTCCTGCACTTCATCGTCGCCCGGATTGATGATTACCCGGCCTTCAAGGCCGTCAACAATCAAAAGATCGCCCTGATTAATCGTGCCCGTTGCTTCTTTCGTTCCAACTACAGCCGGAATTTCCATCGATCTGGCCATAATCGCAGAGTGGGAAGTACGCCCGCCGATGTCTGTAGCAAAACCCTGCACATATTCATTCAGTTGAGCAGTATCAGACGGGGTCAGATCATCAGCAATAACGACTACTTCCTGATCAATTGTTGCCAGGCTGGTATTTTCGAGACCAAACAAATGCATAAGTACACGCTTTGACACATCCCGGATATCTGCAGCACGCTCTTTCATGTATTCATTATCCATGTTCTCAAACATATCTACATACATGTTCGCTACTTCACTGAGAGCGTATTCTGCATTGGCACTTTCCTCCGTAATTTTACTGGAGACACCGTCCATAATCTCAGGGTCTTCCAGCACGAGCAGGTGTGCAGAGAAAATCTCAGCCTGATCTTCTCCCATGTCCTGAAGTGTTTTTTCTTTAATAACCTGAAGTTCCTGCTTGGACTCCTGGACTGCTTCTTTAAATCTTGCAATTTCGTCCTGGGCGTTATCCACCGGTTGTTTACTTACATCCAATTCCGGTTGTTCCAAAAGGAAAGCTTTTGCAATCGCTATTCCTTTCGAGGCAGCAATTCCGGTCAGGCTGGCACTCATTATTCTCCAAGCCCTTCTTTAATCACTTGATCCACTGCTTCCATAGCGTCTTCTTCGTCGTTGCCTTCGATTTTAACCGTGACCTCGGAGCCTTTTCCAACGCCAAGAGACATAACACCCATGATGGATTTAAGGTTTACCGATTTGCCGTTATATTCTAAAGAAATATCTGAAGAAAACTGACCGGCTTTGTTTACGAGCTGTGTCGCTGGGCGCGCGTGGATTCCTGTTTCGTTTGTAATAGTAAATGTTTTTTCCTGCATGATTCATACCCCTTTTCAATATAGATCGCTTTCACTAAGAAATGCGCACCATGTACGTTTTTCTCGAAAGCAGGCTTTTTATATTGTACTTCACCCTTAATAAAGTCGCAACTGCGAACTACTCCATAAATCCAGAGCGTACGGTGCACTACTATTATCAGCGGTTTCAGTATGTAAATACTTCTACATTGTACCACTCTGATTTAAGGGAAACAAGAACAGACGCAGTGGCCGCCTTCTTCAAAAAGACACCAGGTTTTTCCGACTCGCCAGGAAGATCATTTTCATAAACCATAAATCAAAAGACAGCCCGGAGGCTGCCTTTTGATCAATTAGTTCCCGCCGCCAAAAAAGTTTTTAAACGACTGAATATTTGTTTCGCGGTTCATTGCTGCAATGGAGGTCGTTAAAGGAATGCCCTTCGGACAAACTTCCACACAGTTCTGGGCGTTACTGCAGCCGCTGATACCGCCCTCACCCATCAAGGCTTCCAGACGCTCGGATTTGTTCATTTCCCCGGTCGGATGGGAGTTGAACAAGCGAACCTGGGAAATAGCCGCAGGACCGATAAATGAAGAGTCATCGTTTACGTTCGGGCAGGCCTCGAGGCATACTCCGCACGTCATACATTTGGAGAGCTCATACGACCACTGGCGTTTATTTTCGGCCATTCTCGGTCCGGGACCAAGATCATACGTACCGTCAATTGGAATCCATGCTTTAACCTTTTTCAGGGAATCAAACATCCGGCTTCTGTCCACCTGAAGGTCTCTCATTACCGGGAATGTCTTCATCGGCTCCAGACGGATCGGCTGTTCAAGCTGATCAATCAGGGCCGTACAGGACTGGCGGGCTGTACCGTTTACAATCATCGAGCATGCGCCGCATACTTCCTCGAGACAGTTCATATCCCAGATAACAGGATTGGCCTGGTTACCCTGGCTGTCGACAGGGTTTCTGCGGATTTCCATCAGTGCGGAAATAACGTTCATATTTTCTCTGTAAGGAACTTCAAATTCCTGATCATAGGAAGGACTGTCCGGGTCATCCTGCCGGGTAATAATAAACTTTACTTTTTTAGTATCGGTTTCTTCTGCGTTACGCGTTTCTTGCGCTTGTGCATCACTCATTAATTACTTGCTCCCTTCTCAGAAGATGCTTTTCCTTGGGAATAATCCCGTTTTCTCGGCTTGATCAGCGAAGTGTCAACCTCTTCGTACTCAAATTCCGGATGATTGGTCTGCGGATTGTAATGAGCCTTCGTTGTTTTCAGGAAGTCTTCATCATTACGCTCCGGAAACTCAGGCTTATAGTGAGCACCGCGGCTTTCATTACGGTGATAAGCTCCCAGAGTCATCACGCGGGCCAGGTGGATCATTCCTTTAAGCTGACGGGTGAACATTGCGGCATGGTTATTCCATTTGGAGCTGTCATGCATGTTAATGTTTTCCCAGCGTTCGAGAAGCTCCTGGAGTTTATCGTCTGTTTCGAGCAGCTTATCATTTGCCCGGACCACAGTCATGTTGTTTGTCATCCATTCACCGAGTTCATTATGAAGTGCGTAGGCATTCTCAGTGCCGTCCATGTTCATAATTTTGTCGAACTCCTGCTGCTCTTCCTGTTTCTTTGTTTCAAAAAGCGAAGAAGAAAGATCTTCCGCTGATTTTTCCAGGCTGTTGGCATACTCCACCGCGTTCGGCCCGGCAACCATCCCGCCGTATATAGATGAAAGCAGGGAGTTTGCTCCGAGGCGGTTACCGCCGTGCTGGGTGTAGTCACATTCCCCAGCAGCGAAAATACCCGGAATGTTTGTCATTTGGTTATAGTCAACCCACATGCCGCCCATCGAATAGTGTACGGCAGGGAAGATTTTCATTGGCACTTTCCGCGGATCATCGCCCATGAATTTTTCATAGATTTCCATGATCCCGCCAAGCTTCACGTCGAGCTCATGCGGATCTTTATGGGAAAGGTCCAGATAAACCATGTTTTCTCCGTTAATACCAAGTTTTTGGTTAACACAGACATCAAAGATTTCACGTGTTGCAATGTCACGCGGAACCAGGTTACCGTAAGCCGGATATTTTTCCTCCAGGAAGTACCATGGCTTACCGTCTTTGTATGTCCAGATGCGTCCGCCTTCTCCCCGCGCAGATTCACTCATCAGACGGAGTTTGTCATCGCCAGGGATGGCAGTAGGGTGAATCTGGATAAATTCACCGTTGGCATAATTGACGCCCTGAAGATAAAGCGATGAGGCGGCAAAGCCAGTATTGATCATGGAGTTCGTGGATTTACCGAAAATGATGCCGGGTCCGCCAGTAGCCATAATGATCGCGTCAGCCCGGAACGTTTCAATTTCCATCGAACGCAGGTTCTGGGCAGCAATCCCTTTACAGGTCTGCTCCTCATCCAGAATAGCTGAAAGAAATTCCCATCCCTCATATTTGTTGACCAGGCCTTCCACTTCATAACGGCGAACCTGCTCATCGAGCGCATACAACAGCTGCTGGCCGGTCGTTGCTCCGGCGTAAGCTGTACGGTGGAACTGGGTGCCGCCGAAACGGCGGAAGTCGAGCAGTCCTTCAGGGGTCCGGTTGAACATAACGCCCATACGGTCCATCAGGTGAATGATCCCCGGAGCTGCTTCGGTCATAGCTTTCACTGGAGGCTGGTTTGCAAGAAAGTCGCCCCCGTATACAGTATCGTCAAAGTGCTCCCACGGGGAGTCCCCTTCCCCTTTTGTATTGACGGCACCGTTCATGCCGCCCTGAGCACAGACAGAGTGAGAACGTTTTACCGGTACAATTGAAAACAAGTCCACTTGAGAACCTGCTTCAGCGGCCTTGATTGTTGCCATCAGTCCTGCCAGTCCGCCGCCTACGACAATAACTTTTCCATTACTCATGCGGATGTTTCACTCCTTTAGTTTATTTAAAAACCGATCTTATACGAATGCGAAAATAGCACGAAGGCCAATCACAGACATTGCTACGAAAACGGCCAGGGTGAAGTATGTTGCAGCCAGCTGGGCTTTTGGTGTAACCGTAATGCCCCATGTAACCAAAAAGGACCATAAGCCGTTTGAAAAGTGGAATGTAGCAGCCAGTATACCTACAATGTAAAATGCAAGCATCCATGGGTTCGCTACGATATCAGCCATCATCTGGTAGTTTACATCAGCACCGAAAAACTGTGCCTGCACCCATGTGTCCCAGACGTGCCAGGTAATAAACACTAACAGGAATACCCCGGTGATACGCTGGAAAATGTACATCCAGTTACGAAAGTAGCCAAAACGCTTCGCATTCGCCTTGCCCTGAAATACGATATAAAGTCCATAAATTCCGTGAAATAGTATGGGAATATAAATGAGAAACATCTCTAAAAAGATACGAAACGGTAAATTTTCCATAAAGTGAGCCGCTCCGTTGAACGCTTCAGCACTCCTGGTCGCGAAATGGTTTACTACGAAGTGCTGCATCAAAAATAGTCCAATTGGAATAATACCAAGAAGCGAGTGCAGCCTCCGGGCGGCAAATTCCTTATTTAAAGCCATATTCATCCTCCTCCATTAGCATAAAAATTCTCTCCATCCTGTTTTTCTGCATTGCTTTCTTTTCCGGCTCCATTACCCCCCTGCTGAACTTTCCACCGCCCGCACAATAAACAGAATTAAAGCTTCCTGTTTTATATGTACTTGTGTACCGGCCGTGTCTCCTGCCTCTTTTCCGTTTTGCAAAATGCATATGCATGCACGATACAACCAATTAGTCACAAAATGGAAAAGAATTATTCAAGGAATTGTGCGAAACGTTACGTTAATTGTACTCCCCCTAAAATTACCCGTCAAGAAAACGTATACAGCATCTTAAATGCATATTATTCATACTTTATGCGATTCACTTTCCCGGCAATTAAGAGAGCCGGAGAATTCCCTCTCCGGCTAACCAATAATTATGCGTTCTGTTGGATATCTATAATGTGATTTCGTTTCTTTCTTTTTCACTGAGAATAAAAACACCAGTATTCCCACCCGTCCGATGAACATCAGGCACATGAGCAGGACATGGCTTGGTGTGGAAAAATCATCCGTCAGCCCAGTCGAAAGCCCGCAGGTTCCGAAGGCCGAGCTTGTTTCAAAAATAATATCAATTAATTCCACTTCCGCATTGCCACGTTCAAATGCACTGATTAGAGTAATCGCAGCCAATAAGCCTACAATGAAAAAGGATATAACAATAAAGGTCCGCTGCTTATCCTCCGGGTCAATCTGGCGGTTAAACACTTTGACATCCGAACGTCCAAGCGCAAAGCTCCGAATCGTTAAAAACATTACAGCAAGCGTCGTCGTCCGGATGCCTCCTCCGACACTCGACGGACTCGCCCCAATAACCATCAGGCCGGACATCAGCAAAAGAGTAGGCAGAGAAAACGCCGAAACATCCATTACCGATAAGCCGGCACTCCTGGTCGTCGCTGAGTTAAACATCGAAAAGAAAAACTGCTGATGCCAGGCCATACCGTCATAATAAAAGCCAAATTCAAGTGCCCATATGCTGACGGCCCCGAGCACAAACACGAGAAAATACGTGGTAGTCGTCACTTTCGTAAACAGACTGAAATTAAACCGCTCCCTGTTTGTCAAATATTCTCTGACCTCCATCAGAACCGGAAAGCCAATTGCCCCGGCAAAAATCAGGGTCAGGACGACAAACAGGACATAGTAGTCCTCAGCAAATGGGATCAGCGACTGTCCCGTTACATCAAAGCCGGCATTGGTAAAAGCACTCAGTGCGGCAAATCCGCCCTGGTAATAAGCTTCCCATGTCGAGTCAAAATAACGAAGAAAGTATGTACCGAGTATCAGCATACCCATTGCTTCAATTCCTAAAGCAAGAAGCAATATATTTCTCATCAGCTTGACCATGCCTGAAAACTTATACTGATTTTGGTCAACCATAATCAGTAACCGCTGGGATAAATTAATTTTTCTTCCAAAAACCATCCACACAAACGTGCCCAGAGACATAATTCCAATGCCGCCTACCTGCATCGCCAGTGCCAAAAACGTAATCCCAACAGCGCTCAGGGTGTCAGATACCTGGATGACTGTCAGACCTGTTACGCTCACGGCGGATACTGAGGTAAACAAAGCTTCTATATATGTTAATTCATGCCCCGGCTGATGCGAGATCGGAAGCCAGAGCAGTAAGCTGAACAATAGCATTGAAAAAACGTAGGCACCGATGATCATGCGAAATGGTGTCATTTTTTCTGCAAAAATATTTTTCATATCGGTCCCTCCGTCATAATCGTGCATTAGTATATCATGTATGATTTTGGGAATCTATAGAGATTTCCAACTCCAGCATGTATAATATTAGGTGAAGAAAGTGGTGATGGAAATGGAAGAAGAAACAAATAAACCGGCTCCCTCCGGATACGAATTACTGCGGAAAAATGTTCTTCCTGATATTTTAGGCTCCGACGAGCATGCGATATTATACTGGGCCGGCAAACAGCTCGCCCGCCGCTATCCATGCAGCACCCCCGGAGAGGTCGCTGATTTTTTCCGTAATGCCGGCTGGGGAGAGATTGTATGGAAAAAAGAAAGAAAAAAAGACGTGATTGCTGAACTGTCTGTTTACGAAAAGGAAGATTCGTTCACGAAAGCTTTAGAAGGCGGATTTTTGGCAGAACAGTGGTCAAAAATGAAGGATACATACGCGGAAACTTACATAGAAGAAAAGAAAAAATCCACGACTATGCATATAAAATGGGAGTAACCTAAACCAGACCGCATAGCAAAACGTTCGCTGAGGCGCCTCAGCGAACGTTTTTTACTTCGAAAGTGTGGAGTCCTCCTCCAGCTTTTTCATCAGCTCCGTAATAACGTCATCCGGGAGCGAAAGGTGTTTAAAATCCTCAAAGGATGCCTCCTTCATTTTTTTCACGGAACCAAAATGCTTTAGAAGCATCTGCTTGCGCTTTTGTCCGATCCCGTTGATATCGTCCAGAAGAGAGGAAAACATCGTTTTTCCGCGCGTCTGACGGTGAAAGGTAATTGCAAAACGGTGCACTTCATCCTGCACACGCTGCAGCAGATAAAAGGCGGAGCTGTGCCGCTCAAGGGGCACTCTGACAGCCTCTTCTCCCATTATAAGCTCCGAGGTGCGGTGCTTATCGTCTTTGGCAAGTCCCGCTACCGGAATATTTAAACCAAGCTCATCCTCGATAACGCTGACGGCTGCACTCAACTGGCCTTTCCCGCCATCAATAAGAATCAGATCCGGCAGTGCTGCTCCGTCTTTTAAGAGGCGGATGTATCTTCTGCGCACAACCTCGCGCATGGACGCATAGTCATCCGGCCCCTTTACATCCCGGACCTTATACTTTCTGTATCCTTTTTTCCAGGGCTTGCCGTCCACAAAAGTAACCATTGCCGCTACCGGATCTGTACCCTGGATATTCGAGTTGTCAAAAGCCTCCATACGGTAAGGAGTATCAATGCCCATTGCTTCACCGAGCTGTTCCACCGCTTTAATTGTCCGTTCTTCATCCCGTTCAATTAATGCAAAGCGGTCGCTGAGCGCCTGCCGGGCATTTTTTTCTGCCAGATCAAGCAGCTCCCTTTTTTGGCCGCGCTTTGGCTGCTGGACCCGGACGTTTACGAACTGTTCAGCCATAGAGGCATCCACCGAGCCCGGAATAAATATTTCCGACGGCTTCATATGCTGCTCCTGCATGTAGAACTGGCCTAAGAATGTAAGAAAATCCTCCTCCGGCTCCTGATACATTGGAAAAAGGGAAACGTCCCTTTCTATCAATTTTCCCTGTCTCACAAAAAATACCTGCACGCACATCCAGCCTTTGTCATAGCTGTAGGCAAACACATCGCGGTTCACCTGATCCTTTACAGACATTTTCTGTTTTTCCATCACAGAATCAATATGCTGTATTTGATCCCTCAGCTCTTTGGCACGTTCAAACTCCAGCTGTTCAGAAGCAGTTTCCATTTTCGTTTGAAGTTCCGCCCGGATTTCATGGTGGCCGTTGTTTAAAAACCGTGCAATCTGCTGAATCATATCGTCGTACTGGTCCCTCGTCACCGTAAACTCACACGGGGCCAGACACTGGCCGATATGATAATACAAACAGACCCGGTCGGGCATCGTCCGGCATTTACGCAGTGGATATAATTGATCAAGCAGCTTCTTCGTTTCATTTGCCGCCCCGGCGTTTGGGTACGGACCAAAGTATTTTCCGCCATCCTTTTTAATTTTTCTCGTAATGATCAGCCGGGGATGCTCTTCGTTGGTGATTTTAATATACGGGTAGGATTTATCGTCTTTAAGAAGCACGTTGTATTTTGGTTCGTATTTTTTAATTAAATTCATTTCAAGGATTAATGCTTCCAGGTTGGAAGAGGTCATAATATATTCAAAATCGGTAATTTCCATTACGAGCCGCTGGGTCTTTCCGTCGTGCGACCCTGTGAAATAGGATCTCACCCGGTTTTTCAATACCTTTGCCTTACCTACGTATATAACGGTGCCGTGTTTATTTTTCATTAAATAGCAGCCGGGCTGATCCGGCAGAATAGCCAGCTTTTCTTTTAATTGAGTCATGTGCCCAACCCCTCTTGGCGTGTAATATCTATGGTGTTCCTTTCCTTTTTTAAATCAGAAGAAACAAAAACTGCCGGCCCAGAGACCAGCAGTTTCGTGTTTTACAAATGTTTGTTCAAAAGCTCCACCAGTTGTTCCTTAGGCTGGAAGCCGACAACCTGCTCGACGACTTCGCCGTCTTTAAAAATCATTAGTGTTGGAATACTCATTACGCCGTATTTTCCGGCTGTTTCCTGGTTTTCATCAACGTCTAATTTAGCAATTTTAATCTGCTCGCCCATTTCGGTGTCGATTTCTTCGAGCACCGGAGCGATCATTTTACAAGGTCCGCACCAGGGTGCCCAAAAGTCCGCAAGTACTACACCATCAGACGTTTCACCTGCAAAGTTTTGGTCCGATACATTGACAATAGCCATGAATGGTTCCTCCTTTATATCTCTATCCTTGCATTTATTCTTCGTTATTATAGCATTCCCGTGCTTTACTGGCTAACGTTTAGCTTAAAATTTTTAAAGGCTCCATCTGATTATATTTCCGTCTTCAGTGCCTGATAAACTATTTCCGCAAGGGCCGGCCCCTGGGCTGCCAGTGAATAGCTTCCTTTTTCCATTACCCATGTCGTAATCGCTTCATTGAGTATGCCGACAAAACAGATTCTTCCGATTTCAATGGAAAGCGAGCGAGAAAAAACCTGTTCCTCTTTTCCCCTCTTTATAATATCAATAACCGCCTGAAAAAACGGGGATAGTATGCGCTGCATGTTGTCATGAATCTCACCCTTTGTCTGCAAAAGTTCAAAATGGGCAAGCGTAGCAAGCTCCGGCCGGCCTTCCATGAATTCAAGCTGCAGCTGGGCCATTTCAAACAGCTGCTCTTTAACAGAAATATCCTTTTGCATGATTATTTCAAGCTTCTGCATGAATTCCTGCATTTTTTCCTCGAAAATGGAAATTAATATGTGCTCTTTATTATTAAAATACAAATAAATCGTGCCGTCTGCCACCTTTGCCTCTTTAGCAATATCCGACACCTTAGCCTGATGATAACCATGTTCAGCGATTACTTTGATTCCCGCCTCAATAATCTGTGCATGTTTCCTGTTTGGATTTTTCCCCATATATATCTGCCACCCTTTCAAACAAAACCATCCATCATGCCGGTTCCTGCTTCACCCAACCGATATAATGCCTTTAAAAACGCCTCACTCCCGTAACAGAGTAAGGCGCTTCATTGCGTTTGGGTAATACTGGCACAGTATTTTAGTTAGTTATAAATGTACATAATCCATAAAGGGATGTCAACCAAAATGCACATACATAGTCCTAATTAATTAACTATTTGTGGATTTTTCGTTACATTTTCTTCTATTTAAATGATAATTCCGGCACCTATTACAAAAGAAACCCCTACCGAAATAATAAAGGAAATGATTCCCACTGCACGGTTATCTTTGCTGATTTCCTCATCCACCTTAAACATGGGAGTAAGAAATTCAAATATTAAATAGCTTAAAATTAATAATACAAAACCATAAAAACCCCATAGAAGCATAAACAGGATACCGTCGTTATGCATGATGGAATAATGAAGAATGTTGGAAACCCCAAACAGTTTCCCGCCCGTCGCCAGGGCGACAGCGATATTTCCTTTCTTGATTTCTTCCCAGTTACGGTAAGGAGTAATAATTTCAAATATCCACAGAAAAATTACCAGGGAGAGTACAGCAACGCTGAAGTTGCCAGCTGTATTTATAAAAGCATTATCCATCCACGCATCCACGTGCACCCCTCCGCTTACTTAAGTTCTGCCACCGTGTTACCGATGCCGCCTTCATTCATCCCGCCATCCCTGGTTGATTTTACGCTGGGATGGTTTTTCAAATATTCTTTTACACCCTTGCGTAGAGCGCCGGTGCCTTTTCCGTGAATAATATGGACTTCCCGGTAACCGGCGAGCACTACTTCATCGAGGTATTTTTCGAGGCGCTGTACGGCGTCTTCGTATCTTTCCCCGCGCAGGTCCAGTTCGGGCTTTGCCGGGGCGGCTGTAGAAGTCGTGGCGACCTGACGTTTAGGCTCTTTCACGGGCTCTGATTTGAGCTTTTCCATTTCTTCGGGTTTCGCTGTCATTTTCATGATGCCAAGCTGCACCTGAAATTCCTTGTCATTTACCTTTTCTACAATATGTCCACGCTGCCCGAAGCGAAGCACCTTCACTTCATCTCCTACTTCAAAGGTACGTTCTTGCTGGGCTTTTTGTTTCACCTGTTTCTGCTTTTTGGTCATCGCAGGAGCTGCCTGTTCCATCTGCCTGCGGGCTTCGATCAGGCGGTGTTCTTTAATTTCCGCGCCTTCCTTCTGCATCTCCTTCAGCTCGGCAATAATTTCCTCCGCTTGGGCTTTCGCCTTATCGACTTCGCTTTTTGCTTTACCTTCTGCGTTCGCAATAATCTGATCCCGTTTTTGCAGCACTTCATTCCAGGCAGTATTCAGCTCCTGCCAGAGCCTGGACGCTTCCTGCCGGAGGTCATCTGCCTCCTGCCATGCCGATTCTGTTTCTTTTCTTTGTTCATCCAGAGAAGCAATCATCGTTTCGACCTGCTTTGTATCTGTGCTCATTTCTTTTTCTGCATTGGAAATAATAGAATCCGGCAGGCCGATCTGCCTTGAAATAGCAAACGCGTTGCTTCGGCCCGGTACACCTACGAGCAGCCGATACGTTGGCCTCAATGTTTCCACGTCAAATTCGACACTTGCATTCATTACCCCGTCACGGTTGTACGCATACCCTTTCAGTTCACTGTAGTGCGTGGTAGCAATCAATCTGCCCCCGGCTTCCTGGACATAGTCCAGAATGCTGACGGCAAGAGCCGAGCCTTCCTCCGGATCGGTGCCGGCGCCTATCTCATCAAAAAGCACAAACGATTCGCTGTCCACCTGCTTGACGATATCTACAATGTTCGTCATGTGGGAAGAAAACGTACTTAAGCTCTGTTCAATCGACTGTTCATCTCCAATATCGGCAAACACTTTCGAAAATACAGCGGCTTCTGCTTCTTCTTCTGCGAGGACAAACAGCCCTGACTGGGCCATGAGCGTCAGCAGACCAGCCGTTTTAAGTGTCACGGTTTTACCGCCCGTATTGGGGCCGGTAATGACAAGCGTTCCAAACTCTTCCCCAAGCTCCAGGTCAAGCGGCACCATTTCTTCCGGGTCAATGAGCGGATGCCGTGCCTCCATGAACCGGAACCTTCCTTCATTGTTCAGCTCCGGCTGCACCGCTTTCTGATCTCTTGCATAGTAGGCTTTGGCAAATGTGAAATCGAGCTCGGTCAGCGTATTCATATTTACCAGAATCTCTTCCCCGTCTTCAGCAATATATGAAGACAGTTCCTGGAGAATTCGCTCAATTTCCCGCTGTTCTTTCAGTCTTGCCTCTCTTAGTTCGTTATTCATCGAAACGACCGCCTGCGGCTCAATGAAAAGAGTAGCCCCTGTGGACGACTGGTCGTGAACAATACCGCCAAATGACGAACGGTATTCCTGTTTTACCGGCAGCACGTACCGGTCGTTGCGTATCGTTACGATGGAATCAGACAGGCGTTTTTGCTGGTCCGGCGACCTGGTGTACTGTTCAAGCTTCGAACGCACCGATGACTCGAGGCTTCTCATCTGCTGCCGGAGTCCGCGCAGGGCGGAGCTTGCACTGTCTAGCACCGCCCCGTTTTCATCTATACAGTCACGGATCTGCTTTTCAATCTCGGGGAGAGTCACTATCTGCCGCACCAGCCCCTCAAGCAGCGGGAGATCCACCGTCTCTTCTGTCATATCCAGAATAAACGACCGTATCCGGCGGCCGGCATACAGGGTGTCCGAAACCTCTGTGAGCTCGCCGGCGTTCAGCATCCCGCCGATTTGAGCCCGGCGCACATGGGCATGAATCTGGCGTATGCCGCCGAGGGGTGCCTGTCCCCGAAGCCGTATTACTTTGGCTGCTTCCGCGGTGAAGCTCTGTGCTTCCTTCGCTTCCGCAAGCTCCCGGTAGGGCTGCAGCCGTTCAATCCGTTCTTTGGCAAGAGTGGAGCCGGCATGAGCCTGCAACTGCTCTTTCATTTTTTCGTATTCCAGCACACGGAGTGTTCTATCATTCAACAATGCTCACCTCTTTGGTTGTTCTATTGTTTCTTGCGCTTCAGCCATTTTTTTAACTGCTCCGCCGTCATTGTATTTATGATCTGCTCTGGCTGAAGAAGCGCTTTTTTGGCAATGGATATGCCTACGTCCATATGATCAAGCATACCAGGGTTGTGGGCGTCCGTATTGATTGCAATAAGAACATTATGCTCAGCAGCCTTTCTCAGCCATTCAGCCGAAAGATCCAGGCGGTTGGGATTGGCATTCAGCTCCAGCGCTGTGTTTGTTTCGCCCGCCCGTTTCATCAGCCGGTCTACATCTACTTTGTATCCGTCCCGTCGTCCTAAAAGTCTTCCCGTCGGATGGGCAATAACATTTACTTCCGGATGCTCCAGCGCCTGTTCCATCCGGTTCATAATTTCTTTTTCTGTCTGGGAGAAGGAGGAATGGATGGAAGCAATTACGACATCAAGCTCTTCGAGAACTTCATCCTCAATATCGAGCGTTCCGTCGGGCCGGATATCCATTTCAATACCGGCAAATATCTGAATATTTTTTTCTTCTTCTCTGACGTTACGTATTTCTTCTATCTGCCTGCGGATTCTTTCTTCGTCCAGTCCGTGGGCGACCCGCAGGTATTTAGAATGGTCCGTAAGAGCCAGCCATTCGTAGCCGTGTTTCTTTACTTCCTCCACCATCTCACGGATGGAAAGAGACCCATCGCTCCACGTAGTGTGCATATGAAGATCACCGCGGATATGCTTCTTTTCTATATATGAATACGGCTGCCGGAATTTATCCGTTTCATCTCTCCCCAGGCGCGCTTCGGGAGGAATAAAGTGCAGACCAAAGTGGCCGTAAAATTCGGTTTCATTCTGAAACGTAGTTTTGCGTCCATTCTGATCTTCAATGCCGTATTCACTTAATTTTTCGTTTCGTTCCTTTGCGAGCTGCCGCATTTGTACATTATGGTCTTTAGAACCGGTGAAATGATGCAGGGTGCTTGCAAAATCTTCTTCCTTTACCAGGCGAATATCTACTTGAACATTATATTCCCCTTTAATTTCAATGCTGACCTTGCTTGTACCGTCATTAATAACCTTCGTTATTTCGGGCATCTCCACCAGCTGTTTGCGGACATTTTCGGCGTTTTCCACACTCATAATATAATCCAGGTCCTTCACCGACTCTTCCACCCGGCGCAGACTTCCAGCCCGCGCATACCTTTGCACCCCTTCCACTTTTTCGAGGGACGCTTCAAGCTTTTCGGCCATTTCCAGCATATAGGCAATCGGCAGTCGCTCCGGTCGCTTGCCTTCTTCTGCGAGCGCTTCGAGTATTTTCTGCTCGGTTTTCGCCCCGAACCCTTCGAGATTCTGTACTTCATGAGTTAAACACGCCTGTTCAAGCGAGTCCCGGTCCGTTATGTCGAGCTCCTGATAGAGCTTCGACACTTTTTTTCCTCCCAGTCCAGGCAGCTTCAGCAGCGGAATTAATCCCTCCGGCACTCCTTCTGTCAGCGTCTGCATCAGTTCTGTTTCCCCGTTGTTGTCCCGCCATTCTTTTATCAGCGCAGCTGTGCCTTTACCGATGCCTTTTAAGCTGCCAGCATCTTCAATTTCATTTAGTGAACGCTCATCATATTCAAGCGCTTGAGCCGCTTTACGGTAGGCAGAAATTTTAAACGGGTTTTCCCCCTTGATTTCCATATATACAGCAATTGTTTCCAAATGGCCGATCAGATCTTTTTTATTCATGCTATTCTCCTCCACATGTCAGCTTTAATCATGTTAGGCATTCTTTTTTGAGTATAACGGGAGTTAATAATTCTGTCTAAGCTCACGCCGCCGGGCTGAAGACATAAAAACAGACTTCCCTGTGAAACACAGGGAAGTCAGCCTTCATTCTCTATTGGGCCGTCCATGTTCCCGGGGTCTGCCGGCATGATTTGCTCGTACCAGCCGGAAAGCCATGGGGTTTCATGTAATATAAAGCTGGCGACTGCCGAATTGTTTATTACCGGCTCAAGAGCCGGAAACGGCATCAGCATAGCTGCAGCCAGCACAACGAATAAAATTACGTACGTTTCGAGCACCCCAAGCACACCACCAAGCCAGTAATTAATCGTTCTAAGCACCGGAAGTCTGGCAATGCCGCCTGCTGCTCCGGTTAAAAAGCCGGCGATGATGCGGGTGCCGATAAACAAAAGAAGAAAGGCAATCGAATAATAAAACAAGCTGCGGGTATCAAAAGCAGCCAGGAACGTCCCTTCCGCCTGCTGGCCGAATGGGTAGGGGATCCATTGTTCTAAAAACTGCGCGACTTCTTCATAGAATAAAAACGCAACAATAAACGCTGCCACCAGACTGACAAGGCGAAGCAATTGAAGAACAAAGCCTCTTTGAAGCCCTGTAAAAAAGCTTCCGATTAAAATCACAACAAGCAGAACGTTTATTACTATTTCCATAGCCATTATCCTTCAGAATCTTTGTCCTTGTTTACTTCTTCTTTGAGTTTTATATAGTCATCCACTACGTTTAAAGCCGTCAATACCGCCAGGCGGGTCGTATCCAAATAAGGATTGTATGCTTTATACTCTTTCATTCTCTTATCTAAATAATTGGCGACCTGATTAATATGCGAGGGTTGTTCATCACCGACAATCGTGTACTGCTGGCCGTATATTGTAACCGTAGTGCGTTTTTTACTTTGATCATCAGCCACGTCTTCCGCCCCCTGTTCTTGAATGTGCCTTTTCCTTAATAGTAACAGAATAAAAAGGCTCTGAATATCTTTCCCTTTACAGGCCCTTTTTTAAACCGGGAGATGCCCGGCAGCTGTTTACTGCCTGAGCTCTGCCCCGGTTTTTTCTTCAAGCATGCGAAGCACCTGGTTGTGCGCGGAGCTGACCTCTTCATCGGTCAGTGTTCTTTCCGGATCCAGGTAGACCAGCGTGAACGCCAGGGATTTTTTGCCGGGCGTTAGATTCTCGCCCTGATAAACGTCAAACAGGGAGGTGCTGTACAGCGTGCTTCCACCTGCGGACTCAATGACTTCTTTTACTTCAGCTGCAGGCACATTTTCATCCACAACAATCGCAATATCACGGGTAGTGGAAGGGAAGCGCGGAAGCGTTTGATAACGAACCGGCGTTTCCACCGCCTGAAGCAGGGAGGTTAAATCAACCTGCAGGGCATACGTTTCGGCTATATCCCACTCACCAGCCGTTGTTGGGTGAATTTGGCCGACGTATCCCACCGTTTTTCCATCCAGCTGTATGTCTGCGGTACGGCCGGGGTGCATATCACTGTGCTCTGCCAAAGTGAACGAAGCACGGCTTTCTACGTGCAGCTCTTCAAGAATGCCTTCAGCAATTCCTTTCATCACGTAAAAGTCTGCATTTTTTGTTTCTCCCTGCCATAGGTGGCTTTCCCATCTTCCGCTTACTACCGCAGCAAGCATAATACGTTCTTCCGGCTGTACAGCAGCATTCTCTTCTTCGGAAAGAAACACCGAGCCCATTTCAAACAAAGCGATATCTTTCGTCTGGCGGTTGCGGTTATAGCTGACTCCTTCAAGAAGCTGAGGAATCAGGCTCTGCCGCAGTACTCTGCGGTCTTCGCTCATTGGCATGGTTACTTCCATCGTATACTTTTCCGGGTACAGCGTGAAACGGGAAGCTGAGCTGGCAGTCGTCAGGGAATAGGTGACAGCTTCACTCAGCCCGGCACTTTCCAAAAAGCGGCGTACTGTCCGCTTTCTTTTCTGTTCGGCAGTCAGGCTTCCGGCCGTTGTAGCACCTTTAGGAAGTGTACTCGGAATGTCCTGATAGCCGTGCATCCGAGCGATTTCTTCAGCCACATCCTCTTCAATGCGGATATCCGGGCGGCGGCTTGGGATATATACTTCGATACTGCTCGTTTCCTTGTCGGCGGTCTGAAAGCCGAGACGTTCGAGAATACGGACCATTTCTGAACCGCTGAGCTCCATTCCAAGCAGCTGATTGATACGGCGATCACTCACCCGTACCCAGCGGCCGCCCGGCTCCCGGTGGTCCTCCTGCTCGATACCCTGAAGCAAAGTGGCGCCCGCATATTCAGCGAATAAATGCGCCGCCCGGTCTGCTGCCTGCTCCACTCTCTCCGTGTCGAGCCCCCGCTCATAACGGACACTTGCATCGCTTCGTATCCGCGTATCCTTTGACGCCTGGCGGATCAGGGACGGGTGAAACAGGGCTGCTTCGAGCAGAATATTTGTTGTCTGATCGCTCACCTCTGAGTGTTCTCCACCCATTACTCCTGCAAGGGCTGTCGGCTTTGTACCATTGGTTACGACCAAATGCTCCGTGGAAAGATGATGCTTATTACCGTCGAGCGTCTGTATTTCTTCATCTTCGAACGCTCGTCGCACGAGCACTTCGTCGGATCCGAAGGCGTCAAAATCAAACGCATGCAGCGGCTGCCCGTATTCAAGCAGCACATAGTTGGTAATATCCACGACGTTGCTGATCGGCCGGATGCCCGCGGCCATCAAGCGGTTCTGCATCCAGTACGGAGAAGGCTTCACCTGAATGTTTTCAGCGATTCTTGCTCCGTAATAAGGAGTGTCCTCCCCGTTTTCGATTTTCACATTAACCGCTGCTGAAGCAGGCTTTTCGCTTTCTTTTACCGAAGTCACAGGGAGCCGGACGGTCCGGTCCAGCTGAGCTGCCACTTCGTAGGCGACCCCGAGGATATTCAGGCAGTCGGCACGGTTTGGCGTAATATCCAGATCCATCACTGTATCGTCCCAGCCAAGAGCTTTTACCGCATCCGATCCCGTCTCCGGATCCTCGTCAAAAACGAAAATGCCTTCAGCCACATGCTTAGGCACCAGCTTGGCTTCCACGCCGAGCTCCTGGAGAGAACAAATCATGCCGTTGGACTGCTGGCCGCGGATTTCCGTTGCTTTAATTTCCATCCCCCCAGGCAGAACGGTGCCCGGCTTTGCCACTACGACCTTCTGTCCGGCTGCCACGTTGTCAGCACCGCAGATGATCTGTACTGTCTCTGCTCCCTGATGCACCTGGCAAATGTTTAAGTTATCCGCATCCGGATGCTTTTCGGCTTCGGTAACATACCCGACCACGCATCCCTCAATCGGTTCGGCACGCCGGTACAGAGCGTCCACCTCTACACCTCCTGTAGTCAGGCGATCGGCAATTTCTTCGGGGGTAATATCTTCAATATCCACATAATCTTTCAGCCATTTATATGAGATCAACATATCTGCATTCTCCTTCTATACTCGAGTGAATTGTTTTAAAAAGCGCATATCGTTCGTGTAAAAATGCCGGATATCATCAATGCCGTATTTCAGTAGGGAGAAGCGCTCTACTCCCATGCCAAAGGCAAAGCCGCTGTATACGTCCGGGTCAAAACCGCTCATTTCCAGCACGCGCGGATGCACCATCCCGCATCCGAGAACTTCAATCCACCCAGTATGCTTGCAGATGCGGCAGCCTTCCCCGGCGCAGATACCGCATGAAACATCGAGTTCTGCAGACGGCTCGGTAAAAGGGAAGTAGCTCGGGCGGAGACGAATTTCTCTTTCCTCTCCGAAATATTTTTTCACAAATGTTTCGAGCACCCCTTTTAAATCACTCATCCGGATATTTTCGTCAACCATCAGCCCTTCGATCTGCATGAACTGGTGGGAGTGGGTAGCATCGTCATCGTCCCGGCGGTAGACCTTGCCCGGGCAGATGATTTTCACCGGCCCTTCGCCGTGGTGGCGTTCCATCGAGCGGGCCTGTACCGGCGACGTCTGTGTACGCAGCAGCAGATCACTGCTGACATAAAAAGAGTCCTGCATGTCACGGGCCGGATGATCTTTTGGCAGATTCATCGCTTCAAAGTTATAATAATCGGTTTCGACTTCCGGTCCTTCAGTCACTTCAAACCCCATACCGATAAAGATATCTTCAATTTCTTCCACAACGCTTGTCAGCGGGTGCTTCGCCCCTCGCTGGACCTTACGTCCCGGCAGTGTCACATCGAGCGTTTCTTTTTCAAGCTTTTCCTTTAATGCTTCGTCGGCAAGCGTTTTTGTTTTTTTCTCCAGACGCTCCTGAATAGCTTCCCGTACTTCGTTTCCTTTCTGGCCGACCACAGGACGCTCTTCCTTGGACAGCTGCCCCATCCCCCGGAGCACTTCCGTAATCGGACCCTTCTTCCCTAAGTATTTTACTCTCACCTGCTCTAATTCCTTTGTATCGCCAGCTTCTTCAATCTGCTGCAGCGCTTCCTGCTGCAGCTCCTCCAAGCGTTCTATCATATCCTGGTTCCCTCCATTTTTATGCCAAATAAAAAGAGCCCTCTCCCTGAAAGGGACGAAGGCTCGCGGTACCACCCTTGTTAGCTGCAGTGCACAGCTCACTCTCCTGTAACGACAGGTTCCGGCACGCTTTTCTTCCACAGGGAATACTCCAGCGGCTGCTCCGAAGCGAATTCACAAATCCTTACTGCAAGGTATTTTCAGTCAGCGATACCTTTTCCCTGTTCAGCAGGAAGCGATGCTACTACTCTTCATCTGCGCATTTGTGTTTATATGTTTCAATATGAATTATTATAGAAAAAGCCTGGCCCGATTGCAACCATCACCAATCTGTTTGCTTCAAGTGATACAGCAGAATGCCGGCAGAAACTGCCGCATTTAACGATTCTGCCTGGCCCGGAATCGGAATGTACAGGTTCTGGTCGGTCCGCTCGAGCCATTTCTTTTGTACGCCGGCTCCTTCGTTGCCAATGATTAACGCAAAGTAAGGCTGCGGCTCAAGTGCCGAATACGACGTACCTTCATCAAGCGAAGTGCCAAAGCACGGAATGTCCGTTTCCTGCAGCCATTCCAGCCATTCACCCAGGTCCTCCTGCAGTACTGGGACATGAAACAGTGAGCCCTGGGTCGCCCGGACCACCTTTTCGTTGTACGCATCCACCGTACCTGTGCCGAGAACGACTACCCCTTTTCCAAGCGCGTCAACCGTCCGGATAATTGTTCCCAGGTTACCTGGGTCCTGAATGCTGTCCACCAGCACGAAAAATGAATATCCGCCGCTTCTTACATTAGAAAATTCAGGAATTCTGCATACAGCTACAATATTTTTCGGGGTTTCCGTCGAGCTGATTTCTTTCATTACGCTTTCTGTTACCTCTGTGGCCGGTGTTGGAATTTCATTAAAAACCTGCGGCCACTCTTTATGCTCTTCAATGAAAATTTCTTCAATCCAGGCCTCCGACCGGACGGCTTCTGTCAGCGCGTGGTCTCCCTCAATTAAAAAAAGCCCTGACCTTTCACGTTCCTTACGCTTATGAAGTTTTTTTATCTCTTTTACTTTCGGGTTTTTTGCCGATTCTATCCGCTTCACTTCGCTGTCTCCCCCAGTATTTTCTCTCATCGTAGCACACTTTGACCCGCCGCAGAAAGAAAATAAACAGCCCTCCCGTCCCTCACGGACAGAAAGGCTGGTATTTTATGCTTCGTACGTTAACGAATCTACTGTGTCGCGGTCCAAACGCTTAGCAATTTCTACGATTAACTGCACGGCATGCTCAAAGTCATCCCGGTGCAGAATAGCCGCATGCGTATGGATATAGCGGGTCGGAATCGTAATGGCCATCGCCGGTACTCCTTCGCCGGATAGATGAATAGACCCTGCATCTGTGCCGCCGTTTGCCATCATGTCGAACTGGAAAGGAATTTCTTTCTCTTCAGCCACACCGACAACGAAATCACGCAGCCCTTTGTGTGCGATGACGGAGGCGTCCATCATAAGAAGCTGCGGGCCTTTGCCGATTTTCGCTCTGGCATCGTTACTTGTGACACCCGGCGTATCCCCGGCAATCCCTACATCGACAGCAAAGCCGATATCCGGCTGAATAAGGTTGGTTGCTGTTTTCGCTCCGCGCAGGCCGACTTCCTCCTGTACAGCACCGACGCCGTAAATTTCATTCGGATGGGATTCATTTTCGAGACGCTTCAGCACCTCAATCGCGATAGCACAGCCAATACGGTTGTCCCAGGCTTTTGCCATCAGCAGTTTTTCATTATTCATCACTTCAAAATCACATACCGGCACGACCGAATCTCCCGGACGCACGCCGAATGATTCTGCTTCTTCCTTGCTTGAAGCACCGATATCGATGAACATATCTTTAATTTCCATTGCTTTTTTGCGCTGCTCCGCCGGAAGAATATGCGGCGGCTTTGAGCCGATCACCCCGGTAATATTTCCTTTTCTCGTCATTACCTTCACCCGCTGGGCGAGCATCACCTGGCTCCACCATCCCCCAAGGGTCTGGAATTTCAAAAAGCCATTCTCATCGATTCCCGATATCATAAAACCAATTTCGTCCAGATGTCCGGTAATCATTAATTTCGGACCGCCGGCCTGTCCGGTTTTTTTAGCAATCAGGCTTCCCAGCCGATCGGTGCTCATTTCATCGGCGTAAGGAGAAATATACTGGGTCATTACTTTTCTCGGTTCCTGTTCGTTCCCCGGAACGCCGTTTGCGTCCGTGAGGTCCTTTAGCATCTGCAATGTCGGGTCTAATTCTGCCATTTCGTGCTGCCTCCTTTATGTACGGTTGTTTTACACACACATGCAAAGGGAAAATATTATTAATGCTGCGGGCTAATATTCTCATCCATACAAGCGGTGTGGTGCGGGTTCTTCCATATTCAGTATAAAGAACTTTGCCGCAGGGCTCAAACATAATCTATCATACCCTGGTGCCTGTGAAACTTTTTAGCAGACTGTGCGTATATATTAGAAATGAGAAGGCTTATGTACGCTTAATCCGATAGATGCAGAGGAGGGTGTAAAGATTGGGTATTCTTTTACGAGTGCTGCTGTTGATCGCTCTTATTATTATCATATACTCGTTTTGGAGATACTGGAATAATTCTAGGAGAAAGCTGGAAGCAGCTCACCATAAAAAGCAATTCTATCTGCTTGATGACCAGCAAAACGTGCGGAAAAATTTACTGGCGACCCATAAAGGCGTCATGTTTGAAGGCGAAAAATACGTAGGTACAACCGAAAAATCGTTTGAAGTCGTTACGATTTCGCTGTGGGTGATTGAAAGTGAGCATTTGCGCGGCTTCCAGCGCGAGGATTTCACCTTTCTCGAGCGGGAAATTTTATCCCTCTATCCGGAAGCTGCTATCGAGTGGAACAGCCCGGTGAAGGAGTTCATGCAGCAGCTTGAAGCAAAACAGCCCGAGAAACAATAAAAAGCGGAACGCCTGATTTACCGGGCGCTCCGCTTTTTTGTTTGATTATAAGTTTGATTTCGCTTTTTCAGCAAGCTCTGCAAAAGCTTTTTCGTCATTTACCGCAAGGTCTGCGAGCATTTTACGGTTCATTTGGATACCGCCCTGCTTCAGGCCATGCATCATGCGGCTGTAGGACAAGCCGTTTAAACGGGCTGCTGCGTTAATACGTGCAATCCACAGCTTACGGAATTCGCGTTTGCGCTGGCGACGGTCCCGGTAAGCATACTGCAGGGACTTCATTACCTGTTCCTGTGCTGTTTTAAACAGTCTATGCTTAGAACCTCTATAACCTTTCGCGAGTTTTAATACTCGTTTACGTCTGCGACGTGCCACATATCCGCCTTTTACTCTTGGCATCGTCAACCCCTCCTTAGCTTATCTTAATTATTTGGTCGTGCTTATTTTTTCGTTTTCGGCAGCAGTGTCTTGATACGCTTGTAGTCGGACTTGGAAACAAGCTCCGGCTTACGCAGGTTACGCTTTTGCTTTTGGGATTTATGCGAAAACATATGGCTCGTGAATGCGCGTGCGCGTTTTACACGGCCGCTTCCTGTTTTGCGAAAACGTTTTGCTGCTCCGCGGTGAGATTTCATTTTTGGCATAAGTGACATCCTCCTTTTTTAATATAACGGGCTGACCGCTGTCTACTCTTTACTGGATTCTTCTTTTTGCTCCCGTTCCTGCTCTGCTTTTGGAGCGAGCATGAGGAACATGCTGCGGCCATCCATTTTCGGCTTCGTTTCAATCGTACTCACGTCTTCACACTCTTTTGCAAACCGGTCAAGCACCTCTTTACCGATATCAGAGTGTGTGATCATACGACCGCGGAAGCGGATAGCTGCTTTTACTTTATCGCCTTTAGACAAAAACTTTCTTGCGTTACGCAGTTTTGTATTAAAGTCGTGTTCTTCAATGCTCGGGCTCAAACGAACTTCTTTCACGTTGATCGTTTTTTGCTTTTTCCGGGCTTCTTTATCTTTTTTCTGCTGTTCAAAACGATATTTACCGTAATCCATAATACGGCAGACAGGCGGTTTTGCGTTTGGAGCGACAAGAACAAGGTCAAGGTTTTCTTTCCCGGCCAGCTCTAAAGCTTCGTTTCTTGATTTTACTCCAAGCTGCTCTCCGTTAGAGTCGATGAGTCGAACTTCACGGGCACGGATGCCCTCGTTTACCTTTTGGTCCTTACGAATAATAAGCCACCTCCAGAAATTTAGTGCGCGGGGCTTCCACGCAAATACATACCATTGGCACAACGAAAAAACGTGCAGACACCCTCTAAAACAGAGAAGCGCCCACACGTATACAGAATATATGCTCTACACATTCAATATATTAGTAATAACCAGCCAACGTTTGTCGGTCAGGTGAGAAGCGGGCGCTTCTTCTTTAGGGATTAATTATTTTCACACTAGGACATCTTAGCACGGCCCCATTAGGACGTCAACCTTTTTATCGATATTCGTTGATAGCCGCTGTTACATTTTCCACGAAATCATTCAGCGGCTGTGAGTCCGAATCCTGCTGACCGTATCTGCGTACATTTACGGCGTTCGCTTCCTGCTCTTTGTCACCAAGCACAAGCATGTAAGGAATTTTCTGCGTCTGGGCTTCGCGGATTTTATAGCCGAGCTTCTCATCCCTTGTATCCACTTCCACCCGGACATCCGAGGCCTGCAGTGCCATTTCCACTTCTTTCGCGTAGTCAAGATGAACGTCAGGCGAGACCGGTATGATTTTCACCTGTACAGGGGAAAGCCACGTCGGCAGGGCGCCTTTGTACTCTTCAAGCAGAAAAGCGATAAAGCGTTCCATCGTAGACACAATGCCACGGTGGACGACTACCGGACGGTGCTCGCCGCCGTCGCTTCCCACATACGTGAGATCAAATCGTTCAGGCAGGTGAGTGTCAATCTGGACAGTGGAAAGTGTCTCTTCTTTGCCCATTGCTGTCTTTACCTGGACATCGAGTTTCGGACCGTAAAATGCTGCTTCGCCTTCTGCTTCCACGTATTCAGCGTCAATCGCATCCATCGCTTCTTTCAGAATGCGCTCGGAATTTTCCCACATCTGGTCATCGTCCACGTATTTTTCTTTATCCTCCGGATCCCGGTAGGAAAGCCGGAAGGTATAATCTTTGATACCGAAATCATGATAGACTTCACGAACCAGGCGTACAGCACGAATGAACTCATCCTTCAGCTGATCCGGACGGGCAAAAATGTGACCGTCGTTTAGCGTCATCGCCCGCACCCGCTGAAGACCGGCAAGCGCTCCGGATTTTTCATAACGGTGCATCGTTCCGAGCTCTGCAATGCGTACCGGAAGATCGCGGTAGCTGTGCTTTTTATTTTTGTAAACCATCATGTGGTGCGGACAGTTCATCGGCCGAAGCACAAGTGTTTCATTATCCATTTCAATCGGCGGGAACATGTCGTCCTGATAGTGGTCCCAGTGGCCCGACGTTTTATAGAGCTCGGAGGAACCAAGTACCGGCGTATACACGTGGTCATAGCCGAGACGCACTTCTTTATCCACAATATAGCGCTCGATAATCCGACGGATCGTGGCACCGTTTGGAAGCCAGAGAGGAAGGCCCTGTCCGACTGTCTGACTTGTCGTAAATATGTCGAGCTCTCTGCCAATTTTACGGTGGTCGCGCTCCTTAGCTTCTTCGAGCATTTTCAAATGATCGTCAAGCTGGGACTGTTTTTCAAAGGCGGTTCCGTAAATACGCTGCAGCATTTTGTTGCTGCTGTCCCCGCGCCAGTATGCCCCGGAAATATTCATCAGCTTAAACTTTTTTAATTTGGATGTCTGCGGCACATGAACGCCGCGGCATAAATCGACAAATTCTCCCTGCCGGTAAAGCGCGATCTGTTCTCCTTCCGGGATATCCTCAATTAATTCCAGCTTCAGCTCGTCGCCAAGCTCTTTAAAAAAGCGGACTGCTTCTTCCCGGGACACTTCCTCGCGAATAATTTCAAGATTTTCATCGATGATTTTATTCATCTCTTTTTCGATTTTAGGAAGGTCTTCCGGCGTCAGCTGGTGCGACGTATCAATGTCGTAATAAAATCCGTTTTCAATCACCGGGCCGACACCAAGCTGCACATCATCAAACAAGCGCTTCACCGCCTGGGCCATCGCGTGCGCGGTGCTGTGCCGGAGCACTTCAAGGCCTTCCGGGGACTGATACGTGATGATTTCAATCTGACCGTCCTCCCGGAGCGGAGTGCGTAGATCCACCATTTTTCCATTAATTTTTCCTGCCAGCGCACTCTTTTTCAGTCCCGAGCTGATCCCGCCGGCTACTTCTTCTGTCGTCGTGCCAATATCATATGATTTTTCATTCCCATCTGGAAATATGAGCGTAATTGCCTGTTCTGCCACTGTGATTTATCCTCCTTTTATTACTGTAATATACAGAAAAACGCATAAAAAAACCGCCCCCTCGAAAGGGGCGGGCTCAGCCGCGGTTCCACCCTAGTTTCCATCCCCTGTAAAGGGACGACTCTATCCGGGTAACGGCCGGGGATCCGCCGGCAGATACTGCTGTTCCCTGCCGAAGCTCCGAGGGGGTAAAAATAAAACGGTTCGTAGAGAACTTCCAGCCATGGTTCTCTTCTCTGGGACGCCTGTTTTATTTTCATGGCCTCATCCTTGCATTTTCCTTTTCGCTATTTCAGCATAGCGAAAAGCTTCTTTTCATGCAACCTGTATTTAGTTTTGCATTACAAAGTCTTTTTCGCTGTTCTCTTCTCCCTCAAACACCCGGAGTGTATGATACTTCGTATTACGTTGAGCCGGCGTGTAGCCTGCTTCCCGTATTAAACGAAGAATACGGTTGATGTTCACTTTGTGTGTGGTACCGGCTGAAGAAACAACGTTCTCTTCCATCATAGTACTGCCAAAGTCGTTACAGCCGTAGGAAAGGGAGCGTTTCCCCGTTTCTGGTCCTGCTGTTACCCAGGAGGACTGGAAGTTCGGGATATTGTCCAGGAACAAGCGTGAAATGGCAACGTTACGGAGATAGCCTTCCGGTGTAATACGCTCGCCTTTCATGCTTGTGTAATCCTGCTGGAAGGTCCAGGATATGAAAGCCAAAAAGCAGTTGGATTCATCCTGCGCCTCACGAATACGCCACAGGTGTTCTGCCCGCTCTTCGTTGGATTCGCCAAAGCCGATAACCATCGTTGCAGTGCCGTGCATACCGACCTCTTTAGCCATTTTCATGCAGTCAATCCATTGATCGGCCGTGCATTTCAGGCGGCTGATCCGTTTTCTCGTTTTCTCTGTGAGAATTTCGGCGCCGCCGCCCGGAAGTGAATCCAAACCTGCTTCGTGAAGAGCCGTTAATACCTCTCTCAAGGACAGGCCGGACACTTCCATCATTTTGTACACCTCTGCCGGTGTAAACGAGTGCATCGTCACATCAGGGAAATGACTTTTAATTTTTTTGAGCAGGTTCGTATAGTATTCAAATGGGAGGTTCGGGTTGGTCCCGCCCTGCATTAAAATTTCGTCTCCTCCTACATCCTGAAGCTCTTTAATCTTCTGCAGGATCTGGTCATCCGAAAGAAGGTATCCCTCTTCCGATCCCGGCCGGCGGTAAAATGCACAAAAACGGCAGAAGGTATCGCAGACGTTTGTGTAATTGACATTCCGTCCTATGTTAAAGGTAGCGACAGGTTCGGGGTGCCAGCGTTTTTTAATTTCATCTGCGGCAGCTCCCATTTTTTCTATTTCATCGCTTTCATACAAGCGCACAGCGTCATCCATTGTCAGTCGTTCTCCGTTTAATGCACGTTCCAGTATTCCATCAATGCTCATTTGTATACCCTCCAGAAAATTCCTTTGTGGCGCTCGCATGAAAATACCGCGAATCCAACCCATTTTCTGCATGCTGGGCGCTATCATCATGGTAGCATATTTATTTGTATTATACACTTAGAATGCCCTATGCATTTCCAATTATCCCCGGCGGTTCTGTCCGTCCATGAACACTTCTTCTGTGAACGGGCGGATGCGCTCCATGATACGCTTAGCTTTCAGCCGCTCGTTACCACCCTTCTGGGAATACGTCAAATGCTCTTCAAGTTCACTGTAATCATAGTTGGAGGTATAAACAGTAGGAAGCTTTTCCATCATCCGGTACTGCAGAATAACTCCTAAAATATCGTCTCTTGTCCAGGCACTCATCGATTCGGCTCCAAGATCGTCGAGTATGAGCACCGGCACGCCTTTGACGCTGTCCACCTTTTCCCTCACCGTATTATCCGAAAGCGATTCTTTGATCTCACGGAAAAAGTCCGGCACGTGTACAATCATCGAGCCGATGTTTCGCTCCGCCAGTTCATTCATGATCGCTCCGGCAATATACGTTTTACCGACCCCGAATTTTCCATACAGGTAAAGTCCCTGTCCGTCTTCTCCGGGCACGGTGGTCGATGCGAAACGCAGTGCTGCGGTTCCTGCCTTCGCTCTTGATTCATGATCCATATCCACCTGGTCAAAGGAAGCATGCAGTATCTCTTTTGGAATATAATAGCTTTTAATAAGTGCCTGTCTTTTTTTCTTTTCATCATCGTGTATCTTTAATGAACAGCGGTGATAGGCAACCGTTACTTTTCCTTTGTCTTCCATCAATTCCGGCTGATAGCCCTGCATCAGGTTCGGGCAGTTTTCAAGCCCAGGACAGGCATCGCAGTTACTGCGCTCCCTTTTATACTCAAATAAAGCTGCCTTGTTTTTTTCGTATTCTTCCGCTGGTATGTGCGGATGACGGCGCTTGAAATCAATAACTCCCGGATAGGCAAACACTTCTTTTTCAAGTCTGGCCATCCGTTCCTTCCAATCCTTATCCATCCATCTGTTCAACGAGGATCCGATCGAATCCATCCAGCCGCCTCCTTTCTTTTAACGGTTTGCTCTTTCCCGTCGTTCCTTAAGCATTTCTTCAAAGCGCTCTCTTTCCTTCGACAGCTGCTCCTCCTGCGTGGAATTTTCACCTTCTGCCGGTTTATTCTCTGCCTGCTCTTCTTTTTCCAGCCACTTAGGCAGCTTATCGTTTCGGACGTAGCCCTGAGACCGCTTATTCGTATAATTGTTTTTAGGTGCCTGGCGTTCCTGGGCCTGCTTGTGTTCTTCCTTTGCAAGCTTCATGGCATCCTCTACGGTATGTACTTTTTTTCTTGTCCACTGGCCGGCAATTTTATACACAAGTGCTTTGCTTAATTTCATATTATTTTTCTTCATCACGTAATCTGTCAACACGTTCACAACTCCCGGGGATAAACGGTAGCTGAATAAAAGCTCCTCCACGAGATGAATATCCGACTCCGGCACAGTTGCTCCTTCGGCCACCGAACGAAGAAATGTCACGGGGGACGTCTGTTCATAAAACTGCTTCATTTGCTCCTGTTCAGACACCGGGCGGCCCTTTGCCGGTGCCGGCTCCTGACTTTCTGTACGGTTCCCGAGCGCAGGCGGGGCTGCTCCGTGCTCCATACGGTAATGATTTTTTGCCTTTTTACGCAGGTCTTCTATATTTACTTCATCGTCTGCTGATAGGGACTCCTGAATCACTTTTCCCATATCAATCGGCGATAGCTGATACACAAAAGCAAGCCGGCGGACGGTCTGCTGCAGCGAAGGTGTTAACAGCCGCGAGCTGTCGAGAAAGGAAGGGAGCGAAGCTTTTAGCAGTTCCATGTCGAATCCATTCTCCTCAAGCTGCAGGCGCGACGGCTCACTGCCACCGACAAATTCTGTTCCTTCATCTGCCGGAGGCGGCTCGGAAGCCATTTCCGACGCATGCAGGGAAGCAAATACTTCATTGAACGAAGCCGTAATTTCTTCTGCTCCTTCAGGCACAGCCGAAATGCCAAAACGCTGGCGCAGCTGAATGTATTTGCTTTTCCCAAGGCGGTTATATAAAAATACGCTTAGCACATCGTCCTGAAAAAAAGCCCGCGGCGACATAGGCGGCTGGATATCATAAACAAATGTTTTATCCTGTGAGTGTGTTTCGAGTTCATAAACCCTGAGAAGCCCGATGCCTTCAAGCAGGCGGCGGGCAGCGTAAATCTCATTTAAAGGCATCTGCAAAAAAGCCATCAGTTCATGATGGGTTGCTTCGGAGCTTTCATAGCAGTCTTTTTCAAGCTTATTCTGCAGAGTCTGGTAGAGAGCGATCGCTTTGCTTCCGACTAACGGCTGGTAGAGCATAGACATCGTTTTATCCGTGCTCTCGCTGAATTCTTTACTTGTGCGAACATAGTACCCATCCACCGGTTTTACTTCCATCCAATGCAGACTCAAAGCGCCGCCCTCCTTTTTATGATTTTGATGAATCTTCTTTATTTTCTTTATCAATCAGTTCTTTTAATTCATTGATGAATACATTTATATCACGAAACTGCCGGTAAACAGAAGCAAAACGGACATAAGCGATTTCATCAATATCCGCTAGCTCTTCCATGACAAGCTCCCCGGCTTCCTCGCTTTTCACTTCTGTTCGTCCTTCTTCCCGCAGTTTATTTTCCACCCTCGAAACGATGCCCTCGAGCGTTTCCATTGGGATTGGCCGCTTTTCACAGGCTCTGATCAAGCCTCTCAGCATTTTTTCCCGGCTGAATTCCTCCCGGTTCCCATTTTTTTTCACTACGACAAGCGGCAGTTCTTCTACAATTTCAAATGTAGTGAAGCGGTGGTGGCACGTATCACACTGACGCCGGCGCCGGATGGAACGGCCTTCATTGCTCGGCCTCGAATCCAATACACGTGTGCCATTGGAGTAGCATACAGGGCATTTCATTATTATCATCTCCAATTTGATGGGCGGTCTCTATTTTTATTGGTTCTATCATATCACATTCGCTCCTGGCGGGAGGATGACAATTTGTGTATTTCTTTGAATCCCTTGTACTGCAGGCAATAAAAAACCGTTCAAGCAGCTACCTGTGCTTAAACGGTGTTCGTATGCGTATTATAGGGCATTCGCTTCCGGGCGCTCTACACGGATAGGGCCTGTACCGCGGGGGATTTCTATTGTTTCTTCCGCTTCGGCACCGAGTGATCCGGCAATATATTTAGCCGCCGTGTTCGGATCAATATGGTCTCCGCAAGTATACACATCGATGCTTGCATAGCCGTGTTCCGGAAAGCTGTGAATCGTTAAATGCGATTCTGAAATGATGACTACTCCGCTTACACCCTGCGGTGCAAATTTATGAAAAATCACTTCTCTTATTTCAGCGCCTGCTTTTAAAGCGGCGTTTACAAAGATACGTTCGATTGCATTTACATTGTTTAAAGTTTCTTCGTCACAACCCCAGAGCTCGGAGATGACATGGCGTCCCATTGTTTCCATGGTACGTTTCCCCCTTTGTTTCTTTTTATTACATCATTAGGTCGCTGTATTTTTATCGGCCCGTCACGTTTTAAAGGCTACTCTGGGGGAAAGTTAGTCCGATTTGGCACTAACCCTTACAGTAACCGCTAGTATACCTGTATACGCCTGAAAACTGTGCATTTCTGCCGTCAAATTCAAGGACGCACAGGCACGAAATTCAGTATACGATGTTTATTTGCAATTTGCAACCAGTTTTCACATGCAGCATCTTTAAAGCTTTGATCCAGGGCTTTAATGCCTGTATTTAATCCATAACTTCTGTATATAATTCCCCATAGAGGATAAACAAAAAAGCGCCCCACTTACGGGACGCTTTCCCACATTAACGATTTTTAAAACGAAGCGACGGAGGAGTAGCCGACAGCTGGTTCTCCGACCATTTTTACCAGATCCACTACCCGGCAGGAGTAGCCCCACTCATTATCGTACCATGCAAGCACTTTAACCTGGCGGTCGTTAATGACCATGGTGGAGAGCGCATCTATAATAGATGAATTTTCGTTTCCATTAAAATCTGTTGATACGAGCGGGTCCTCGCAGTAGGAAATAATTCCTTTTAACTTCTGTTCTGAAGCCGTTTTTAGCGTTTGATTGATTTCTTCCTCTGTTACCGGACGCTTCATGTCAATTACCATATCCACCAGCGATACGTTCGGCGTTGGCACCCGGAGAGCCATACCATTCATTTTTCCCTCCATGGAAGGAATCACCTCTGAAAGAGCTTTAGCTGCTCCGGTAGACGTCGGGATAATCGACTGGCCGCAGGCTCTCGCCCGGCGCAAATCCTTGTGGGGATTATCCATATTGTTCTGGTCATTAGTGTATGCATGTACAGTTGTTATTAAACCGCTTTCAATACCGATGTTATCCTCAAGCACTTTGACGACCGGCGCAAGGCAGTTCGTCGTGCAGGATGCGTTTGAGATTACGTGGTGGCGTTCCGGATCGTAGTCTTTTTCGTTTACTCCCATTACGATGGTTGTATCGACTTCTTTGCCGGGAGCAGTCAGCACGACTTTTTTAGCTCCGGCTTCTATATGCATTTCAGCGTCAGGGCCACGGTTGAATTTCCCCGTCGCTTCGACCACAATATCTACACCCAGTTCCTCCCACGGAAGTTCGAGGGGATTTCGGTTTTGAAGCAGCCGGATCCGTTTTCCATCCACGATCATTTCGTCCCCTTCGGATTTTACTTCAAGCGGAAACGGACCGTGCACACTATCGTATTTCACTAAATGAGCCAGCGTTTCAGGAGGATACATGGCATTGATGGCTTTCACTTCAATTTCAGGGTCCATCATTGCCTTTCGAAAAACCATACGCCCAATTCGTCCGAAACCGTTGATCGCTATGCTTGTTTTCATTTAATATCCTCCTCTGGAAATATGTTATACTTTTATAAGTAAAATCTAAAAATAGTATAACACATTGACAGCGCATTCTTGCAACCTATTTTTAAAAAATAACCACTTTCTTTTACGAAAAGTGGTTATCCATCCGTTTTTATTTTATTTTCCATTGATGGAGCAGCTCGTTCACCTGGGTTTTTGTTTCCTTTTCTGTCCCCGAATTATCGATCACTGCATCCGCCAGCTCTCTTTTTTCTCCGAGAGGCATTTGCGATTTGATTCTAGCAGCCGCATCTTCTTCTCCCCGGCCGTCACGCTCCACGAGCCGCTGCTTTTGCGTTGCTTCATTGACATAAACGACGATAATGCGGTCGACCAGAAAGTTTAAATTGTTTTCGAGCAGAAGCGGGATATCGAGCACGACATGTTCATTTCCTTCACGTACGAGATCATCCCGTTTGCTCATCATGCGCTGCCTGACAGCCGGGTGAATAATTTGATTAAGCACCTGGCGTTTTTCAGTATCATTAAAAATGACAGAGCCTAATTTTTTTCTGTCGAGCGTTCCATCAAACTGGAGAATTTCCGGGCCGAAGTGCTCAATAATCTGCTCCAGGGCAGGCTCCCCCGGCTCCACCACTTCCCGTGAAATCACATCAGCATCAATCACGGGAAGGCCCTGCTCCCGCAGAGCGTCTGCCACCAGTGACTTACCGCTTGCTATTCCGCCTGTAAGGCCGATAACCATTCCGTCCCCTCCTTCGTCTGGCAGACTGGACAGTAGTGCGTACCCCGGCCCGCTACTACAGCCCGCTCAATTTCATGACTGCATACTTTGCACGGCTCCCCTTTTCTTCCATATACAAACAGATTTAATTGAAAAGCGCCGGCCTGTCCGTCTCCATTCACATAGGAGCGTACCGTGCTTCCTCCCTGTTTGACTGCCTCTTCAATCACTTCTGTGATCTGCTTTCGAAGGATTTCTACCACAGGCTTTTCAAGTCCTGCGGCCGGAGCGTCCGGCAGAACACCCGCCCGGAACAGCGCTTCATCCACATAAATGTTTCCGAGACCTGCAATAATTGATTGGTCGAGCAGTACCGCCTTAATACTGCGTGAGGTTTTTTGAAACCGGGCGTGCAGGTAATCAGCGGTAAAAGAAGCATCACGATAAGGCTCCGCCCCGAGCTGGTTCAGCGGTTTTTCGTTCCACTCCTCTCCTCGGCTGAACACATGCATCGTGCCGAATTTACGCACGTCACGGTAGCGGAGCTCCGTACCGTCGGTGAAATAAAAGCGCACATGCGTGTGTTTATCCGGCTCCCCGCCGTCACTCCATTCGTAACGACCTTCCATACGTAAGTGGGAAACAACAGCCAGATCTTCAAGATAAATTACTAAAAATTTCCCTTTACGGTGCACGCGCTCGATCGTCTTTCCTCCAAGCATCATTGAAAAGGCTTCGTGGTCATCGGGGCGTTTAATAATATTAGGCCAGTATACTTTCACGGTCTCCACCGTTTTTCCAACGGCCGTGTCTTCTAAATTCCGCCGGACCGTTTCTACTTCCGGTAATTCAGGCATCGTTCTCTCTCCTTATTTCGCATCATACCATGTCGGGCCCTGGGCCACGTCTGCTTTTAAAGGCACCGACAGTTCAATTGTCTGCTCCATCAGCTCCGGCACAAGCTCCTGCATGGTTTTCACTTCATTTTCGGGTACTTCAAAGATCAATTCGTCGTGTACCTGAAGCAGCAGCCGGCTGTTCAGTCCTTTTTCTTCAAGGGCTTTGCTTACATCCACCATCGCTTTTTTAATAATATCAGCCGCCGTGCCCTGAATAGGAGTGTTCATAGCTGTTCTTTCTGCAAAGCTGCGCTGGTTAAAGTTGCGGCTGTTCATGTCGGGCAGATACCTGCGGCGGTGCAGAAGTGTCGTTACAAACCCGTCGCGTCTCGCTTCATCCTTGATCTCATTCATGTAATTCTGCACGTTGGGATAGCTTTTTAAATAGCTCTCAATAAATTCTTTCGCTTCGTTTCTCGTAATGCCAAGGCTCTGCGAAAGGCCGTAATCCGAAATGCCGTAAACGATTCCGAAATTTACAGCTTTCGCACTTCTGCGCATGTTGGATGTCACTTCGTCGTGCCCTACGCCAAACACATCCATCGCAGTTTTTGTATGAATGTCCATATTGTTCTGGAAAGCTTCCTTGAGCCCCTCATCATCTGCAATATGAGCGAGCACCCGGAGTTCAATCTGCGAATAGTCTGCCGATAAAATAGACCACCCGGGTTCAGAAGGAATGAAAGCCTTCCGGATACGCCGGCCTTCTTCAAGGCGGATTGGGATGTTCTGCAGATTCGGCTCAGTAGAACTCAGCCGTCCTGTCTGCGTAATCGCCTGGTTGAACATCGTATGAATTTTGCCCGTAGTTGGGTGAATAACTTTTAGGAGCCCTTCAATATATGTCGAACGCAGCTTCGAAATCTGGCGGTACAACAACAGATTTGGAATAATTTCATGCTGGTCACTCAGTTTCTCGAGCACATCCGCCGACGTGGAATAGCCGGTTTTCGTTTTCTTAACAGCCGGCAGTCCGAGCTCTTCAAACAGAATTGGCCCGAGCTGCTTCGGCGAATTAATGTTAAATTCACGCCCGGCTTGTTTGTAAATTTCTTTTTCAAGCTCTGTGAGGCGGCCGTCCAGCTCATCACCGATCACCTCAAGCTGCGAACGGTCCACAGAGATGCCCTGGGTTTCCATCTGTCCGAGTACAAGCGACAGCGGCATTTCCAGCTCCTTAAACAGTTCGAGCTGCTCGTTCTGTTTTAAGTCCTCTTCAATTTTCCCCTGCAGCCGGTAGACGGCTTCACCTTTCCGGATCAGATGCTCTGCCAGTGCTTCTTCCTCCGGCTTCGTACGTTTGGCACCTTTGCCGTAAACTGCTTCGTCGGTGTCCACCACCTGCAGATTCCGGCGCTTTGCTATATCAGACACGTGATGCGAAGATACAGAGGGATCAATTAAATAGGAGGCTATCAGCGTATCATGGGTGATACCCCGGAGTTCCACGCCTTTCCAGCCCAGAGCAACGACAGCGCGCTTTGTATCAAACGTATATTTTTCTTTGGATTCGTCTTTAGCCCATTCCTGGAATGCTTCACTCTGCAGCGCGTCTTCTGTGGAAATAAAATACCGGCCGGTTTCATTAATAACCGCTATGCCCCAGATACTCCCGTGGTGATAATTTTCTTCCGGCACTTCCACCACCAGGGCAGACGGGGAAACGAGCATATCCTCCTGCACGTCTTTTACATGCTTGTATGCCAGCTCATCGAATGTCTGCTGCGCTTCATCAACGTCATCAAATTTGTTTAACAGCGTTTGAAACTCCAGCTCGCGGAAAAGATCTGTCACTTCTTTTACGTCATAGTCTTCATGCTTTAATTGCTGAAGCTCTAAATCGAGCGGCGTTTCCCGGTAAATAACAGCGAGTTCTTTGCTCATTTTCGCCTGTTCTTTATTTTCTTCGAGCCGTTCCTTCATTTTTTTTCCGGAAATTTTATCAATGGACTCCAGTACTTTATCCACGGAGCCGTATTCCTGTAACAGCTTTAATGCGGTTTTTTCCCCGATCCCGGGCACGCCTGGAATATTATCCGAGCTGTCCCCCATCAGCCCCTTCATATCAGTAATCTGAAGAGGAGTAAGGCCGTACCGATCCTGAATCGCATCCGGGTCATACAGTTCGGTGTTTGTTATTCCTTTTTTGATAAAGGAAACATGCACGTGAGGACTGACCAGCTGCAGCAGGTCCCGGTCACCAGTATAGATGCGCACGTCCCAGTTTTCATCCTCGGCCCGTTTCGAAAGGGTGCCGATAATATCATCTGCTTCATAGTTCTCCTTTTCGATATAAGGAACTTTAAAAACGTCCAGCACTTCACGAATGACTGGAAGCTGTTCGGATAACTCAGAAGGGGTTTTTTCCCGGCCGGATTTGTACTCGCTGTAAGTATCGTGGCGGAAGGTTGTTTTCCCGGCATCAAAGGCCACCAGCACGTGGCTTGGCTCCTCGTCCTCCAAAATTTTTAAAAGCATGGTTGTAAAGCCGTAAATCGCATTTGTATAAACGCCTTTATCGTTATTTAAAAGAGGCAGGGCAAAAAAGGCCCGGTAAGCAATACTGTTTCCATCCAATAATACTAGTTTACTCAAATTATTGTCCTCCTTATTACAAAAAGCCGAACCGGCTTCTTATGTACTTCATCAAGCGGGCTTTCACGTTCATCGTTATATTTTATCATACACCGCGGACAGCGTCAGAATGTCTACCTGAAAAAAGCATAAAAAAAGAACGAAAGCCAAGGGGTGCTTTCGTTCCAGAGGGGATGCAGCCCGCTGCAAAAACAGACAGCGGATGAAAACCCGTTCGACCACTATGTTATCGCATAAATGTAAATAGGTCGTTTACCGGAGGTTAAGAATTTGTAAATTCTTCCTCTACGGGCTGTCTCTCCCCGGGAAAACGCAGTGTGAATACCGTTCCTGCGTCCCTGGTGCTATTCACTTCGATACGGCCGCCGTGGGCGTCCGTCAGATGTTTAACAATAGCAAGTCCGAGCCCGGTGCCGCCCGAACCGCGGCTTCTCGCTTTATCAACACGATAGAACCGCTCAAAGATACGCGGCAGCTGCTCGGGACTGATACCGATGCCGTTGTCTTCTACTTCAAGCACTACTTCCTCTGCTTCTTTAAACAACCGCACCTGCACTTCCCCGCCTTCTTTTGTATAAATAATGGCGTTATTGACCAAGTTGATAATAATTTGTTTCAACCGGGCTTCGTCCCCATCCATATAAATTCCTGCGTCCACACGCGAAGTAAGCAGCAAATGTTTATCAATCGCTTTAGGCTCAAGCAGGCGGACGGCTTCTGCAGCCGTATTGCTCACATCGAATCGTGACCGGTTTAATTCAAAATAATCCTGCTCAATTCTTGAAAGCTCCAAAAGATCACTGATTAAATCCTGGAGCCGGTCGCTTTCTTTCCAAATAATATCCAGGAACTGTCTGCTTAGCGCTTCGTCATGCATAGCCCCGTCCAGGAGCGTTTCGGTAAAGCCTTTTACGGAAGTAACCGGCGTTTTTAATTCGTGTGATACGTTCGCGACAAAATCTTTCCGCACTTCCTCCAGCTTTTTCAGCTCTGTAATATCATGCAAAACAAGCACAATGCCGCGCAGCTCATCTTTTTCCCCCAGCACCGGAGCACCGTAGACGTGGAAAAAACGCACTTCAAGTTCATGAAGCATCTGCACAGTGGCACTGGACCGGCTCTCTGTTAAAAATATTTTCTGGATAAGCTTAATGATCTCTTTCTCGTCCATTGCTTCATAGTACAGTAAATCGAGCCACTGGCTTGTGTCTTCCTTAAAAATACGGGCACAGTAGGCATTCATCAACGTAATTTCGCCGCGGCTGTTTATAAATACCAGGCCGCTTTCCATCGTATTGATCAGCGTTTCAAGCCGTTCCTGCTGCTCCTGATTTTCCTTTGTCACACTTTCAAGATTAAATGCGAGCACGTTAATCGAACGGGTCAGCTGACCGACTTCATCCTGCGTACTTCCATAAGCCCTGGCGCTGAAATTTCCTTTAGCCAGTTCATTGGCCGTTCTTGTAGCCTGAGTAATTGGTTTCGTCAACTGATTTGTCACTTTTGTTGTAATATATAAAATGATCAGAAGCGCGATACCAAAGCTCCCAATCAAAGTTCCCCAGATCAGCCAGTTAGTGGCATTGATCCGTTCAACAGGAATAGCCAGCCTCATATAATGCGTATCGTTTTCATACGAAAATGGCACAGCGTAATAAAGGAGCTCTGCTTCCACCGTCTCACTGTACCGCAGATTACTGCCTTCACCATTTTCCCGCGCTGATTCTATTTCCGGACGCCCGAAATGGTTATCGAGTTCTTCAGGCTCCGCTTCAGTTTCTCCGATCACGGTTCCGTTTTCATCCATAATCGTCACACGGACATCCAGCTGGCTGCTGATATTCTGTGCCAGTGCTTCCCAGCTTTCTTCATTTCGTTCTTCAGCAATCGAGGCAGAAAGGTTGGCCTCCCTTTCAAGACTGTTCTCGAGCTCATCCACGTAAAGAGAACGGACAATCTGTCCGATCACAAGCCCTACGACGGTCAAAACGATTAAAATAATCGCCATCAGAGCTACGATCAGGCGGGTACGGAATCTCCTCATGCAGGTGCCGGCTCCTCAAATTTATAGCCAAGGCCGCGGACCGTTTTGATGTATACCGGTTTTTTCGTATTCGGTTCAATTTTTTCACGCAGATGACTGATATGTACATCAACGATTCTCGTGTCTCCGACAAATTCGTAATTCCATACTGCATTCAACAGCTGGTCACGCGTAAGCACCCGTCCTTTATGGTTAATTAAGTACACGAGCAGCTCAAATTCCTTCGGCGTCAGCTCAAGCGCTTCTTCTTTTACATATGCTTCATAATTTTCCGGATACACTGTTAAATGGCCGATGCTTTTTCTTTCTATCTTTTCCGTTTCCTGTCCGGAATAGTCCACTCTGCGCATGATAGCCTTGACACGGGCAACCAGCTCACGAGGACTGAACGGCTTTGTCATATAATCATCGGCTCCCAGTTCAAGACCGAGTACTTTATCAAACTCTTCGTCTTTTGCCGTCAGCATCAAAATTGGTACCTGAATCTTTTCTGTCCGGATTTTCCGGCACACTTCAAGGCCGTCGATCTCTGGAATCATTAGATCGAGCACAATTAAATCGTACTTTACCTCCTGTGCTTTCCGGAGTGCTTCCACGCCGTCGTAAGCTGTATCCACCACGTATCCCGACTGCTCAAGATTGTATTTTAACAGCGTTACAATGGATTCTTCATCGTCTACTACCAATAACCTTGTTGCCATATGAACCCTCCGCCTCTCAGCGCCCCCCTTGGCACTGATTATTTTCCCGAGCTGCTGCATCTGTCACATTCATCATACTATAAGCGAGTCATACAGCTCAATGTTTATCGCTTTTCTCCTGTTGGCATAAAAAAAAAGCTGCCTGTACGATACAGGCAGCTTCAGCACTTCTTTAATCGTTCGGTAATGCCTTCATGACATCACGAACAGAATCAGCAGAAGTATTCAATTGATTTTGTTCTTCATCTGTCAGCTCGAGCTCGATAATTTTTTCCAACCCGTTACCGCCAAGAATGGTCGGTACCCCGAGGTAAAGATCATTATATCCATATTCGCCTTCAAGAAAAGCAATAGATGGAATCACTCGCTTTTTATCTTTTAAAATCGCTTCAACCATTTCCGTGAGAGCAGCGGCTGGAGCGTAATAAGCACTCCCATTACCGAGAAGCTGCACAATTTCCCCTCCGCCCTTGCGCGTGCGTTCAATGATTGCGTCAATACGTTCCTGGGATATGAGCTTAGTCAGCGGCACTCCGCCAGCGTTAGAGTAACGGATCAGCGGTACCATGTCATCTCCGTGGCCACCAAGAACGAATCCCTGGATGTCTTCAACGGAAATGCCGGTTTCCTGGGCGACAAACGTACGGAAGCGTGCCGTATCGAGTACTCCGGACTGACCGATAACACGGTTTTTAGGGAAGCCGGATTCTTTGTACACCGCATATGTCATTGCATCTGCTGGATTGGTGAGCACGACAATAATGCATTCCGGCGAATGCTTCACCACTTCTTTTGTGACAGATTTCATGATTTTTGCGTTTGTATTAATCAGATCATCCCGGCTCATCCCCGGCTTTCTTGCAATACCTGCTGTGATTACGACAATGTCCGATCCAGCTGTATCAGCGTAATCCGAGGTGCCGGTCACATTAACATCCGACCCATATACTGGAGTCGACTCGAGCATGTCGAGTGCTTTTCCTTTTGTCGGCCCTTCATTGTCCGGGACGTCTACAAGCACTACATCCCCAAGCTCTTTCTGGGCAACCATAAGAGCCGTAGTAGCACCTGTAAAGCCGCCACCTATAACTGATACTTTTCTGCGCGTAATAGCCATGCATGCTCATCTCCTATCAATTGATTGGATTACATATTGCTGATTAGAGCGTCACCGAATTCAGAGCACTTCACTTCTTTTGCACCGTCCATCAGACGGGCGAAGTCATAGGTTACGACTTTGCTTCCGATGGTTTTGTCCATGGATTGAAGCACAAGCTCGGCAGCTTCATTCCAGCCAAGGTGACGAAGCAGCAGTTCTCCGGAAAGGATAACAGAGGAAGGATTCACTTTGTCCAGGCCGGCATATTTTGGCGCTGTGCCGTGTGTAGCCTCGAAAATAGCGTGTCCCGTCTCATAGTTGATGTTGGCGCCTGGAGCAATACCAATGCCGCCAACCTGCGCAGCCAGCGCGTCAGAAACATAGTCTCCGTTTAAGTTCATAGTGGCTACTACATCAAACTCTTTCGGACGTGTCAGAATCTGCTGCAGGAAGATGTCTGCAATAGCATCCTTTACGATGATTTTGCCTTCGCTTACCGCTTTATCCTGAGCAGCGTTTCCTGCTTCCTTGCCTTCTTTTTCTACGATTTCATCGTATTCGCGCCATGTGAAGACCTTATCTCCGAATTCACGCTCTGCAAGGTCGTAGCCCCAGTTTTTGAAGGAGCCTTCGGTGAACTTCATAATATTTCCTTTGTGTACGAGGGTTACACTTTCACGGCCTTCATCGAGTGCGTATTGAATAGAAGCACGGACGAGGCGCTCAGTACCTTCTTTGGAAACAGGTTTTACACCGATACCGGAGGTTTCAGGGAAACGGATGTTTTCGGAGCCCATTTCATTTTGCAGGAAGTCGATTACTTTTTTCACTTCATCTGTGCCTTCCTGGAATTCAATACCGGCATAAATGTCCTCAGTGTTCTCACGGAAAATAACCATGTTAACGTCTTCCGGACGCTTTACCGGGGAAGGTACGCCTGTAAAGTGCTGTACCGGACGCAGGCATGTAAACAGGTCAAGCTTCTGGCGAAGTGCTACGTTCAGGGAACGAATGCCTCCACCGATAGGAGTGGTGAGCGGGCCTTTAATAGCGATTAAGTATTCACGGATAGCATCCAGGGATTCTTCCGGGAGCCATTCGCCTGTTTTATCATAAGCTTTCTGACCTACAAGAATTTCTTTCCAGTGAATTTTCTTTTCACCGTTATAGGCTTTTTCTACAGCTGCATCCAATACTTTCTCTGCTGCAGCCCAGATGTCCGGACCAATGCCGTCCCCTTCGATATAAGGGATGATTGGTTCGTTTGGCACCGTTAAATTACCATTATTAGTTTGAATCTTTTCTCCGTTAGACATAAAATAAATCCTCCTTTAATATGATCAACTTTTCTTTTTTACCCGGACATCAAATCATGCCCGGGACGCTGAATAAGCGGAAGCAGGAAAACGAAGCACCGTTTTCCACAATTTCAGTTCCAGTTTACCGTTCGTCGAGAGAAACATACGTTTTATTTTCCGGGCCGACATATTCTGCACGCGGACGGATTAAACGATTATTTTCATACTGCTCAAGAATATGAGCGATCCATCCGGACGTACGGCTGACGGCAAAAATCGGTGTAAACAAGTCGTGGTCAATGCCGAGACTGTGATATACAGACGCTGAAAAGAAATCCACGTTCGGCAGAAGACCTTTTTCGTTTTCGATTTTTTCTTCAACTTTCATCGACATGTCATACCATTTTGATTCACCGGTAACTTCTGTCAGCTGACGGGACATCTCACGCAGGTATTTGGCACGAGGATCGCCATTTTTATATACCCGGTGTCCGAATCCCATAATCTTTTCTTTGTTATCAAGAAGCTTCTGCACATAGCTGTCCACATTGTCCGGGGTTCCGATTTCTGTCAGCATCCCCATTACACGCTCATTGGCGCCGCCGTGAAGCTCGCCTTTTAATGCGCCGATAGCCGCTGTTACTCCAGAATACATATCCGAAAGGGTGGCTACACAAACACGGGCAGTAAATGTAGATGCATTCAGTTCATGGTCAGCGTGCAGAATCATCGCTTTGTTAAACGCTTTAATCGATGTTTCATCTGGTGCTTCTCCGTTTAGCATATACAAAAAGTTTGCAGAAAAGCTCAGTGCAGGATCAGGCTTAATCGGGTCTTTTCCTTTTCGAACTCTTGCAAAACCTGTAACGAGAGATAGAATCTGTGCCTGCAGCCGCACCGCTTTACGCTGGTTTGCTTCTTCGCTCATGTCATCAGCTTCACTGTCGTAAAGGCTCAACTGCGAAACTGCAGTACGAAGAGCAGCCATAGGGCGCACTTTATCGACCGGATACTGTTTCATATATTCAAAAATTTCATCCGGTACACTCATATTATCCATGAGCGACTGACGGAAATTATTATATTCTTCTTTGGTTGGAAGCTCCCCGTACCAAAGCAGATAAATAACTTCTTCAAAAGAGGCATTTTCTGTCAGGTCATCAATATGATAGCCCTGGTATCTCAATACATCATCAACAATGGAGCTGACACTGGAAGTAGTAGCTACAACGCCTTCTAAACCACGAGTTGAACTCATTACACAATCTCTCCTTTAATTCAAAAAGTATAGCGTATGTACTGAAGAAGAAAATGCTTACATTTTCCTTTTAATAAAACATACGCTTCGAAAACAGAACGGTTGGTCTGTTTTTGACATAAAAGCCCATTGCACTGCAACTTTTTGGAGGTATAGCGCATTCAATTGTGTATACAATAATGACTTTTCCCCTGTTGAGGCAGCCGGAGATACCTCCGGCTGTTATTCAGCCGTCTATCCGCCGAGAGAGGAAAACCACTCCACGGCTCTCATCGCAATATAAGCGATGCCGGCCCCGATAAGAGGCCCGACGGCAATACCGTTAAACAGAGCTACTGCTAAAATGGTGCCAAGCACAAGCGCAGTAGTGATATGCGGATCTGTCTGAAGAAGCTCTACACCACCCTTGGCAATAAGCGCCACCAGTATGCCCGAGGCGAGCGCAATCCATGCATAATAGGAACGAACTGCTTCACCGAGCTGGCGAAAGCCAATGTCCCCAGTAGCAATGGGGACCAGAACCGCAAATGTCAAAATAGTAACAGCAATTTCAATGCCTTTTGCCTGCATAAACGGAAATATTTTATCGCCCAGTCCTGTCCATTTAATAACGATTAAAGCAGCGACAGCTATGATTAATGACTGGTTTTTTGCGAAAATCCCCACCGCAAGCAGTATAAGTAAAAAAACTGAGGCTTGCGATAACAATGCATGGTCATCCTTCCAAATTAAACGCTCCTAATAATCCTACCACATTTGACAATTTCATGTCATGTACGCCCGGAAAGTTTTCAGAAGTTTCAATCGGGAGCAGGCTTACCACCTGCGCCCCATCACTCTTATATTCCCGTTATCCACCATTTTTTTAAACCATTTCTTTAAAACGGCTTTCATTCCTCTTCTCGACCACGGAATTAACAGGCTGAAACCGAGAGCGTCTGTGATAAATCCCGGGGTGAGCAGCAGCGTGCCGCCAACAAGAATACAGACACCATCCAGAACAATATCCCCAGGCATCTCCCCCCGCTGCGTCTGCATCTGCAGCGTACGGAACACCTGCAGGCCTTCCCGTTTCGCAAGCCAGGCCCCAAGCAGCCCGGTCGCAATAATGAGTGCAATTGTCGGCCATATGCCGATCGTGTTGCCGGATAATATTAATACACCTACTTCTGCGGCCGGTACAATAATCAACAGCAATAAAAACCATTTACCCATCTGCCCGCCCCCTTTCATTTAAAAATTTATCCAGATTTCTTCGTCGTTTCAGCATTACCGGGTTATAGTTAGTTCTCAGAATCTCTTACAATACACTCGCATGTCCGCGGTAAATGTCGCCTCTTGAAGCGTCGACTGTAATTTCTTCGCCATCTTCAAACAAGTTTCTGGCTTCTTCAACCCCGACTACTACAGGGATACCCAGATTCAGTCCTACAACAGCAGCATGGGATGTCAAGCCGCCTTCTTCTGTCACCACAGCCAGCGCTTTTTCCACAGCAGGCATCATATCTTTATCCGTTGCCTGAGTGACGAGCACCGCGCCCTCTGTCATTTTGGCATTTGCCTCTTCTGCACTGCCTGCAACCACTACTCGTCCTGATGCAGTGTAACGGCCAATGCCCTGTCCTTTTGCCACTGTTTCTCCGATCACGTGGACCTTCATCAGGTTAGTCGTTCCTGTTTCACCTACAGGTACTCCGGCAGAGATAACTACAAGGTCCCCACGGCTGACAAGCTCTTCCGACAGAGCTTTGCTTACGGTGACATCAAGCATTTCATCGGTAGTACTCGATTTTGTGCCAAGCAGTCCCTGAACGCCCCAGATTAAAGCGAGCCGGCGATAGACACGTTCATTACTTGTAACTGCAATGATCGGTGACTCCGGACGGTATTTTGAAACAATACGTGCAGTATACCCGCTTTCGGTGGCGGTCAGAATCGCTGAGGCATTTAATGCATAAGCCGTATAGGCAACGGACTGCCCGATGGAGTTGGTAATTGAAGGCTTGCTTTCTTTGGTTTTTTCATCGAGCGTATTCCGGTACTGCAGGGAGGATTCTGCTCTAAGCGCGATGTTGCTCATTGTTTCCACGGATTCCACTGGATAGTCCCCGGCTGCTGTTTCCCCGGAAAGCATGATAGCATCTGTACCATCGAAAATGGCATTCGCCACATCACTTGCTTCAGCACGGGTTGGACGCGGGTTGTGCTGCATGGAATCGAGCATCTGAGTAGCTGTGATGACTGGCTTTGCCAGGAAGTTGCAGCGTTTAATCAGACGCTTTTGTACGAGTGGTACTTCTTCTGGCGGAATTTCAACTCCCATATCTCCGCGAGCCACCATCAGGCCGTCAGATACTTCCAGAATTTCCTCGACGTTGTCGATGCCTTCCTGGTTTTCAATTTTCGGCACGATAAACGTGTCTTCAGCTCCGTGTTTTTCCAGGAGCTCCCGGATTTCCAGCACGTCAGAAGCCCTGCGCACAAATGAAGCTGCAATAAAATCTACGTTGTTTCTAATTCCGAATTCGATGTCATCCGCATCTTTTTCTGTGATCCCTGGCAGATTGACCTTCACATTTGGAAGGTTAACGCCTTTTTTATTTTTCAGTTCGCCGTTATTCAGCACTTTCGTATGAACTTCTTTGTCTTCGATACCGGTTACTTCAAGCTCAATCAGTCCATCATCAAGAAGAATTTTTTTGCCGACCTCCATATCATCAGTAAGGCCATCGTGGGTGACAGAGATTTTTTCTTTTGTCCCTACGACTTCTTCTGTGCTGATGATCAGCGGCTGTCCTTTTTCAAGTTGAATAGCGCCGCCTTCCATCGTATGAGTCCGCACTTCCGGACCCTTGGTGTCCAGCAGAATAGCAACGTTTTTTTTCAGACGGGCAGAAACTTCACGTATGCTGTCAATCCGGGCCTGATGCTCATCAAAGTCCCCGTGGGAAAAGTTGAGTCTCGCTACATTCATGCCGTTTTCAATTAATTTCTCCAGCGTTTCCGGCGCTTCACTTGCCGGTCCTATCGTACATACAATTTTTGTTTTTCGCATGATTTTCCTCCTGTTCTCTCTCTAAAATCCTAGTTCATTGTACCATAGAAACTTTTCATCCGTGACACTGCGTTGACCCCGGAATTAAATCGACAGTTCCTGTGACAATTTATACATGCCGGAGTCTACCTGATGCTTTTGCCTAAGCACCTCCGGAATGGATTTATCAACAATCTCATTTTTTTCAATGCCGACCATCCGTCCTTCTTTACCGTTTAAAAGAAGCTCCACGGCCCTTGCTCCCAGACGGCTTGCGAGCACACGATCAAATCCGGTTGGCGAGCCTCCGCGCTGGATATGGCCGAGCACGGTCACCCTCGTTTCAAGATTCGTCGTTTCCTGAATTTTTTGGCCGAATTCTGTTCCGCTCCCCACGCCTTCAGCGATAATGATGATACTGTGTTTTTTGCCCCTCGCGTGACCACGGCGGAGACGGCTTACTACCTGATCCATGTCATATTCTTCTTCTGGAATAAGAATCGTCTCTGCGCCGTCGGCGAGCCCGGACCAGAGAGCGAGGTCCCCGGCATCTCTGCCCATTACTTCAATAACGTATGTACGCTCATGTGAAGTGGCGGTATCACGGATTTTATCAATAGCGTCGATGACTGTGTTCAGCGCCGTATCAAAGCCGATTGTGTAATCCGTTCCCGGGATGTCATTGTCGATTGTGCCCGGCACGCCAATCGTCGGATAGCCAAGCTCGGTCAATTTTTCAGCACCGCGGAAGGAACCGTCACCGCCTATGACGACCAATGCTTCAATGCCTCTTGCATTCAGCTGATCCACTGCCTTCTGGCGTCCTTCAGGTGTACGGAACTCTTCACAGCGGGCGGTATACAATTTCGTTCCGCCGCGGTGGATAATATCCCCAACGTCGCCAAGCTCCATTTTTTTGATATCGCCTTCGATCAGCCCGGCATAACCGTACTGAACCCCGTAAACCTCAAGATCGTGATAAATCGCCTTCCGAACAACAGCACGTATGGCTGCATTCATTCCCGGAGAATCTCCTCCACTAGTTAGTACTCCAATCCGTTTCATTCCATAACTCCTTCCCTTTGCATTCCTGTTTATCATTATACCCGTTATAGACCCGATGACACAAAAGTAATTGTATTTAAAAAAACCGCTTTAATCAAAAAGCCGCACTAACAGGGGGCCTCTGTGACAGTCCCCGGTACGGCTTTTTCAATATCAGCTGAACAACAGGGGCCCGTTCGATTTCATAAAAAAAGCGCCACCCGGCGCTTTCCTAAAAATCACTTTCTTCAAACGTACCCATCTGCTTAAATTTTTCATACCTTGATTCTATTAATTCATTCGGCGTTAATACGAGCAGATCCTTCAAAGACTGCTGAAGCGTTTTTCGCAGAATAGTCATCTGTTCTTTCGGATCATGATGGGCCCCTCCCCGGGGTTCCTTCACAATCTCATCAATTACTCCAAATTCCTTCAGATCTCCGGCTGTGATACGCATAGCTTCAGCAGCTTCCCTTGCATATGAAGCATCCTTCCATAGAATAGAGGAAGCCCCTTCTGGAGAAATCGTCGAATACCATGAATTTTCGAACATATGTACATGATTCGCTACTCCAAGCGCTAGACCGCCTCCGCTGCCGCCTTCTCCGATAACAACACTAATTACCGGCACTTTCAGCCCGGCCATTTCCATCAGGTTACGCGCAATAGCTTCACTTTGGCCCCGCTCTTCCGCTGCTTTTCCGGGATAAGCGCCCTTTGTATCAACGAAGCAGATCACCGGCCGGTTGAACTTTTCGGCCTGCTTCATAAGACGAAGCGCTTTGCGGTACCCTTCCGGATGCGGCATACCGAAATTCCGGCGCACATTTTCCTTCGTATCCCGTCCACGCTGATGTCCAATAACAGTTACCGGGCTTCCTTCAAAAAAGGCAATGCCTCCGACAATCGCTTCGTCATCGCCAAAAAGCCGATCGCCGTGCAGTTCAATGAATTGTTCAAACAAACTGTCGATATAATCCAGCGTGGTGGGCCGCTCCGGGTGCCTCGCGATCTGCACCCGCTGCCACGGCTTTAAATTATTATATACTTCTGCTTCGAGCTGCTCCAGCCGCTGTTCCAGTTTTTCTATCTCTCCGCTTAAATCAATGTCCTTCTCATCTGTGAAGCTTTTTAATTCATCGATTTTGTTCCGAAGCTCCATGATTGGTTTTTCAAAAGGAAGATGATTTTCCATTGTCACTTACTCCCTTCACGTATGCATCTGCACGATTGCGGACAAAACATTTTTCATGTCCTGCCTATGCAGTACCTTGTCGAGCTGTCCGTGTTTAAGCAAAAATTCCGCTGTCTGAAAGTCTTCGGGAAGCTCCTGGCGTATTGTCTGTTCAATTATTCTTCTTCCGGCAAAGCCTATCAATGCTTCCGGCTCGGCAAAATTGTAATCTCCGAGAGAGGCAAAGCTTGCGGAAACGCCGCCGGTAGTAGGGTGAGTCATAACTGATACAAATAAAAGCCCTGCTTCATCCATTTTTTTCAGCGCTGCACTCGTCTTGGCCATTTGCATGAGGCTGAGAATCCCTTCCTGCATACGGGCTCCGCCTGAAGCTGAAAACAGAATAAAGGGTGCATGGAGGTCAAGCGCCCGTTCGATTGCCCGTGCGATTTTCTCTCCGACTACCGACCCCATGCTCCCCATCCGGAACGCCGGATCCATGACACCAAGAACCACCGGGGTGCCTCCGATCGTCCCTTCACCTGTGACGACAGCTTCTTTATGACCAGTCTTTTTCTGATCCTTTTCAAGCTTTTCTTTGTATTCCGGAAACTCCAGAGGATCTGCCGAAACCATATGAGGGTTTAATTCCCGGAAGGAATCTGTATCGAGGATCAAATCGATCCGTTCGGAAGGAGTCATCGGCATATGATGACCACAGTGCATACAGACATTGGCATGTTTCATTAATTCCTTCGTATACACAATTGTTTTACATTTAGGGCACTTTGTCATAACGCCTTCATTCATTGTTTTCGGCTGTTCCCGTTCAGCCGGCATTGAAGCATATTTCCGCCTTTTGCTGAATAAATCTTTGATCATCATAAAGACACCTTCTTCATATTTAATGCTTGGCTGCTCCGCAAATAATAAAAACGCAAGCAGACTGCAGCGTCCCGGAATGCAATTCACCGTTCAGCGGGTGTACATAACGCAGCGCTGTTGTTTTATTTGCAGACGTACATCAGGAGCGACCGTTTTGTCAGCGATCGCTCCTGCTATTAGTCTCCCACATAGTCTATCACATACAGGCTCTAATATATAGGAAAAGCCAGACATCTTCAATGGCTAAGAGTATAGGTCTTTACTATTCTTCGATATCAGAAAGAGCTCTTGTTTTTTCCTTAATTTTTTCCGGATCAGCATTTTTTCGCGCCACACCTGTTTCCATCGCTGTTTTCGCTACTGCTGCTGCTACTTCTGGAGCGACTCTCGGGTCAAAAGGATTTGGAATAACATAATCTTCGTTCAGCTCATCTTCGGTAATCAGCTCTGCAATAGCATATACAGCTGCTTTTTTCATGTCCTCGTTAATGTGGGTCGCGTTTACATCGAGGGCACCCCGGAAAATACCCGGAAACGCAAGCACGTTGTTCACCTGGTTCGGAAAATCGGAGCGGCCTGTGCCAATTACTTTCGCTCCGGCTTCCTTGGCATCGTCCGGAGTGATTTCAGGGTCCGGATTAGCCATCGCAAAGATGATAGGGTCATCATTCATGGACTCTACCATTTCCTTCGATAATACTCCCGCCACAGAAACACCAATAAATACATCCGTATTCTGGACAACCTCTTTTAATCCGCCGGAAACATTTTCATTGTTCGTTACTTTTGCGACTTCCGCTTTCATGTCATTCATGCCTTCCGGACGACCTTCGTAAATCGCTCCCTTGGAGTCGCATAAAATTACGTCTTTCACTCCAAAGCGGCGCAGAAGTTTAATAATAGCAATGCCGGCTGAACCTGCCCCGTTAATAACTACGCGGATTTCAGACATATGCTTTTTGTTGATTTTCAGGGCGTTGATTAACCCGGCTACAGTGACGATTGCTGTGCCGTGCTGATCGTCATGAAAAACAGGAATATTCGTTTCTTTTTTCAGCCGTTCTTCAATTACAAAGCAGTTAGGAGCGGCGATATCTTCAAGATTCACGCCGCCAAAAGTCGGCTGCATTAATTTTACCGTTTCTACAATTTTGTCGACATCATTTGTTTCGAGGCAGATCGGAAAAGCATCCACACCCGCAAAGGATTTAAACAGAACTGCCTTTCCTTCCATAACAGGCAGAGACGCTTCCGGGCCGATATTACCCAGCCCAAGCACGGCAGAGCCGTCGGATACAACCGCTACCATGTTTCCTTTCATTGTATATTCAAATACCTTTTGTTTATCATCAAAAATTTCTTTGCACGGCTCGGCTACACCTGGAGAATAGGCCAGACTTAAATCTCTTCCATTTCTTACTGGTACTTTCGAGACCGTCTCCAGTTTTCCCTGGTTCTGTTTATGAATATGTAGTGCTTCCTCGCGGGTTGTCGGCATGGTGCCACTCTCCTTCAGCATATTTTATATTTTAATTATAACCCTGTGCTTTTAGAAGCACATCAAGTGTTTCATTCATTTTAATTATAAACGTTACCTATTATAACAGAATAATCAGTCAGCGGCATCTTTATTTGGTTTTAAAATAATGGAGTCTTTTGAAACAACCTTTTCAAGTTCGCGCAGGCATGCTTCCCCGGCGTTTGTTTTCAAGCTGTTTCCGAGCTGAATGGTGCGCTCCTGCTGCTCATCATAGACGATGACAGGTACAGCCCCGGGCGACTGCCGCAGTATGTGCTTAATCCGGCTCAGCGCCTGTTCCCCGCTTTCTGCCGGCAGTTTAACAAACAGCGTATTCTCCGACTGTTTTTCAAGCTCCTGCAGGGAAAGACAGTCCTCTGCAATCAGTTTGCTGGTGCGGGCCTGTTTATCGGTGCGCCCCTGAATCAGAAGGATCGATTTTTCTGTCAGCAGTGATTTTACATTCCGGTAGACGTTCGGAAATACGACCACTTCAAGCTCCCCGGAGCCATCATCCATCGTCAGAAAGCACATGGACTGTCCATTTTTCGTTCGCACGGTTTTTACGGTCCGCACGAACCCGCCGGCCCAGCGCAGCTGATTATCCGCTGGAAGCGAGCTTCCAAGGTCCCATAACCGGAAGGCAGCAAAAAGTTCATTGTAGGCATCCAGCGGATGGCCGCTTAAGTAGTATCCGGAGGCTTCTTTTTCCATCTCAAGCTTTTCTTCGCGGGTAAGGGGCTCAGCTTCAATCCAGCGCATTCTCGGGGCCAGCTCTGTGCCAAACTCCTGGAATTCCTGTTCTCCCTCGATCATCCGCAGGGAACGGTCAAGCGAAGCGAGCAGCGTCGACCTTTCAACACCAAATTCATCAAACACGCCAGCCTGAATAAGATACACAAACCCCTGACGGCCAATCGCTCTTGTATCCACGCGGTGAAGAAAATCAAGCCAGTATTCAAAACGTCCACCGCTTTTTCTTTCATTTAAAATCATCTGGATATTGTTTTTACCTGCCTGTTTAATGATATTCAAGCCAAAACGAAGATTTCCTTCCTCAATACGAAACCCATAGCCGCTTTGATTGATTGAAGGCGGAAGCAGCCTAATACCAAGCTCTTTTGCTTCCCGCTGATATTCCAGGAATTTTTCTTCACTTCGCACATGACTTGTCATTAATGAAGAGAAAAACACGGCCGGATAATGGGCTTTAATATAAGCCAGCTGATAGGAAATAACGCTGTAGGCCACTGCGTGGCTTTTATTGAAGCCGTAATTGGCAAACTGTTCAATCCAGCTGAATATTGTTTCTGCTTCCGTTTTCGGTACTCCTGAAGCTGCTGCTTTTTCGAGAAACCGTTTCTCTTCTTTTTTCATTTCAACAGCGTTTTTTTTGCTGATAGCCCTCCGGAAGGAGTCCGCTTCCCCCATTGTATATCCTGCCACTTGCACCGCAATCTGCATAATCTGCTCCTGGTATACGATAATGCCATATGTAGACCCTGCAATATCTTCAATATGTTCAGGGAGCTCAGGCATTTCTTTTATTCCATGCTTGCGCTCTGCATACAACGGGATCTGAGCCATCGGGCCCGGACGATAAAGAGCACTCACTGCGGCAATATCCTCGAAACGGTCGGGCCTGATCTGCTGCAGAGCAGATTTCATCCCTGCCGATTCAAGCTGAAATATTCCGTTAGTTTTCCCCCCGCTCAGCAGTTGATACGTTCTTTCATCATCCATAGGTATGCGTCTTAACTGAAAATTCTTCTCTATCTTTTGAACAGCCTCGGTCATATATTCAAGCAGCGTTAAATTCCGGAGCCCCAGCAGGTCGATTTTCACAAGTCCGAGAGCTTCAAGGTCCTCCATCGGGTACTGCGTTAACAGCAGCGATCCGTTTCTCTCCATTAAGGGAGTGTAGGCTTCCAGCTGTTCGCTGCTTAACACGATGCCAGCGGCGTGAATAGATGTCTGACGCGGCAGCCCTTCCAAAAAGGAAGCCGCCCGAAGGAGGGAGTCAACTTTTGGTTCGTTCTGCTGCCACTGCTGCAGCTGTTTGTCACCGGCAATTTTTCCGGCAATGGAATCGGCGCTTGAAAACATACCGGCCGTCCGGTTAATGAGTCCCTGAGGAATTTCGAGCACCCTTCCCGCATCCCTTATTGCCGCCCGCGCCCCGAACGTATTGAATGTAACGATCTGAGCCACATGGCTGTCCCCGTATTTATTCCTTAAATAATGCAGCACCTCTTCCCGCCGGTGATCCGGAAAGTCAATATCTATGTCCGGAAGCGCCGCACGTTCCGGGTTTAAAAACCGCTCAAAAAGAAGATCGTACTGCAGGGGATCCACATCCGTAATACCGATAAGGTAGGAAACGAGCGACCCCGCTGCCGACCCTCTTCCCGGTCCTACATACATTTCCTGCTTTTTGGCAAAAGCAACAAAATCCTGCACAATTAAAAAATAATCAGCGAAGCCGGCATCGATAATGACATCCAGTTCATGCTTCAATCGCTCTCTCATTTGTTCTGAGACGGCATTATAACGCTTTTGCATTCCTTTTTCTGCAAGTTTTTTTAAATACAGGCCGGCAGACTGCCCGCGCGGAGCTGGAAATACCGGAAGGTGCGTTTCCCCTAATGAAATATCTACGTGGCATTTATCAGCTGCCCGCTTCCAGTTACTGATATGTTCAGCTTCATACATAACGGATGCTTCCTGCTGCCACATTTCGAGCGAGAAAGGTCTCTGTTCTATCACGGTATCTTTCCAGACACTGCCTTTCTTCACTGCATGCAGCAGCTTGTAGGCCCGCTCCTCTTCGGTTGTCTGCATATTGATTAATGGAGACGCTGCCATTGGGAGCCCGAATTGCTCTGCAGCCCTTCTCCATTCTATTTCTTCTCCAGCCCGCGGTGCTTCAAGCCAAAGAACATCAGCCCCGAACCGTCTGCTCCATTTTTCAAAAAACGCATGTAACTCGTCTTTGCGATTCTTAAAGGTACCGGGCTCACTGTTTTCAAGCGGCAGGATAAAAAGACAACCGGCAGACTCTGCCAGTTGTTTCCATTTTACCTTTCTGTCCTGCTGCTTGTCCCCGGCCCACCGCATGAGCTGCCCGTATCCCTGGTTATCCTGCGGCAGCGCAACCACCGGAAATTCTTCGTCCTCTTTAGTGTCTCCCTGGACCCACAATTCAATCCCTGGGAGACCCTTCACCTGGTACTGCCGGCAGAGACGGTAAAAAGCCACTGCCCCGTGCATCGTGTCCCGGTCAGTAACCGCTGCCGCCGGCCAATTGTACTCTTTTGCTTTGCGGACAAGGTTTTCAAGCCGGATAGTACTTTGTAAAATGCTGTATTCCGAATATGCGTGCAGTGACATGCGCCTCCCCCTCCCTTCGGCCTGGTCTGTGATGAACGTTCTTACCGCCGCTTCCAATTTCGGCAGATATTTTCAAGCTCCTGTATAATATCTTCCGTTTCTTTCCTGTTCTCTGCTTGCGCTCCTGCAGCCATTGTATGGCCGCCTCCACGGTATTTAACAGCCAGCTGATTGATCACCGGCCCGCGCGAACGAAAACGCACACGGTATGAACCCTGCTCTTCTTCTACAAAAAATACCCATGCAATGACTCCTTCTGTATCAGCAAATGAGTTAATTACCGCTGAAGATTCATTAATGGTTACATTGTATTTTCCGAGCAGCTCCCGGGTTAAGTACATGTAGGCTGCTCCGTCTTCGGTAAGCGTAAAGTTTTGAAGCACTTCTCCGCGCAGGCGCACCAGACTCTCGGGATTTTTATACATTTCGGCATAGATTGCTCCCGGGTCAAAATCAAATGCAAGCAGTTCAGCTGCCATGTGCATCGTGTTTGGCGTGGTGTTACTGAACTGGAAACGTCCGGTATCTCCGATAATCCCAGCATAGCACAGGCGGGCAGTTTCATTTGGGATTGTCCAACCGTAAGACTTTTGGGCATACAGCACCAGCTCGGTAATCATTTCGCAAGTGGAGCTTTTTTTCGTATCTACCCACATCGGCTCGCCGTATGGATCTTCGTTTGGATGATGGTCGATTTTTATAACCGCCGCTCCCTGCTCCCAGCCTGCACCGTCGATTCTTGCCATATTGGCAGTGTCACACACGATAACCAGGGTTTCGGCGTCCACTTCAAACGAATGTTCATCCATCGTCGTTAAAAACGAAAGAGAGGGTTCATTTTCACCTGTAGTACCCACCTGCTTGTCTGGAAACTGTTTTCTAATCCATGCCGCCAATCCAGCCTGAGAACCGAGAGCATCCGGATCCGGACGTTCGTGCCGGTAAATCATGATTTTGCTGTATTGTTCTATCGTTTGTATGATTGCCTGAAACATCTGCATTATCTTTCCTCCATTGATCAGCGGTCGAGCAGCTGTACCATCATCATCGCCTTACCGACGATTGCACCTTCGTAGTACAGTTCTACATCCACTTTTCCGTGTTTTCTTCCCACTTCAAGAATTTTTCCGTTCAAATCAATTTTACTTTCAATCTGTACCGGGCGGATAAAGTAAAGTGTTACATTTTCTACAACCATGTCACCCTTTTTGTATTCTCTCAGCAGGCGCCGGCCGGTTTCTGTAACAAGAGACATAATAACTCCATTTGCCACTGTCCCAAGCGCATTAGTCATCTGCGGGGTAACATCGCATTCAAACATAAAGCCTGACCCGGGATGGGCCTCCCGAAAACGGCTTGTCACCGTATCTTCGATGGTTTCCCCAACGTGCGGCTGGCGCTGCACCATCTGCAGTGCTTTTAATACGTCCTGCCGGCTGATGACTCCAAGCAGCTTTTTCGCATCGTCCATCACTGGGAGCAGTTCGATTCCCTCCCACACCATCGTGTGGGCTACCGAAGCTACAGACGTTCGTTCACTCACCGTAATCGGAGACTTCGTCATTACTTTTTCAATAGGGGTCTGCACAGAAGCCCCCAGGACGTCCTTCGCTGCCACCATCCCCTGGATTTTCATGTCTTCACTGATCACCGGGTATCTGCTGTGGCCTGTTTTCTGGTTCATTTCGTGCCATTTTTCCACAGTGTTATCCACTGTCATAAAATAGGTGTCCTGAAGTGGAATTAAAATATCGTTTACTACCACGATTTCCTTTTTAATCAACTGGTCATAGATCGCCCGGTTAATCATGGAGGCTACCGTAAACGTGTCGTACGTCGTTGTAATTACCGGCAGCCCCAGTTCATCCGCCAGAGAAATAACATGTTCATTTGTGTCAAATCCACCGGTGATTAAAACAGCTGCTCCGGCTTCAAGCGCAAGCTTATGCACCTGATAGCGGTTACCGACAATCAGAAGATTCCCGGGCTCCACGTAGCGCATCATCGCTTCGAGCTTCATGGCCCCGATAACGAAACGGTTCAGGGTTTTATGCAGGCCGTTCCTGCCCCCGAGCACCTGACCGTCGATAATATTGACTACTTCAGCATACGTCAAGCGCTCAAAATTTTCTTTTTGCTTTTTTTCGATACGTATCGTGCCGACTCGTTCGATCGTACTGACAATCCCCTGGTTTTCCGCTTCTTTGATCGCCCGGTAAGCTGTCCCTTCACTTACCTCTAAATTCTTTGCAATTCCACGGACCGAGATTTTTTCCCCTACATCCAGGGCAAGTATGTAGTTTAATATTTGTTCATGTTTGGTCGCCATAGGCACAGTACCTTCCTTTTTATTTACGCATTTACCGGGAGCGTTCTGTCTGCGTAAATTTCTAACTGTATTACTTCTGTTATATCATCTGTACTATTACATTATACGGTTCAAGAACCCTCCCTTCAACTGCCTGCCGGCAATTGCATTAAAAAAAACCGCTCAGTCTGTTTTAATGACTGAACGGTTTTTTTAATTGTTACAGCTCGACGGATTCGCCTGCTTTCAGCGCCTTTCCCTTCAACGGTGAAAGCGAGTCCACAAACTGCTGCGGATCCTGTTCTATAGGAGGGAACGTATTATAGTGAACAGGAACGGTGTAATCCGCGTTCACCCATTCCGCGGCGGTTTTGGCATCCCTTGGCCCCATCGTGAAGTTATCACCGATAGGAACGAACAAAAGGTCAATCTTGTTTCTTTCAGCGATGAGCTTAATATCAGAGAACAAGCCGGTATCACCCATGTGATATACTTTTTTGCCATCTGCTTCGAAGATAATTCCTCCTGGCATACCGGTATAAATTATCTTTTGCTCTTCTTCAAGGAAGTAGCCGGAACCGTGAAACGCCTGTGTGAACTGCACGTGACCGAAATCAAACGTATAACCGCCGCCAATGTGCATTGGGTGTGTTTCTACGCCCTGCCAGCCAAGGTACTGCGCCAGCTCAAACGGTGCCACAACAAGCGCGTTATTGCGTTTAGCGATATCCACGGTGTCGCCAACGTGATCAAAGTGCCCGTGAGTCAGCAGAATAGCATCTGCTTTTACTTCGTCCGCATTTAAATCAGTTTGTGGGTTGTCTGTAATAAATGGATCAATCAGGATTGTTTTGCCGTTCGTCTCAATCTTTACTACTGAGTGACCATGATAAGATACTTTCATGTATATCCTCCTCCGCAATCAAAAACTGTTTCCGGGTAACTATACCTTTTACAGAGCTAACTTAAACTGCCTTCCATCTACCTGCGTTTATGAAGCACATCCACACCGCCGGTTACTTCAATTACAGAACCTGTAATCATATCTGCATCGTCATCCGTTAAAAACAAAATAGTTCTAGCAATATCACCGCCGGTTGCCGGCCTTCCTACAGGAATGGAGTCGTCGGTCACCTCTCTGCCTTCATGAATATCTGCTTCCTTAAAATCCCCGGTCACTACACCCGGGCATACCATATTTGCGGTAATGCCATGAGAAGCTTCTTCAATTGATATTGATTTTGTCAGCGAGACCAGGCCGCTTTTCGCTGCAGCGTAGGCTGAACGATAAATCCACCCCGGGGCTGTTGGGGCGTTTTGGAAACCATAGGTGACGAAACGCCCGAACTGCTGATGTCGCATAATCGGTATTGCCTTTCTTGCCAAATGAAAGGCAGCGCTTAAATTACCATCAATCATCCGGTGCCATTCTTCATCAGAGTAATCTGCCAGCTTTTTTTTCTCGAATATGTAGGGGCCGGCGTTATTCACGACAATATCGAGACGGCCAAAGGCTGCATAAGCCTCCTCCACCATCCGCTCAACATCCTGCTTGGACACCATATCTCCCTGAACAAACTGAACACGGCTGCTTTCTTCTTCCCACTGCTTTTTCATCCTGTAATAGGCTTCGTCTTTTTTTCGGTAAGTAATAGTCAATGTATATCCTTTTTCTTTTAAAGCTTCAGAAACTTTTCGGCCGAGGCCTTTGGTGCCTGCTGTAATTAACGCATGCCTCATCGTTATTCACCCGCCTTTATATCATCCATTAGTCATTTAATAGTGAAAATTATTTGAACATTTTTCACTTGTTTCTCCGGCACATCCTTTTACCTACACACAATCGTTTTAAATTAAAAAAATAGGGAAAAATATCTATAGGAAAGAGAAATCCTACGACAGAAGGGGAGGATGGCATTGAGTAGATACGAAGTTATTATTGTTGCCGTCGACGGCTCAGATGAATCCAGAACAGCGTTCAAAAAATCTGTTGAGATCGCACAGGAGCAGCAGGCGAAACTAATCATCTCTCATGTTATTGACACAAGAACATTCGCTACAATGGAACGGTATGACCGTACTATTATTGCACGAGCAGAAGAATATGGCAACGAACTGCTCGAGAACTACACAGCAGAAGCAAAAAATGCAGGAGTCCCTGACGTCGTCTCCTCGTTGGAGTTTGGTTCTCCAAAAACAAAGATCCCGCGTGAGCTGGCCAAAAACTATGAAGCAGATTTAATCATCACCGGGGCTACAGGCCTGAATGCTGTTGAACGTGTGTTTATCGGCAGCGTTTCTGAAGCCATTGCCCGCCACGCAAAATGTGACGTCTTAATTGTACGTAAATAAGAACCGGTAAAGTCCCCCGTATCCTTAAGGATGCGGGGCTTTCTATTGGTGTTGCAGGCGGCAGGCCCTTCCGCGCCCAAAAAAGCCCCGTCCGGAGGGTCACTCCGGACGGGGCAGAAGCAGTGCTTATTACGCTTGGTTTATTATTTTTTTGCCCTGTGTGATTGCAGCACGCACCTGTTCAAAGCCGGTGCCGCCTTCACTGTTTCTGCGGCTCACGACAGTTTCTGGCTTTAAAACATCATAAATGTCTTCTTCAAATGCTTCATTAGCTTCTTTAAATTCCTGCATGGAAAGGTCCATAAGATACTTGTTGTTCTGAATGCAGTCGAGTACTAACTTGCCGACAATCTCATGGGCTTCCCGGAACGGAACTCCTTTAACAGCAAGATAATCCGCCAGTTCTGTCGCATTGGAAAAGTCTTTGCTGGTTGTTTCCGCCATTTGTTCCGTACGGACTTCCATCGTTTCCACCATTCCCGCAAAAATGTCCAGAGATCCTTCAAGCGTCCGCACGGTATCAAACAGTCCTTCTTTGTCCTCCTGCATATCTTTGTTATACGCAAGCGGCAGCCCCTTCAAAAGCGTATACAGACCCATCAGGTTACCGTATACTCTCCCGGTTTTCCCACGAATAAGCTCTGCCATGTCCGGATTTTTCTTCTGAGGCATAATACTGCTCCCTGTCGCAAAGGAATCATCGAGCTCAATAAACTGGAATTCCTGGCTTGACCAGAAAATCATTTCTTCGGCCAATCTTGATAAATGCATCATGACCGTAGAGGCCGCATTCATAAATTCCAGGGCAAAATCTCTGTCGCTTACTGCGTCCAGGCTGTTCTGGTAAATATCGTCAAAGCCGAGTTCTTCTGCAGTCTGCCTGCGGTCGATAGGGAACGTGGTACCGGCGAGGGCCCCCGCTCCAAGAGGAGAAATGTTCGTGCGTTTTAAGCTGTCCTCAAAGCGCCCGTAGTCCCGCTCAAGCATCCAGAAATAAGCCATCATGTGATGGCCGAAGGATATAGGCTGGGCCCGCTGCAAATGAGTGTAGCCGGGAATAATGGTCTCCACATGCTCCTCTGCCTGCAGGAGCAGTGCCTGCTGCAGAGCCCGGATGGAATTCATAACGGTGTATGTATGATTTCGCACATACAGATGAACATCTGTGGCCACCTGGTCGTTCCGGCTCCGTCCTGTATGGAGCTTGCCCCCTACCGGACCGATTTCATCAATTAAAAACTTCTCGATATTTAAGTGAATATCTTCATTTTGCACCGAATACTCTAGTTCTCCATTTTTTGCTTTGGTAAGCACCGCTTTCAAACCGCGGTGGATTTCGGAGGCTTCTTCTTCAGTGATAATTTCCTGATTTTTCAGCATATGTACGTGCGCAATACTTCCCTGGATGTCTTCTTCCACCAGTTTTTGGTCAAAAGGAATGGATGCCCCGAAGGCATCCACCCATTCTTCCGCTTGTTTTGTAAAGCGCCCGCCCCACAGTTTGGTCATACATTAACACCTTTCTTGTTAACTGCACTTTGTACTTTGGTAGGCAGACCCCACAGCTGAATGAATCCGACAGCTGCATTATGATCAAATTCGTCGTGTGTTGAGTAGGTAGCCAGATTTTCATTGTACAAGGAGTAGTCTGATTTTCTTCCTTCAATGATAGCATGGCCTTTAAATAATTTCACCCGTACAATACCTGTCACATTAGTCTGTGTTTCTTTCAAAAACGCTTCAAGAGCCGGCCGTACCTGGGAGAACCACAGTCCTTCATAAATCACTTCACTCAATTTTTTCTCAATGACCGGCTTAAAGTGTGCTACTTCTTTGGAAAGCGTCAGATCTTCAAGCTCTTTGTGCGCCTGAATCAGCGTCATAGCTGCCGGGCACTCGTAAATTTCTCTTGATTTAATTCCAACCATTCTGTTTTCCACGTGATCAATTCTGCCCACACCGTGCTTACCGGCAACGTCGTTTAACTCCAAAATCAAATCCTGCAGTTCATAGGCCTGGCCGTTAAGTGCCACCGGCTTGCCCTGCTTGAATTCAATTTCGACGATATCTGCTTCGTCCGGTGTTTTTTCGAGCGGGTTCGTCAGATCATACGCGCCTTCCGGCGGTGTAGCCCACGGGTCTTCAAGAACACCGCATTCGTTGCTTCTGCCCCAGAGGTTCTGGTCAACAGAATATGGATTATCGAGGTTTACCGGAACAGGAACATCATTTTCTTTCGCATAAGCAATTTCTTCATCTCTCGACCATCCCCACTCCCGGACCGGGGCGAGTACTTCAAGATCCGGATTAAGAGCCTGAATGCTTACTTCAAATCTTACCTGGTCGTTTCCTTTACCCGTGCAGCCATGCGCTACGGCATCAGCATTTGTCTGCTCAGCAATTTCCACAAGCTTCTTTGAAATCAACGGCCGTGACAACGCAGACACGAGCGGATATTTTTGTTCATACATCGTATGTGCCTGAAGGGCCGGAAGTACGAAATCCTCGGCAAATTCTTTCTTTGCATCTACCGTATATGACTGTACCGCCCCTACTTCCAGTGCTTTATTTTTTACAAACTCCAAATCTTTTCCTTCACCTACGTCAAGTCCTACTGCTACCACTTCGTACCCTTGACTGCTCAACCACTTGATTGCTACTGATGTGTCCAACCCGCCTGAATAAGCGAGAACTACTTTTTTGTCTGCCATTCTTATTTCCCTCCAGATTATAATTGAATATTCATACTTGATTAATTATTTTTATACATCGTTTTGAAAAAATTAAAAGGACCAGCGCCTTTGTTTATGATTACTGTATTCAACTTCTTTCATTACTTTAACAAGCCCACAAAGAATTTGCAACCGGAAAATACAATTTTTTAGTATAAAAATTTATTTTTTTGATATTTTATGCGTTATCTGCCCAATATCATGCATTTCGGTGTATGTGCATGCACGAATCATAATCAGTGTTGAATGTTTCTGCTAAGCAGGCGGAGGCATACACAAATAAGCAGAGACGCCTGCCCGGGCCTCTCTGCTGCATTTATTCCTGATGTTTTTCTGCCATTTCCATTAACCGCTGCTGCACATTACCGTAAACAGTATTAGAAGCGTAAAATCCATTTTCTCCTACTTCACCGGCATGTTCACTCATAAGTATTTCCATGCCTTCCTTTACAGTATCCACCGCCCAGATATGGAAATCACCTGCTTCCACGGACCGCCTGATTTCGTTTCGAAGCATCAAATGCTTAATGTTCTGCGTCGGTATAATTACCCCCTGGGTTTTTGTGAGGCCCTGTTTCTTGCATACATAATAAAAGCCTTCAATTTTTTCGTTCACTTCTCCAATCGCCTGCACATCACCAAACTGATTGACCGCCCCGGTTACAGCAATGTCCTGACGGAGCGGTACCTCTGCCAGAGAAGAAAGGAGCGCGTACAGTTCTGTGCTTGAAGCGCTGTCCCCGTCCACTAAATGATAGGATTGTTCGAAGGTGATGCTTGCCGCAAGCGGGAGAGGCCGGTCACTTGCAAATTCCGCCTGCAGATAGCTTGTCAGTGTATGAAGGCCCTTCGTATGAAAGGCTCCGGTAAGCTGCGATTCCCTGTCGATATTAACGATACCGCCGCTGCCGGCATATGTACGCGCCGTGACACGGGTCGGATAACCAAATGAATAATCTCCTGTGTGGGCTACCACCAGCGCATTAATCTGGCCAATTTTTTCTCCGTTCGTTGCAATATTGATTGTTCTGTCTTCAATTGCTTCATGAATGGCTGCTTCCGGCTGAGCCGAACGGTAATTCGTTTCTTTTAAGGCAGCGTGCACATGCTCTTGTTCAATTATGGCTGACTGTTCCTGCGCCGCCCAATAATTCGCTTCAATCAATAGAGATGTCACTTCGTGAAATTTAATGGAAAGCTTACGCTGGTGACCTGCTTCCCTGGTGCTGTAATCAACAAGCCTTGCGACTGCTTCCGATGTCAGAGGACGCAGCCGTTTGTTATCACAAAAGCAGGCCAGAAAAGTCGCGTACTGCCATATATTTTCTTTTGTCCGCTCCATGGTGGTAGTAAAATCCACCTTCACTTTAAAAAGCTTGCGGAAGGTTTCATCTTCTTTTTGCAGCTTCTGGTATAAAGCATTCGTACCGACAAGAAGCACTTTCGCCTGAAAAGGCACGGGTTCGGGCTCAAGGTAAGTACTGGCAAATATATCAGAGTCCTCATAAGGCGTCTCGAGCCGGATATAGCCAAGCCGCATGGCTCTTTTTAATGCTTTCCATGCAAATGGATGCGACATCAGCTCTGCGGCATGAAGGATTAAGAATCCGCCATTCGCCCGGTGAAGAGCGCCGCCTCTGATGTGGGAAAAGTCCACCGGCGAACCTCCATTACGGCCAATTTCGACCTTTCCAAACAGGTTGACGTATGTCGGATGGGACTCATAAATGACAGGCGCCCCCGAATTACCGCTGTTATTCACCAAAATATTAATTTCATACCGGCGGAACGAAAAGTTCGATGCGGCCGGACGCCCTTCCTGGGTTTCTTTTGCCGGGAGGAATTCCTGCCAGTGCTGAATAACGTCCTTTTCCATGTCCGACAGAAAATTATGTAAGTCTTCATTGATATATTCATCTTTTAAAGTCGATATAAAGCCCTGAATGGATGCTTGAACCATCTGCTCGTCGGCTTCCCTGAGCTGGCGTCTTAAAATACGCTTCGCCACCTGCTGTTGTCTCAAAAAGTCGTTCACCTGTCTGGTAATCGCCTGAGACTCCTCCATGATGTAATCCTGCCGGCTTTTTGAAAGTTCATTATAGCTTTCGTCACTATGAGGGTCACCGTCTTCTTTAAGAGGCACCGCCACGATGTCTTCTTCTGTTTTTTCAAGAGCAAACCCCTTTGCCGCGGCTTCCTCTTCAAGCTTTTCCCAATGCTCATTAATCACTTTTTCATGCTTTTCTGCCATAGATACTTTTTTCCGCTCAAAGGACTTACTGCGAAGTGTCGCAGCAATCTCTTCCTGCAGGTCCTCAATCAATTCTTTAATATCTTTAGCAAATGGCTCAGCCATTCCGGCGGGGATGCTCATCACCCTCGGCCGCCGGGGATCCTCAAAAGAATATGTATAAATCCAGTCAGCCGGCACCTGCCTTTTTTCTGCTGCCTGCTTTGCTTTTCTTCGGGCATATGTCGTTTTCCCAAGCCCGCTTGCTCCGGTTAAAAACATATGATAATTTTCATCCTGAATCTCCAAACCCATCTCCATAGCTTTCACTGCACGCTCTTGTCCAATCATTCCCTGAGTTCTATCTGTTAATTCTTTCGTTGTGTGAAAGGAAAACATGCGCGGATCGCAGCGCTCCGCTAATGCTGAGACAGGAAGTTTGCAGCGCATTTCGGCTGTTTGCATAAATCTGTCCCCTTTCAAAGTACTGTTACTCCTTCTTTCCCATTATCCAGAGAATATATGCAGAAATATCATATATTCTGTAAAAAACTCCTGCTTCATCGAAACAGGAGTTGAGTCTGACTTATTGAATCTGGCCGAGCCGGACTGTGTCCCGGGCAATCATTACTTCTTCATCCGTAGGGACCACTGCGACAGCCACACGGGAGTCATCTGTCTGAATAAACGCCTCGCCCGAAGCCTCGCCGTTTTTCTTTTTATCAATTTGAATGCCCATAAAATCAAGTCCTTCCATCACTTTTTCACGGACCAGGGCGCTGTTTTCCCCTACACCGGCAGTGAATATAACTGCATCGACGCCGTTCATACTGGCCGCATAGGTACCAATATATTTATGCATCCGCGTCAAATATATATCAAGCGCTGTCTGGGCTCTTTCATTACCTTCCCCTGCCTGCTGAACGACATCGCGGAAATCACTGGATGCTCCGCTTACGCCAAGCAGGCCGCTCTTTTTATTTAAGGTGTCAATAACTTCTGCAGCTGTCTGACCGGTTTTTTCCATTAAATATGGGATCAGGGCCGGATCAATGTTGCCGGAACGTGTGCCCATCATTACCCCTGCAAGCGGGGTGAAGCCCATCGACGTATCGACAGAAGCGCCGTGGTCCACCGCCGTGATGCTGGCACCGTTGCCGATATGGCAGGAAATGATTTTCAGATCATTCTCCGGCCGATCCATTAACTCTGTCATCCGCTGACTGACATATTTATGGGAGGTTCCGTGAAAGCCGTATTTACGCACACCGTACTTTTCGTAGTATTCATAAGGGACACCGTATAAATACTTTTCTTTTGGGATCGACTGGTGAAACGCTGTGTCAAACACGGCTACAGATGGAACATCCGGGAGAATATCACGAAACGCTTTAATGCCGACAATGTTAGCTGGGTTATGAAGCGGAGCAAGCTCGCTTACATTTTCCAGTTCGCTGAGTACCTGGTCTGTAATCAATACAGAATCAGAGAATGCTTCGCCGCCGTGAACTACCCGGTGGCCCACACCTTCAATGTCATTAACATCGGTAATGACATTGTACTTTGTTAACGAATCCAACAGGGCTTTTACAGCCTCTTCGTGGTTTTGCAGCGAAGGATATTCTGTTTTCTTTTCTCCCTGTACCTCTACGGTAATAAAAGGAGTCTCCAGACCGATCCGTTCCACGACCCCTTTAGTGATAATTGTTTCTTCAGGCATTTGCAGCAGTTGGAATTTCAGCGAGGAGCTCCCCGCATTAATAGCAATAATGGTAGACATTCGTTCTCCACTCCTAATAATTACTCTCTTTATTTATTGATAAACCCTTCTTGCACAAACCAGTCGTTGATCCGCTTCATCATATCCTGGAGCGCTTCCTGGCGGCTGAATGATGGCAGCTCTGCCAATAGCGCCTGCCCCGGCTGTTTTACATCAGGACTTTTCTTTTGGAGCATCCATATGCTTTTCGATGCTTCTTTGGCCTGAAACATCGTTTCCGGCAGCTGAAGAAGACCGAGCGTATGCGCATGTCTTTTTACATATGCCTGAAGCTCCGCTGCTTTTTCATCCTCAAACAGGTTGTTTGGAATGAGAAGCACCATAAAACCACCCGGTTTCAGCCGGTTCATCATGCCCTCCACAAGCAAATGATGCACATAGGATTGTCCGTCCGTGCTTCCGAGCTGGTACAATTCGGCAATTTGATTTTTCGGATAGTAGCCGACCGGGAGATCGCTCATGACCACATCCGGATCTGCCGCACCGAATTGTTCGATACTGTCCTGATGGAAAAGCTGAACAGCATGCTCCTGCAGATTCGCCAGCGTATAGGCAATTTTAATTAACGTTTCGTCAACCTCCGAACCGTACGCCTCAATATTTTTTTCTGACAGCTGGTTTAATACGGCTGATAAAAGATTACCTGTTCCTACAGCCGGATCCGCAATAACAAATTCATTACGGCCATTCATCAGCTTGTCTACTAAATAACCCATGAAAATAGCAACAGCGTCCGGTGTAATAGCGTGATGCTGCTGCACGGACTGCTTCATTCCTTTAATCAGGGCGAGCTGAAACGCTTTGCGAATATCCTCCTGCTCCATCGCTTCAGGCATCTTTTCTTCCAGGCTTTGCTCCAAACGGTCTTTTTCTTCTGCAGATATGCGCTGCACCACCGTCCCCTGAAAGATATCCTCCCCGGCTTCGGCTATCGCTTCCAAATACGTTATACTCAGTTCCTGCTGTATCGTTTTCGTAAGGTCATCCAGCAATTCAAAAAGCTGTTCAACCGGTGTCGTTTCGTCCATGACACGCCCTCCTTCTGCAGCGTAATGCTTCACCACTCTCACTTTACAATACGCCAGTATAGCAGATGTGCTCTTTAAAGAGAAGTAATGAAAACGGAAAAAACCGATTACTTTCCAGCCCTGCACACACAATAAATGACGCCTTTGCAGGCGCCATTTTCTTCATTAGTGTGTATTGTTGGCTGCGTTGATTGCCGCTTCATAATCAGGATGGTTCGTTCCTTCTGAAACAATTTCCTTATAGGAAACCTTTCCTTCGCTGTCTACGACGATCACTGAACGGGCAAGCAGTCTCATTTCATCCATTACCAGACCAAACTGTTTGCCAAAGTCCAGGTCTTTATGGTCGGAAAGTACATGGACATTTTCAATTCCTTCTGCTGCACACCAGCGCCGCTGTGCAAAAGGAAGATCGCAGCTGATAGTCCATACTTCCACATTTTCAAGCGAAGCAGCTTCTTCGTTGAATTTCCGTGTCTGCTGTGAGCAGACACCTGTATCAATAGATGGCACTACACTGATTAGCCTTACTTTGCCTGAGGCATCACTTAGTGATACCGGGCTCATATCATTTGCAAGTACAGTGAAATCGGGAGCGTATTCTCCGGATTCGACTTTGTCTCCCACGAGTGTCACCGGTTTTTCTTTAAACGTTACTGCTGTCATCTTACTCCTCCTTCACTTTTTGTTCCGGGCTTCATTTTCTTGTATGAATGACCCTCGTATCCGCAATCATATCATGAATACCAGCCTTTTGTGGTGTAAAGGCTACTACGATATATGCCAGATTTGTAATAACCAGGCTGCGGTAGGCAAACCGTAGAACGATTTCCCTGAAAATGATATCGGACCATTTTAGCTTTTCCCGGTTCACCCGGACTACTCTCAAACCGAAAATCATTTTACCAAGCGTCTGCCCATAAAATTTTGTCATCAGTAAAAAATATCCGTAGGTGATCACTGCGTTAAAGACAGCATACAATGTGATGAATCCCCAGATTTCTCCTTGTCCCGTAAAATAGAAAGGAGAGAGAAGGAGCCCGTTCAAGGAAAAAAGTATAATCAGATCAGTAAGGTACGCCCAAAAGCGCATCCAAAACCCTGCGAATAGTTCTTCCTTCGCTTCATTTCTTTCATTGGCATTTTGCTTATCTGCTGAGCCGGACAGAGAACCAGCATTCTCGTTGCTTCCTTCCGGCACTGTTTGTTCCACTCTCTTAGGGTCTTCCGGATAGCCGCCATTTGTGGTCATCATTATCCCTCCTATCCTTCATACAAATACATTGGCCGCGGACTGTCGCTTCCGACTGACTTCAGCAGTTCCTGGAGTCCCAGCAGCTTCTCATCAGAAATGAACAATCCCTGGACGGAATTTTGCAGAAGCGACTGCCAGCTAAATCCCTCCGAAGTGTAGCGCTCTACAGTAGCGTCTCCGAGTTCAAGATCTTCTTCCATCATTGCAATAGTGTCATCTGAAGTCCCAAGCTCATCGATCAGTCCATTTTCTTCCGCCTGCTCACCCGTATAAATACGGCCATCAGCTAAATCCCTTGCCTCGTCTTCACTAAATCCTCTTCCATCTATTACAACCTGCAGAAAATCTTCATACATGTCGTCGACGATGCCCTGCATGATTTCCCGATCTTCTTCTGTCATTTCTTCCGTAGGAGAGCCCATGTCTTTAAACTCTCCGCTCGTTATGTTCACGCCTTCAATGCCCAGGTTTTCAGCCAGCTCGGAGTAGTTCAGGGAAGACATAATCACGCCTATCGAACCGGTAATAGTCGCTGAATGGGCAACTATTTTATCCGCTGGGGCTGCAAGGTAGTAGCCGCCGGAAGCAGCCGTATTACCCATCGAAACATATACAGGTTTATTTTCTTCCTCCTGTACTTCGACGACAGCGTCGTGGATTTCATCACTTTCAACCACCCCTCCACCAGGGCTGTTTACATTAATAATAATACCGTCTACATCTGCGCTCGACCCGGCTTCTTCGAGATTACTCAGAAATTCATCATGGTTGTAGCCTTCCCCGGAGAAAGCACCGGAGCCGCCCGAGGATTGAATGGTGCCCTCTACATCAAGCATTGCTATCCGGCTGTCTGAAGAGCCCTCTTTCACTATGTCCTCCTGATTCTGCTGATTTTGCGCCTGGTTCGAAACTGTATTCCACAAGGAAAAAGCTGTCTGGGCGCCAAGCGAAACGATAAGAAGCACCGCTGCCGCTAATAAAGCAAACCATCTTTTTGCATTCATCATTATTCCTCCGCTTCAATATTAATTTTGATTCTGCTCTCCTCGGGCATGAACACGACTTCTTCCCCTACCACGGTCGCTTCCACCTCGGCTGTTAAAATCTCTTCCGGCTTTATTTGAAAAAGATCCTTCCTGAGCACCGTGAAGTCCGCTTTATACCCGGGAGCAATTCTCCCCAGATCGTGTTCACGGCTGATCGCTCTGGCACTGCCTCCAGTATACAGCTCCACGGCTTCAAAAGGAGTTAGTTTTTCTTCCGGCATATAGCCGTTGTGCATCTCCCCCGGGTTTTTCCGGGCGACAGCCGCATAAATTCCGGTTCTCGGGTCTACAGATTCAATAGGAGCGTCTGAGCTCCCCGCGCAGATGATTCCCTGATCGAGGAGTGTTTTCCAGGCGAAGGAATAACGAAGCCTTTCTCTGCCGAGACGCTCTTCGACCCACGGGAAATCCGAAAGCACAAACCGGGGTTGCAGATCGAGTGCTACCGGCAGAGCCTTCAGCCGTTCCACCAAATCTTCCCTCGCAATTTGGACGTGAATAATCCGGTCCCGCACCCCTTCTGGCACCGGCCAGGCTTCTAAAGCATCTATCACATATTCCAAAGCTAAATCGCCAATAGCGTGAACAGCCACCGGCATATTTTCTTTTCTGGCTTCTGCCACGAGCTTTTTCAGTTCTTCTCTCGAATGGATAGCAACACCCGCTGTTTCAGGGGCATCATTGTAGGGATGGCTGAGAAGGGCGGTACGTCCCCCCAGTGCTCCATCTGCAAATATTTTCATAGCGCCGAGTTCCAGACCTTCATCAAGAAGACCGTACGTATGACCCTGCTGTATAAAGTCCGGAAACACTTCATGATGCACGAGAAGATGCGCCCGAAATGAAGTGGCGGCCAAAATATTTCTGAATGTGTTCAATGTCCTCGTAAACCCGCCGTAGTAATTAAGATCTTCCGTATGTCCGCCAGTCAGTCCGCATTGATGCATATGACTCACCGCTTTTCCAAGTGCCTCCTGTAGATACTCCTCGGACACCTCTGGAATTTCATTTTTTACTAAGTCTGCGGCCTGGTCGAGCAAATACCCTGTAGGCTCCCCATTCCTTGATTTAACAATGATGCCGCCCTCCGGGTCCGGAGTATCTTTATCGATACCTGCAGCATCGAGGGCGCGTGTGTTAACCAATGCGGCGTGTCGGCATATCCGTGTCAGCAGCAATGGATGAGCGGGCACTAAATCATCAAGCTCCTCCCGGTGGAAAATTTTCCGGTCCGGGAAATTGTTTTCGTTCCATCCTTCCCCAATGACCCATTCACCTGCGGGCACTTCTTTTGTTTTCTCTTTAATCAGTGCAGCCATTTCTTCTGCAGAGGTGCACTCTGACAGATCCAGCTGGATCATCGTTTCCCCCAGCCCGATCATATGTAAATGACTGTCTGTAAAACCAGGGTACATCGCGCTTCCGTTTAAATCCACCCGGCGGACAGCAGCATTTTGCAGTTCTTTTTCTATCTCTGCGAGCACTCCTGCTTTTTCAATCGTCCCCTCCGAGGTTAAAACTGCCTCGACCTTTTCTTTTTCTTTTTTCATCGTATAAATATTTCCGTTATACCAAAGTGTTTTCACAGCATTAACCGCCTCTCCTTTTTACGGACGACTTCCCGTTTTGTTTCAGCTCTTCCGAAATTCCATTTTATACCACTTGCACAAATGAAAAAAGCTCTTTAGAGAAGGTCTTCAAACTCTTCATTTCCACTTTTTGCATTAGATACAGAAATCACTTTCGTTTCAGCTATCGCTTCTTTAAACAATTCCTCTTTATCCAGACGTTTTTCATATTTATAGACTAAACCAATTTTGGGTTTAGTGGCAGGACTGGCCGGTTGAAACACAGTACAGCAATCTTCATACGGTCGCACAGAAATATCATAGGTGCCTATACGCTTAGCGATGCTGATAATTTCTTCTTTGTCCATGGCAATCAGCGGCCGAAGCACCGGTACACTCGTGACTTCGTTGATAACGTTCATACTTTCAAGCGTCTGGGAAGCTACCTGTCCCAGGCTTTCGCCATTTACTACTGCCTTGGCGTCTTCCTTCTCCGCTATTTTGGTTACTATTTCAAGCATCGCTCTTCGTGTAATCGTCATCGTATGGTCATCGGGCACCCTGTTTCGGATAGCTTCCTGAACACGGGTAAATGGTACCACATGAAGATTGATACTCCCTCCAAACTGACTGAGAACCCGGGCGATATCTTCCACTTTTTGTTTCGCCCGCTCATTTGTATAAGGCGGGCTGTGAAAGTGAACTGCCTCGATCGTTACTCCACGCTTCATGGCTAAATATGCAGCGGTCGGACTGTCTATGCCTCCGGAAAGCATACTGACTACTTTTCCGCCAGTGCCTGTCGGCAGTCCCCCCGCCCCGTTAATACGTCCGCAGCTTACATAGGCCCCCTGCTCGCGAACATCAATTTCCACGGTTACTTCTGGATTCTTCACGTCCACCCCGACGCCTTCGGTATGATGGAGAATATAACTTCCGACGCTTGGAGCGAGCTTCGTGGAATGAATAGGAAAGTCTTTATTGGACCTTCTTGCTTCCACCTTAAACGTAGTTTTTCTATCCTTATATTCCGAAAACATTTGATAGGCCGTCTGCTGGATCTCCTCTTCCGATAAATCCGCTTTTCTCGCATAGCTGATGGAGGAAATTCCAAACACCGGCTTCACCGCTTCAATGACTTCTTCAGCAGGTTCCCCCAGCAGATTAATCGCAATACGTCCATAGGTGCGCCGTACTTCACAGTGAGGGAAATCCTTTACCGCGTGATCAATGTTTTCTCTTAACTGCCGTTCGAATTCTTTTCGGTTTTTTCCTTTTAAAGCAAGTTCACCAAAGCGAATTAATAAATATTCTTCTCTCATTGCTGTTCCTCCATAACCTTTTTCAACTGTGGCAGCACTTCTTCACAGATGCTGCATAAATGAGCGGCTTCCTCTTTCTTTGTATCTGCAGAGAAACTTATCCTCACAGCACTTTCTGCAAGTTTCCGCTCTCCCGTAGCAGCTAAAACGACGGCAGATGGCTCCGAGTTTTTAGCAGCACATGCTGTTTTAGTAGAAATTGAAACTCCCCTCTCCGCGAGCGCTTCAACGAGTACTTCCGGTTTTATTCCGGGGAAGGAAATATTTAATATGAACGGAGAGCCTCCGGAAAAAGGAGAGTTAATCACTCCACCGCTTTCCTGCAGCCGGGACGCGGTCCACAATTTGATTTCTTCAATTCTGCTGCTGTTTGCAGCATAGCTTTCTTTTGCCAGACGAAGTGCTTTGGCCATAGCTGCAGCACCTGCTGTATTCTCTGTTCCTGAACGGACCCCGCTTTCCTGACCGCCCCCGTGTATTAAAGGCTCAAGCACCGTTCTTGGATGCTTATACAACAGTCCCGCACCTTTCAATCCATGGAATTTATGAGCGGATACCGTAACAAAATCCAGGCCCGCTTTTTCAATATTTAATGGAATTTTGGCCGCACCCTGTACGTAATCCGTATGAAAATAAATATCAGTGCGGGAAGAGAGTATTTCTCCAATCGCCTCAACAGGCTGTATTGCACCGGTTTCACTGTTTGTATGACCGATCGTAACAAGGATAGTATCCGGCTCCAATGCCTTAGTCAAATTCTCTGTAACTATACGGCCGTCCCTGCCAACCGGCAGATATGTTACCCGATACCCTTTTTCTTCTAAGTGGACACAGGTTTCCATTACTGATGGATGTTCCACAGCCGTTGTTATAATATGACGACCAAGATTTTTTCTCGCCTCTGCGACTCCTTTTAATATCATATTATTTCCTTCCGTACCACCGCTCGTAAAAAAGCAGCGCTCCGGTTCCACGTTTAACTCCCGGGCAATCTGGCTTCTCGCAGATTCAAGCAGGCGTTCAGCTTCACCGCCCTTATGGTGAAATGAAGAAGGGTTGGCAAAATAACTTTCGGACGCTTTCCTGTATGCACTCAGCACTTCCTCGTATGGCTGGGTGGTCGCGCTGTTATCAAAATACATTTTCAAATTCCTCCCAGCATTCACTAATATCATAAAAAAGAAGCCTGAGTTCAGGCTTCTTAACTATTTGCTTGTCGATTATGCTTCTGTCAGCTGCATGTCAGACTCCTGCAGAACTTCTGTTACAAAACGGTCATCCATTTTCCGCACAGATGATGAAGCCACCTGCAGGGCATGCTCATACTGGCCTTTGCGAAAAGCACTTTCTGCTTCTTTCAGGCTTTGATCGAGTTCAGCCTCTTTGCTCCGGTATAAATTTCCTCGCTGGATGATACGTTCAGTCATCAACGCCTGCTCTTCCATACGCCGAAGCATTGTGGAAACAGTGCGCACACTCTCTTCTGCCTGAGCTACCGTTTCACGCACCTGCGACATTTCAAGTGGCGTTTCAGAAAGGGCCGCAGCGGCATGGGCAATTTTATCATCCGCTGATTCTTTTTCATTCAAAAGTATTGGCGGAAGCTTAGGCAGCCTTGTACGCTGCATTCTCATTTCTTCGATGCGGTTCTGGCGTTTCAGCTCTTCGAGCGTTTCCATTGCCTGTGTTTCATCTTTTCGGAGTACGCCGAGCTGGTTCTCTGCTTCCAGAATTCCCGACTCAACTTCTTCCTGTTTCTCAAGAATTTGCTTTAGTTCCATTTCAATATGCGTAAAGGAATGTTCTTTGTTTTCTTTTTGCTCCTGCAATTGTAATACGCTCTTTCTAATTCCATCAACCTGTCGTTTTGATGAAGCAATCAAATGGTCTGTTTCCGATGGAATCCGATAGTTGGCTTCGATAAATTCTTTTTCCACTAACAGCGTCTGCATCCTCGTGGATAACTGTTCTCTGCCTTCATGAACCTGAGGCAGCAGACGTTCAACCTCGGCACGGGCTTCCACTTCTTCTTCAAGAATGCGGTACACTTCTTCATTGTAGGCATCCATTTCAGTAAGGCGTTCTGCAACCCCGTCAAGGTCCAGGTTTTCAATCCGCGTCTGTAGTTGTTCAGCTTCTGCTTCGTTTTCATTCAGTCGTTGTTCAAATGCAAAAGCATCCATGGGGTATCCCTGCTCTTCCATTTCATACAGCCCGGCGCGCAAGGATTTCCATTCTTCCGGCAGACGCCGCCGTACTTTTGCAAGCATATCAGGTACGGCATAAAGCGATGCTTCTTCACGTTCCAAATCTTCATCGAGCTTCTCTCTGATCTGTTTGGCTTCAGATTGATTTCCCTGCTCCACCGCTTCATAAAAAGCTTCAAAAGAAGACTGGAGGTCGCGCATGTGCTGATCAAAAAGCGGGGCTGTCTTGCCGAGCGTGTGCCAGTTCTGGGAAACAAACCGTTTTATATCTTCATATTTCTGTTCCGACTCTTCAATGCCGCGACGGTTATCAGATTCATTATGTACCAGCTCTTCTATTTCCAGAAATATATTGCTGATCTCCTCTTCGATACTGGCGAGCTGCGTATCTACAGCAGCAGCGATTTCTGAAGCCTGACTAAACTTGTACTTGTCTGCTTTTTCTTCCGCATCATAAAGAGCCTTTTCAATATCAGGCAGATGCTTGCCCACAATTTCGTCCCAGTCCTTGCGCCATGATTCAAACTTTTCTTCTGTTTCTCCCGACATTGTCATGCCCTTGACCCGCGCAATCTCTTCAGCTACAGGCTGGTCCGCCATATTTGCCCTTGCATCCTCCAGGCGGTCTACTTCCCGGTAAATGCGTCTGCGTCCCCATGCTCCGTATATGACAAACGCGGCGATAATGATAACCAGAACTATAATTACAATTGTTGTCGCCAAATTCCTCACTCCAGTTTTCCCCGCTGTGCATCCTTGTTTTCAATAATTTACACGTTATGGGTTACTTATACTTATCTCATACTTTATGTGCACGAATGTACTCAAAATATTTTTTCAACTATGTTTGCTCTAACTTATGATAACATGTAAACGCAGTGATTGTTATATGACGATAAAGAAAATTTCGAGAAAATCCATTTTCCTTATTTCTTAATTCCGCCAACCGTATTTTAATAATATTTTCCACAAAACAAGGAGTTTATACCTATGACAATTACCCGTGACGGCCATATTCACTCCCCCTTCTGTCCGCATGGAAGCAGAGACTCGTTTCACGACTATATTGAGGCTTGTATCAAAAACGGAATAAAAACGATCAGTTTCACCGAGCACGCTCCTCTTCCTAAGGGTTTTACAGATCCTGTGCCGGATAAAGACAGTGCCATGCCGCTTGCGCAGCTCGATCAGTATCTCCATGATTTAAATGACCTTCAGTCAGAATACCATAGCGATATTTCCATTAAAAAAGGACTCGAAGTGGATTTTATTGAAGGATTTGAGAAAAATACAGAACAGTTTATGAACACGTACGGTCCTGAGCTCGAGGATTGCATTCTTTCCTCTCACTTCATTAAAATAAACAGTGAATATATATGTATAGATTTTTCACCTGATCACTTTGACCGCTACGTCCGTCTAAGCGGATCACCGCAAAAAGCGGCGGAATTGTACTATAGTGCCGTTCTCCGCTCTGCTCAGACTCACCTTGGAAAATACGCACCGAACAGGATCGGGCATATGACGCTTATTCGAAAGTTTCATAAAAATTACGAATATGATTTTCTTGATCAAAATGCTATTGAAGCTATTTTGCAGGAGGTTAAATCCAGAGGGTTTGAACTTGATGTGAACGGTGCCGGTACAATCAAAGAACGGTGCCTCGAGCCGTACCCGCATCCCTCGGTAATACAATCAGCATTAAAGATGGGGATACCGCTTGTATACGGCTCCGATGCCCACGCCTCTTCGGGACTGCTCGCAGGCAGTAACGATATTTCAGCTCTTGCAGGGGAGCAACTACGATAATGAAAGAGGGATCTTCATGTCTTTTCAACCAGTTTCTTATGACTCATCTTTAGAGAAAAGCTACCATACATTATGCCAGCAGGCGAAAGCATTATTTTCAGACGAAAACAGCCAAACCGCCAACTTGGCCAACGCCTCCGCTTTGCTTAATCAATTTTTGACCGACGTAAACTGGGTCGGCTTCTATATTTGGAACGATACAGAAAATGAACTGGTTCTCGGTCCATTCCAGGGGCTGCCTGCCTGTAACCGCATCACCCCTGGCAAAGGGGTCTGCGGTACGGCTTATGAGAAAAAGCAGACGGTTCGCGTGGAGGATGTGCACGCCTTTCCGGGCCATATCGCATGTGATGCTGCCAGCCAGTCAGAAATAGTTGTTCCGTTGTTCACCCCTGAGGGGAAGGTGTACGGCGTGCTCGACATTGACAGCCCTGTACTGAACCGCTTTTCTGAACAGGAAGAGTCTTTCCTTCGTCAGTTTGCCGATGAAATTGAACACGGGCTGTTTTCAGCTAAAACGTAACCTTCTCCAGTTCGCTGTTCTGCCAGGCAAGCTTAAATTATACTTGCCTGGCTTCTTTATTTCCTCCGGAAATTTTCCATTAATTTTATTTAAATCTTACCGGTCTAAACATATTGACTTGCCATCAGCCAGAAGTTATAATGACGGTTGTGTAAAAGACAGCCTGGGCAAGCCTTGCATGTGCTTTCCATTTTGCTCCTTGCTTTCAGCAAGGTGTGTTGCGTAACCCCTAGCTGTCGGGGCGAAGACATACGAGGGCAAAATGAGCATGACGGGAGATTCGCCAACAGTGTTTTTATACCAAAATTTGTTTTAATAGAGGAGGATGCCATTATGGCACGCTATACAGGTCCAACCTGGAAAAAGTCCCGCCGCTTCGGCATCTCTCTCAGTGGTACAGGAAAAGAACTCGAAAAACGTCCTTATCCGCCGGGAGAGCATGGTCCAACGCAGCGCAGAAAATTATCCGAATACGGTGTTCAGCTGCAGGAAAAACAGAAGCTTCGTTTCATGTACAACTTAAATGAGCGCCAATTCCTGCGCACATTTAACATCGCCGGCAAATTGCCTGGTGTACACGGCGAAAACTTCCTGATTCTGCTTGAATCCCGTCTCGATAACCTTGTTTATCGTCTCGGTCTTTCCCGCACCCGCCGCGGTGCACGCCAGCTGGTCAACCATGGCCACATCACTGTAGACGGTAATCGTGTAGATATCCCGTCTTACCGCGTAGAGCCAGGAAAAACCATCAGTGTTCGTGAAAAATCCCGCAACATGAGCGCTATCCAGGACGCACTTGAAGCTAATTCTTTCGTTCCGGAATATCTCACGTTTGATGCTGACAACCTTCAGGGCACGTACAGTCGTTACCCTGAACGTTCTGAGCTTCCTGCGGAAATTTCCGAAGCACTAATCGTTGAGTACTACTCTCGTTAATAGTAAAAATCCCGTGCAGATATCGATCTGCACGGGATTTTTATGTTTGTCCGGCTTTTTTCAGCCGGTTTTATCCATTGTTTTTTAAAATCAGAAAATATTTCTTTTTACCTCTGCGCATAATGATAAATTGATCGTCAATTAAATCATTGTTCCCTACAGTTTTGTCTGTACTCTGTTCTCTTTCACCATTAATATACACAGCACCGTTCTGTACATCTTCCCTGGCCTGTCGTTTTGAACCTGCTATTCCCGCTTGAACTAAAAGATCCACCAGGTTTTGTTCTTCTGCTTCCATCGTGTACGATGGTACATCTTTGAAACCCTGGGCTATTTCATCTGCTGTCAGTGCTGTCAGCTCGCCTCCGCCAAAAAGAGCTTTCGTAATGTTTTCAGCCTGATTCAGTGCTTCCCCGCCGTGGACAAACGAGGTGATTTCCTGTGCCAGCCTCCGGTGGGCTTCTCTTTTTTCAGGCACTGTCTGCATCTTTTCTTCAAGCTCTTTCATTTCTTCATGATCAATAAACGTGAAGTAGCGTATAAACTTTAATACATCACGATCATCCGTATTAAGCAGGAATTGATACATTTCGTATGGAGATGTTTTCTCAGGATCGAGCCATATCGCGTAGCCGGCTGTTTTTCCAAATTTCGTGCCGTCGGCTTTGGTTACTAACGGGATTGTCATACCGTAAGCAGGGGATTTTTCCTCGTCTTCATATTCAAGACGACGAATCAGCTCTAAACCGGCAGTAATATTGCCCCATTGATCGCTGCCGCCGATTTGAAGCGTACACTGGTAATTTTTGTAGAGGTAGTAAAAATCAATTGACTGCATTATCTGGTAGCTGAATTCCGTAAAAGAAATGCCTTCCTGAATACGGGATTCCACCGATTCTTTCGCAAGCATATAATTGACACTGAAATGCTTCCCAAAGTCTCTAAGGAAGCTGATGAGAGTCATGCTTCCAAGCCAGTCATGGTTGTTTACTATTTCTGCACCATACGCACCGTCAAAATCGAGATATTTTTCAAGCTGGGTGCGGATTTTTTGTGAAAAACCTTCCACAATCTCTGGTTCATTCAGGGAGCGTTCTGCGTTTCTCCCGCTCGGATCCCCAATCATTCCTGTGCCACCACCTACAAGAGCAATTGGCTGATGCCCGTGCAGCTGCATCCGGCGCATTAAAATAATAGTCAGCAGATGACCAATATGAAGACTGTCTCCCGTAGGATCGAATCCACAGTAAAAACGGAGCTGACCGTTGTTTAACTGATTCTTAAGTCCCTCTCTTTCTGTTACCTGATTCACAAGTCCTCTTTCTTCTAATTCCTCCCAAATGCCCATAACTTTCCCCTTTCTGGTTTAAAAACGCACTAAACTTGGATATATAAGTGTAGGTACATAAAAAAGTCCCTCTTCGCTTCGAAAAACGAAAAGGGACGATGATGACCGCGGTACCACCCTTATTGGAAGCATAAGCTTCCCGGCTTCATGTTGATAACGATGCATTACACCGTTTCAGACCTTTTTTAATCAAAGATCTGAAAGGAGCTCTGGATGTGTAATTCGCCAAAGGCTGCAGTTCGACTTTCAGCTAACGTCGACTCTCTGTGACTGTAGGTCCTATGGTTACTTTCATCCTTCATAGCTGTATGTTATAGTTTGTTTTCAAGTTTGCACTTCTTTTATTTTTAGCACAAGACTTTCAACACTGTCAATGTATGAATCCAAAGACAAAGCTACATAGAGAAGGGAGATCGTAATAATTATGGGGCGTCACGACCAAACAAGCTCTAGAAACACCTTACGCGTTGTTGGTCTTTCATTTCTCACCCTGTTTATTGTTTTTATTTTAGCTTTATTATTTATTGGGTCAATCGGTGCAGGCTTTTTCGCTTCCTTGGTTAAAGGACAGGAAGCTTACACGGAGGAAGAAATGCAGGAATCAATATATAGCTATGCCGAGAACAGCACCGTCCATTTTGCCAGCGGAGAGGAACTGGGAGAGCTGCCTTCAGAATTGGAGAGACAGCGTGTAGAACTCGATAACGTTTCAACCAACCTGCAGGATGCATTTTTGTCTACAGAGGATAGGGCTTTTTATGATCACAACGGAATTAATCCCCAGTCATTAATGCGCGCTACATACCAGGAGGTAACGAACTCTTCCACTCAAACGGGAGGATCAACTTTAACTCAGCAGATCGTTAAAAACCAGCTGTTGACCAGAGAAGTATCCTTTGAAAGAAAAGCGAAAGAAGTCGCTTTGGCGATGAGAATGGAAACGTACTTTTCGAAAGATGAAATATTTCAGGCTTATATGAATATCGTTCCATTCGGCCGTAATGCCAATGGGGAAAATATCGCAGGGGCCCAGGCAGCCGCCCAGGGAATATTTGGCGTTGACGCCTCTGAACTGAACGTGGCCCAGTCCGCCTACATTGCCGGGCTCCCGCAAAACCCTTACACCTACACTCCATTTGAAAGTAACGGGGAAATAAAAGACGACCTCTCTCAAGGGCTGAACAGGAAAGATGAAGTCTTAAACAATATGCTCGAAGTAGAGTCCATTTCCCAGGAAGAATATGATGAAGCAATGGATTACGATATTCGCGACAATCTTGCTGAACCAAAAGAAGAAGTAGCACAGGAATACCCTTATTTGATTAATGAAGCTCAGCGCAGAGCTACAAGGATTATGCGCGAAGAAATGCTTGCCGAAGACGACGTTCAATTAGAAAATTTATCAGACGAAGAGCGTCAGGAAACCATTCAGCAATATAACCAGGAAGCAGGCCGGGAAGTTGCTGAAGGCGGGTATGATATTGAACTGACGGTTCATAAAGACACCTATGATGCTATGCAGGAAGCTGTAGATGGCAACGACTACTTTGGCCCCGAAAAAGAGGGCGAAGCAGAGCAGGTCGGCGGTATGATGATTGAAAATAACAGCGGTGCTATTTTAAGCTTCGTCGGAGGTCGTGATTTTGAAACAAGTTCATTAAACTACGCTACCCAGACGCGCAGGCAGAACGGCTCAACCATGAAACCGCTGCTTGATTATGGCCCCGCCATTGAAGAAGGCCTTCTGCATCCCGGACAGACGCTGCTCGATATTCCTACCGAATACGGAGGAGACGATGACGAGCTCAATAACTTTGACGGAGAGTATGAAGGCTTTATCGACGCCAGAAGTGCTTTAGCCGAATCACGAAACATACCGGCAGTACGGGTGTTTGACATGCTGGACGAATCGACCAGAGAAGAAGCTCTTAATGATCTTGGTATGGGCAATGTAGTCGAAAACGGCATTTCTTCTTCCACTGCCATCGGCGGACTCAGCCGCGGCGTAAGTGTAGAACAAAACACAAGCGCGTTTACGACCTTTCCTGCCGGAGGAGAACATCATGAACCTTACATGGTAGCTTCTATTACCGACAGTACAGACGAAGCTGTTTTCGAACATGAAGAAGAATCCACCAATCCTTTTTCGGAGCAGACCAGCTTCCTTATTACAGATATTCTTCGTGACGTATTAGGATCAGACGGTACTGCAAGCTCTCTTCCTGATCGTCTGAATATTGACGGTGACTGGGCCGGAAAGACGGGTACGACAAATAATCAGATCGACTCCTGGTTCGTCGGCTATAATCCCAACGTAACCTTCGGCCTATGGCTTGGGTATAATGAACAGATTGGCATTGAAGATGCGCAGGGGCTCTCTTATTCGCAGAGAACTCAGCAGATTTGGGCCGATATTATGAATGCCGCTTCCGAGACGGAGGACGATTTAATCGGGACTGGGGACACATTCTCTGAACCGGATGGCATATCTACAGAAGAAATATGCGGACTCTCCGGTCAACAGCCTACCGATTTGTGTGAAGAAGCAGATCTGGTGAATGAAGATATTCTCAATGAAGAATTCGCTCCTACTGAAGAGGATGACAGTCTCGAAGAAATTGAATATGTAACCATCGACGGAGATCGTTACCCTGGGTACGATGATACTCCTTCTGAATTTATGGAAGATGGCATTTCTTTAAATGACGAATACCTTTTGGACGGCGATGAAGAAGAGATTCAGGAATATCTGCCGGACGATTGGGATAATATTGTTCCAGATGAAGATGCTCCTGAAAATAACAGGGACCCTTCCCGTGTGACTGGAGTCTCTAATGATGGCGGAACCCTCTCCTGGTCAGCCTCCGATGATAATGATGTGATCGGCTATCGTATCTTTAATGACGGCGACGAAGTTGACAATGTAATCGACCGGGAAACCACAGAATTTGATACTGATGGAAACGGCGAGTATACTGTCCGCGCCGTAGATACTCACGGCAGGGAATCAAATGATTCCAGCGGAGCTGACGTCAGCGGTTCGAATGGCGATGGCGACAATAACAGCAATGATAATTCTGACGACAACAATGACTCCGGCAATAACAATTCCGGAAGCAACGAAGACTCAGACAGCAGCGACTCAGAAAACAACAATAATGACTCGGGCAATGATGACGCTGAAGAAAATACCGGCAGTAATGGTTCTTCAAACAACGATAATGAAAATCAAAACTCTGAAGACCAGGACACAGGCGACAACTCCGGCAGTGATAATGAAGAAAACAGCACAGATGAAAATAACGAAAACGAAGGCGGGGATAATTCCTCTTCTGAAGATTCTTCCGGCGACAGCCCGGGGGAATCTGAGGATAACTCTTCGGAGCCATCAGGCAATGACAGCAGTGATAGCTCCGATGAAAACACAAACGAATCGAATACGGCGGATGAAGCAGAAAATGACGGAAGTTCAACAGACGAAGAAGAAGCCACTGAAGACAGCAGCAATGAAGACTCTTCCGCTCCTTCCGGAGACGGGGACGCTGAGGAAACCGAAGACTCCGGCGCCTCCACTGATGAAGAGGATTCCACTGAGGACTCCTCTTCTGCTCCTTCCGGGGATGGTGGCTCTGACGAGACTGAAGACTCCGGCGCTTCCACTGACGAAGAGGATTCCGCTGAGGACTCCTCTTCTGCTCC